>JBBRMZ010000053.1:0-24391 GCA_038230555.1 Chitinophagales bacterium
AAGCAAAATATACTTACGGCCTGCTGGAGCGTCAGTTTAGAAAAACATTTGAGAACGCTACCAAAGCGCACGGCGTTACGGGTGAAGTTTTACTTCAATATTTGGAGGCTCGCCTGGACAACGTCGTTTATAGGCTGGGCGTTTCGCCTACCCGCAGAGGGGCGCGGCAATTGGTCTCCCACAAGCATGTAACCGTCAACGGAATTGTATCTAATGTTCCCTCCTATCATTTGCGTCCGGGCGACGTAGTTGCCATTCGCGGCAAGTCGCAGGGCAATGAGAACATTAAAAACCAGATGGGCGGTAAATCCGAGGTTAAAAGATTTTCTTGGCTTGACTGGAATCCCGACAAGAAACAAGGCACATTTATTAGTTATCCGCTTAGAGAGCAGATACCAGAAAAGATCAACGAGCAGCTTATTGTAGAGCTATATTCTAAATAATTTATGGAAAATTGATAAGAGATACCAAGCGGTATCTTTTATCAATTATAGTTTAAGCGCTTTTCCATTAATTTCAAAGACGTTTTATCCATCCCGGAACGCGTTAAATATTTTTTATTACCATCCCTATCCTATAAAATGTCAAAAGTCAGCATATTAAATTTCCAGAAGCCCGATAAGATATTGATGCAGAAAGCCAATGACTTTGAAGGGCAATTTGAATTTAAACCGTTGGAACCTGGTTTTGGTCAGACGGTCGGAAATTCAATCCGCAGAGTTTTATTGTCTTCTTTAGAAGGTTACGCTATTTCCGCAGTCCGGATAGCTGGCGTTGATCATGAATTTGCCGCTATAAAAGGCGTAGTGGAAGACGTGGTGGAGATCATTCTGAACTTAAAGCAATTGCGCTTAAAGCAACTGATCGCGGACGACGAGATGGCCAGCGAGAAAATCTACCTGACCATCAGCGGTAAAGATAAATTTATTGCGGGCGATATTGAAGAGGCGACCAATGTTTTTAAAGTAATGAACCCGGAGTTGATCATTTGCCACATGGAGCCGTCTGTGAGTTTGGAAATGGAATTTTCAGTGACCAAAGGACGCGGGTATGTTCCGGCAGACGAGAGCCTTCCTAAAGACGCTACCATCGGGCTGATCCCGATCGACGCAATTTATACGCCAATTAAAAACGTTTCATATAAGGTATCCAATACGCGTGTTGGCCAACGTACGGATTATGAAAAACTGACGATCGATATCAAAACCGACGGCACTATTCATCCGGAAGACGCCATTAAAGAAGCGTCCCGTATACTGATCCAACACCTGGTATTGATCACCAACGAAGATTATTTCGACTTTGAGGACGAGCGCAGCCGCGAAGACAATGTGGTCGACGAGCATATCTTGCATATGCGCAAACTGCTGAAGACGTCGCTCGAAGATCTTGATCTATCTGTACGCGCTTATAACTGTCTGAAAGCGGCTAAAATCAATTCTTTAGCGGAACTGGTACGCTATGATACGCACGAGCTTCTGAAGTTCAGAAATTTTGGCAAGAAATCACTGGTAGAAATTGAAGAATTGCTACAGGATAAAGGGCTGAATTTCGGTATGGACTTATCTAAGTATAAATTAGAAGAAGAATAAAAATAGTTATGAGTTATGATTTATGAATTATTATTAATAATTTATTTAATCTTTTATAATTCTTGACAATTTAATTAAGATATTATTTCATTGATGCAAATTACCGTTTGACAATGATCCTGGATTGAGGCTGTTAAAAGGCAAAAAATCAGGTAGTCCGGTGTTGCGAAGTTAACATTTTTCGATCATGAGACACGGGGATAAGGTAAATAACCTGGGCAGGAAAAAAGGACACCGGACGGCGCTCCTTAAAAATCTGGCGAACGCGCTAATACAACATAAGCGCATTAACACTACTTTAGCAAAAGCGAAAGCGCTGAAAGTATTTATTGAGCCGCTAATTACTAAAAGTAAAGAAAATACGACTCATAACAGAAGGGTTGCGTTTAGTTACTTACAGGAAAAAGAGTCTATTAAGGAATTATTTGACGTTATATCCATTAAAGTGGCAAACCGTCCGGGCGGGTACGTACGCGTGGTTAAAACGGGTTTCCGTCAAGGAGATAGCGCCGAAACTGCCA
The DNA here is from genome assembly GCA_038230555.1 of Chitinophagales bacterium. Taxonomy (GTDB): domain Bacteria; phylum Bacteroidota; class Bacteroidia; order Chitinophagales; family Saprospiraceae; genus JAAFJT01. Next base: position 2,114 of record JBBRMZ010000053.1, read on the forward strand.
TGATCGAATTAGTGGATTACAATGAACTCATGCTGGCAGAGAAACTGGAAGGTGGTAAAAAACGCGTCCGTAAAACTCGCCGGGGAGGCGGAGCTAAAAAATCAGAAGAAGCAGTAAGTAGCCTCGAAGTTCCGTCTACAGTTCCAGAAACTCCAAACTCTTTGGCCGCGCCCGAAGAAAATCTAACAACCGAACAAATATAAAGGACAATTTTTAGTTCTGTAATTGATATACTGGATGGGCGGCCTGATTAATCGGGCCGCCTATTTTTTTTATATTATTTATGGATCTTGACGGTAGTATAAAATCTTATTATCGTCAAGGCGAGCGGTTTTTTTTAATAATGAATAAGAAATCAAAGGCGCGGCAATACCCTCGCTTAAAATGACAGGGCTGTGGAAAACACGGGCTTCATCCCATAATTCTTCAATGATAAAAGCGTTTATTAGCTGCGCGCCTCCTTCCACGAGAAGGGCGCCAATATTTTCGGCGTATAATTGCCTTAAAAGATCTGTAACAGAAAGGGGATAGGAGAAGAACCGGGTCTGGGCGCCGGAATAAACGGGTTCGGGAAAATTAGTAAAAATAAGGGTAGGCGCGGATTGATCTAAAAGACGGGCGTCCAAAGGTAGGGAGCGATCTTTATCAAAAGAAATTCTCACAGGAGCGGCCCCGAAGTAATATCGATGATCAAGCTGAGGATCATCTGTTCGGGCGGTCTGAGCCCCGACCATGACCGCGTCCGATTCGGCGCGCCATTTATGGGAAAGGCGTCTTGTAAAGTCGTTACTGATCCATACGTACTTATCTTTTTTCCCGATAAAACCGTCGGCGGATTGCGCCCACTTAAGGATCACGTAAGGCGCCTGAAGGTTAATATTTTTAATAAACGGTTTAATAAGTTCTTTTCCTTCTTTTTCGCCAACGCCGATAATTACTTCAACGCCTGCCGCTCTTAATTTTTCAACGCTTTTACTGGATACTTTAGGGTTGGGGTCAATACAGGCGATCACGACCTTAGGAATTCTTTCTTTTAAGATCAGGTCGACGCATGGAGGGGTTTTGCCAAAATGGAAACACGGCTCCAACGACGCATATAGAACGGAACCCTTAATCAATCCCCGGTCGGTTGCTGGGACTGAATTTACGGCATTTACTTCGGCATGAGCGGCCCCGAATTTTTCATGATACCCTTCGCCGATAATATGATTGTTATAAACCAGTACGGCGCCCACCAGCGGATTGGTTTTTACATATCCTTTGCCTAAAGCCGCTAATTCTAAAGCGCGTTTCATAAAAAGCAAATCCCGATCGTTATTGCTCATTTATTCGTAAGTAAAAATTAATTAATGAATAAATGAACAAATTTATGCTTTTATAAATAAGATAAATTTGAAAAATTCGTTAACCTTTACTATTTTTGTATAACAATAAGAGCGTTGTTAAATTTTCCCTCTTCCTTGGGACGTTTTTTAGATGACCATTTGAAAATATTCATACCGCCGGCAAAACAATAAATCATCATACAAAATTTTAACTCCACGAAAAATTTACTTTAAATCTTAAGATAATCTCTGGTTTACAAAGATTTATTTTTTATGCGTCTTAGCAAATATAATCGCTAAAGCAATTGTTAACTATTAAAATGTGTGATCGTGTTAGTAAAAATTAAATTAAAAAACGCCGACGACAACGTCATCGTAGACGATAATGTTTACGAGTATCTGACTTCCGACCCTTATTTCTCAAAGATTAAATTTGTGGATAATCTAAGAAAGCATTCCAGCGGATGCGTGGTTTTCCAAAAAACCTGGAAAAAGGCGGAAGGCGGGTATAAAACGGAAACTATTTACCTGCATAAATTATTAGCTGAAAAATTTTTGGCCGATAAACGGTCAAGCGTAAAAAACCTGGTCGGAGCGAAAAACGGGGATAAACTCGATTGCCGCTTGGATAACCTCTTATGGCGCTCCCGTTCCGTAGCCAGCCGACAACGCAAAACCAGTAGCCGCGCCGGATACACAGGCGTCTACCAGGAAAATAACCGATACCGGGCAGTTATTTCCATTAACCGTAAATCCGTTCACCTGGGGATGTACGACACCGCTGAAGAAGCGGCGATGGCCTATAATAAGAAATCGCTGGAACTTTACGGCGACGACGGAAAAGTTAACCGGATCAAATCGCCGGCATAATTGCAGAAATATGAAAAGGCTGCTTCCTTCTTGGAAGCAGCCTTTTTAACGTTTATGCAGCCTGCTAAATATATCCGCGGATCTTATAAACAACGCATCCTATCCATTCCTTGATCAGGAATTGCCATTTCCACAAAAAGTCGTCGTCAGGTTTGATGATCATTCGCGGCGTCCATTGAAAATAAGCGCCCATAAAATGGGCGGGAAAGGTATAAACGGGTATTTCTTCTTTTTTGAAACAAGCTACCGCCCTTTTCATGTGAAACGCCGAAGTAATCAGCAATATGCTTGGAAACGGGCTAACCGACCTAAGTTTTTGTCTGGTAAAAAGAGCGTTTTCGTGCGTATTTCTCGACCTGTCTTCGAGGATCAGATCGGCGTCCCTGACGCCCATCGCCAGGATAAAATCTTTAGCCTGCACCGCTTCCGACCGCTGTTCTCCCACAAGTTCATCGCTTCCGCCGCTAATCAATATTTTTTTGACTTTGCCTTTTTTATATAAATACAAAGCGTCAGTCAACCGATTGGCCGCGACTCCTAATTGAAGCCGGGAATCGTTTTTCAGGACGGCCATATTGGAAAATCCGCCTAATACTACACAAACGTCAAATGTATCTTTTATCGAATCAATTGACGTCGGCGCGCTTTCCCATGCCCGGCAAACGGTATTAAGAATGAGCGGGTTACTCGCTAGCAATATGCTCCAGAAGGCAATTTTCAACAGGGTTTTTCTTCTTTCCTGGCTCCTGGTCCGGTAAGCCCATAACAACAGTGCCAGAAGCCAAAATAGTGGCTGCGTAAGAGAAAAAAGCGCTTTGGAAAAGAAAAAAAACACGGAGATGGTTATTAGGAATGAGTTATGAAGGATAAATTATGAGTTTGCAAAATATTTATTAGCGTAAAATGTAATCAAGTGAGACGCTTAATTTATCTAGAATCTATAAAAAATCCCGAACTTTTACTGTTAAAAAGTTCGGGATAATTCATATTTAAGGCTTCACTACTTTTGATTCAATTTTGATAGCGGGGGTGCGTCGGTTTTCCACCAACTGATTAAAAGCTGGTATCTTTTCGATAATGATCCGGTTTAGTTTATTTACCTGTACGTCGATCAAAGGGGTAATATCGTCCAGCGCCAGCCAGGTTTGCGAGGTGGGCCGCGCAAACGAAGAAGCTGCTGTAGAACCGAGTCCGGCCAACTTGTCGTTTAAGCGAATGGGTAAAGCCAACAGGTCCTGTCCGGCTTTAGCGTCGCTTTGTACCAATGCGCCTTCAATCCCTTTTAAAGAATCCAGCAGGGGCTTGGTTGTTTTTTCCAGTTCTTTTTTAAAGACGGTATCCGTGACGCCCGCCATGTAATCATTCACCTGTTTACGGATGGAGCGCAAATCGTTTACCGCTTTATGCGTTTCAGAAAGTTTATCGCGCACGCGAAGTTGCAAGCGGACGGATTCGGCAAGGTCGGCGTCGGTCGCCGTTACCCGAGGGTCTTTTTTAATTTCAAAAGGCTGCTGCATCACGACGGAATCTTTAACCGACAGCGATACGATATATTTTCCTGGAGGAATCTTAGGCCCCGCAGTAGAACCGCTCCACATAACTACTCCCCCGTCGACGTCGGTCGCGTCAGGATAGCGCATGTCCCACTGGAAAGTATTTAAACCAGCTTCAGCGGGAATGACGCCCGGACGCTCCGCTTTTTCCTTCTGGTAAAAATTCTGATTGATCTCCACCGCTTTTCCTTTCCTGTCTTTTTTGGACGAGTACCGGATCACGCTATCCCTGGATGCGGTGAGGAAAGTAAGCGCGACTTCCTGCGATGGTTTATTTTTTAAGTAATAATTGACCAGCAGGCCGGATGGCGCGTTAGCTCCTATCTGCATTTCGGGGGAGCTGAAAGATCCGCCCTGAGTCAGATAAGCGGGTTCAGGCGCGAATAAATGATAAGCGTTCGTAATATTTTTATTGTCCATGAGCTGATAGACGGGCTCAAGGTTGTCCAATACCCAAAAAGAACGTCCGTGCGTAGCGACCACGAGGTCGCGGTCGCGCGCCTGAACGGCAATATCGTGGACCGGCGTCATGGGCAGATTCAGTTGGAACGGTTGCCAGGAGTCGCCGTCGTTGAAAGAAATAAATAAGCCAATTTCAGTTCCGGCGTATAACAAACCTTTTTTAATTGGATCTTCGCGCACAACCCGGCAGTAGGCGTTAGCTGGAAGCCCTTCGGTAATGGATTTCCAGGTTTTACCGTAGTCCGTCGTTTTAAATAGATACGGTTTAGTATCGTCCAGTTTATACCGGTTGGCGGCAAGGTAGGCGGCGCCCGCTTCGTAATGAGACGGCTCGATGATGCTCATGAGCGCCCAGTCCGGTAGGCCGCGCACTTGGAGTTTTTCCCAGTTTTTGCCGTTATCCTTACTGACATGGAGCCAGCCGTCGTCGGAACCCGCCCATAAAATGCCTGCTTTAACCGGCGACTCCGCAAAAGTGAAGATGGTACTGAAAGTTTCCGCGCCTGTGTTATCTTTAGTAATAGGGCCGCCGCTGGAACGGAGGGTGGCGGTATCGCCTTTCGTCAATGGCGGAGAAATCACTTCCCAGGTTTGCCCTTCGTCGCGCGTCCGGTGCACGTATTGCGAGCAGGCGTACAAAGTTTTAGGATCGTGCGGCGAAAAGACCATCGGATACGTCCATTGAAAACGGTATTTCATATCTTCGGAACCCGCGCCGAGCGTGCTGACCGGATACGGGGAAACGTTTTTATGTTCGCCGGTTTTCATATCCCCTCTGGCGAGGTAGCCCATATAGCTACCGCCGTACACGATATCTGAATTGTTGGGGTCGCTTACAATATAACCGCTTTCGCCGCCCGCCACAACGTCCCAGTCTTTAATGCCGATCGCATAGCCGGCAGGTTCGCGGCTTTTGATCCGAACGGCTGAGTTATCCTGTTGCGCGCCGTAAATATGGTACGGGAAATCATTATCCAGTGAAACATGGTAAAATTGCGCCGTTGGAATATCAATATCCGTCCAGGTTTTGCCGGCATTATAAGAGCAGGACGCGCTGCCGTCGTCGCCGAGGATCATGCGCTGCGGATTTTTAGGGTCTACCCATAAGTCGTGCGTGTCGCCGTGCGGAACCCGGATGTTTTTGAATGACTTGCCTCCGTCAGAAGTATGCCACATTTCTACATTCATAATATAGAGACCGTCGGCGCTTTCCTGGTCGCAGACCGCCCGCATATAATACCAGGGACGCTGCCAAAGATTTTTATCCGTATTGATCTGCGCCCAGTTCTCGCCCCCGTCGTCAGAACGGAACAAGCCGCCGTTCTTATTTTCCACGAGCGCCCAAACGCGCGCTGAATTTTGCGGAGAAACCGCGATGCCGATCTTGCCCAACAAGCCAACCGGCATACCGGGCTTTTTAGAAATATCTTTCCAGGTAGTCCCTCCGTCAGTCGATTTGTACAAACCGCTGCCCGGGCCGCCGCTGCTCATTTCAAAATTATTGCGGTAACATTCCCAAAGCGCGGCGTAAAGAATTAAAGGATTGTTTGGATCCATCGAAATATCCATTGCGCCCGTCTTATCGTCTTTACTCAACACCAGTTCCCAATTGGCTCCGCCGTCTTTGCTCCTATAGATGCCGCGTTCTTTATTGCGACCGAACACTTTGCCCAGCGCGCTCGCATAGACTAGATCCGGGTTGGTCGGGTTTACTACAATTCGCCCGATGGCGTAGGATTTTTCCAACCCGATATGTTTCCATGTTTTTCCTGCGTCGTAAGATTTGTACATTCCGTCGCCAAAAGACATATTGCCCCTGATGGCAGATTCGCCCATGCCGACGTAAACTATGTTTGGATCGGAAGGAGCGATTGCAATGGCCCCCACGCTGCTGGAAGTAAATGTAGAATCGGAGATTGGAAGCCAGGTATTCCCGCCGTCAATGGTTTTCCACACTCCGCCGCCGGTTGCGCCAAAATAAAAAGTCAGAGGCTGGTCGGCGTGGCTCGCTACGGCGATGCTGCGGCCTCCGCGGAACGGCCCGACCTGGCGCCATTTGAGCGAGGACATGAGCGAAGGATCGACGACGGGTTTAACGTCGTTATTTTTTTGCCCGTATAATAGAGAAGAAGTGATGCTCCATAAGGCAAACAGGATGAATAATTTTTTTTTCATGGCAGGCAGAGATTTATGGCAGATATTAATAGTAAAAGCGAATTAAATGGTCGGTTCAAAAATAAAACTCAAAGGCATCCTTATAAGTAAACGCCTATTTTCTAATGTTCCAGCGTAAAGATAAATAACGGCGCCTATAATTTTACCAACGCAGTTAAAAGGGTTCAAGAAAATGGAAAATAACAGAAAGCGAACCATTTTAATCTTAAAAATGTTATCTTTGCCTCCCCAAAGAACAAATTATCGGGGCTGACTGGAATCGACGGGAAAGTTAAGCAGGTTAGTAAGCATGTCGAAGCATGACGGGTTACTTCGTAAAAAATAATCGTCAACCTTTAGCTGGCAACTATCAATATGCCATGGCTGCTTAATTCTAGGAATTAATCACCATTGTGCCGCTTGTTTGAGTCTCCATATACAGCAAGTTACGCACATCATCCAAACCTGGAGATAGTTTGACGGATCGCTTCGACCGTCTTGCGAAATTCTGAAGCTAAGGCGATGGCACGGGCTTGTTTTTAGTCTTTCCAAAGCTCGAAAATTTAATTAAAAACTAAACATGTAGAAAGCTCTCAGGCGCTTTGTCCGGACGAGGGTTCGAATCCCTCCAGCTCCACGAATTAAAATTAGAAAACCGTCCCGATTAAATCGGGACGGTTTTTTATTATTAGGAATGCGAATAATGGGTTGAATAAGTCTAAAAATGGCGTCGGGACGATAGATCCAAAAATCAGAAGTCGATACCATGAGAACCTATCCCCTTTTTATCCCCTAAATACCGGCCAGGACTTCCCTTTATCCTTATATCCGTCAACCCCTTGAGTCGCATATAAGCCGTACACAAGCCGTATATGATGCATGTATGAGTCGTATCTGACCGCACCCTCATAATATATTTAGTTTGGGAAAATGTTGAACTAAAAGGTAACTCAAAAACGCCGTATTATTCATGGTGTAAAGTTGTATATCTACAAAAGCTAGCCCGGCGTTAAACCGCTTTTGCTGACGATCAATGCAGACGTACTCTAATATAATTTTCTAACAGCGGTATCGATCCTTTTCACCGCTTCTATTAACTGCTCGTCGCTGGCTGCGTATGAAATGCGGACACAATTATCGTCGCCGAAAGCGGAACCGGAAACGATCCCTACAAAAGCGGTCAGCATGATGTAATCGGCAAAATCGTCGGCGTTGCGGATGGTTGTTTTGCCGTCGGTCTTTCCAAAAAGCGCGCTGACGTCGGGGAATAAATAGAAAGCTCCTTCGGGATGATTGGCTTTGAAACCGGGGACTTTACTAATCAGGCCAATGATCAAATCGCGGCGGTGCAAGAAAGTATCCCTCATTTTATAAGTAGGGGCCAGGTCGGATTCGAGCGCCGTGACGGCGGCCTTTTGACTAAACGAAGCCGCTCCGGATGTAAATTGTCCCTGAATACGGTTACAGGCGTCGGCCAGCCATTTTGGAGCTCCCATATAGCCTAAGCGCCATCCGGTCATTGCGAATCCTTTAGCGAATCCGTTGACGGTAATGGTTCTATCGCGAACGCCTTCAAAAGCGCCGATGCTGATATGCTGTTTACCGAAATTAATATGTTCATAAATTTCGTCGGATACAATAAAAATATCCTCGTGAGGCGCTAGAACGTCTGCTATAGATTTCAATTCAGCTTCGGTGAAAACGGAGCCGGTCGGGTTACAGGGCGAAGAAAATAGGACCATTTTAGTGCGGTCGGTGATGGCTTCTCTCACCTGTTCGGCGGTGACTTTAAAATCCTGGTCAATGCTGGCTTTCACGTATACAGGGGTAGCGCCGGTCATTTTCACGATGACCTCATAAGAAACCCAATAAGGGGTAAAAATAATACATTCGTCCCCTTCCTCTAACAACGCGAGCGCGATATTAGCAATGCTCTGTTTAGCGCCGGTCGAAACGATGATCTGGTTGGGCGCGTAGTTCAGGTTATTCTCCCGCTTAAATTTTTCAGAAATGGCTTTTGTCAGTTCGGGCAATCCTTGGACGGGCGTATATTTGGTATATCCGTCTTTGAGGGCCTGCACTGCGGCGGCTTTGATGTGTTCTGGCGTGTCGAAATCGGGTTCGCCGAGGCTCAGGGAAATGACGTCGTGCCCTTTTGCGCGCAGGTCGCGCGCCATCTGGGCCATTTTAAGTGTTTCGGACTCGGCAATTCCTAAAGCAAAGCGGGTAAGAGGAGCATGTACGGCGGCTGGCATAAAATACTGGTTTAGTAGGTGATCATTAATATTACACTACAAAGATAAAAAGTTTGCAACAGACGGGATGAAAATTATTAAAGTAATCAGCAATCAGAAATGTTTTTTAAACTTTTTGTTAAAATAAACGCCCAATAATTTGACAATTATAAATAAATTGTTTTAATTTGCAGTTCATTTTCACACGGTCGAAACACTTATAATTTTCTTTTTATAGATCATGAGGCGGGTAATTCGCAAGTAAGCGGTCTTTCTTGTATTTTACTTTATCAGAGTTTTCTATATTTCATTCAATGAGCGCCGACCGCTCAAAACCGATTATCTTTAAATTATATAGTCATGCAACCGTCTAATCGCCCGGCTACTTTGAGCGAATATATTAAAAAATATTGGTTTCAAATTAGTTTATTGACCTTAATTATCATTGCTTGTTTTAAAAATGAGCTTAGTTTTCATATACAATTAAACTCGCCAAAAAACGACGTTCATAAAACAGATTTTCAGCCCCGTCCTGTAGAAAGTACGACTGCTATTAAACCAAACGCAGACGCCGCAGATTCCGGTATTCCTTTGGATATTGGTCGTATTTTAGGATTTAATAAGGACAAGAAAAATGCAGAATTTCCCGAAATAGACGAGGAAACCAAGATCGCTTATTTAAAACGGTTTGCTTCTGTCGCGGTCGCGGAAAAAAAGAAGTTTGGTATTCCGGCGGCGCTTATCCTTGCACAGGCTTTAAGAGAAAGCTATGCGGGTAAACGGGATATGGCGGTTAACTCGAATAATCATTTTGGCGCTCCGGCCAGTTTTGACTGGCAGGGACCCAAAGACGTCTACGACGGGGTCGCCTACCGCCGCTATGAAAACGCCTGGGTGAGTTTCAGGGATCACAGCGTTTTTATCACGACGGGTAAGTTTTCAAAATTGAAGCGCTTGCGGTCCAATGATTACAAAGGCTGGGCGAAAGGATTGCAGTCGCTGGGTTACCCGGGCGCCGATAATCATCTGGCCGAAGAATTAATCTCTACAATTGAAGGCTATCAATTAAATAGATTAGATCAGTAAGGAATTATGAAATATGAGTTATGAAATTTAAACTGACTCAGTATTAATTGATTGCGTCCGGTGGAAATCAGCTTTTAGATTATTATATAATCTTTTTCCGCTTCGGTCTTTATAGAAATATGTTCTGGGAATTTATATTATGCTGTTTTTGCTTAGAGAGGCTGTCGGTTCTGGCAGTCTCTTTTTTTATACCTTGAGTTTTTAGAAAATGAGATTTTAAGTTTTTATATATACATTTGCACTTTAAAAAGGCGTTAGAGTCCTGTCATCATGTTTATTTATTTACATCGCTTTAAATCGATTAGGCTTCTTAGAATATGAAATATATTCAACCAGTTATTTTTATTTTACTGACGGGCTGCGTCGTTTTTTTTGGTTGCCGTAAAGAAGAAAGCTATCGAACTTCCGGCGGTCAGGTTTCTTTTACTGTGGATACCCTACATTTTGATACCGTTTTTACGCAGATCGGGTCGGCTACCCGTTTTTTTAAAGTAAAGAACCCATATAGCCAATCGTTAAAAATCAGCAGGATATATCTTGAAAACAATACCAATTCCACTTTTCGAATAAATATCGACGGCGTTCCCGGTTATGAATTCAAAGACGTGACCGTGCCGCCCAACGACAGTATTTATGTATTTGCCGAGGTTACCGTTAACCCCAACGCGCCTGTTTCTACCAGCCCTTTTGTGATAGACGCCAATATGGTTTTTGATCTGAACGGCGCGCAGCAACGCGTTGTACTGGAAGCTTTTGGCCAAAATGCTAATTATCTACCCAACCGGTTCGGTAAAGGAACTTTTCCTTATTTAAACGCCCACGGCGGAACGGTCAGTTTGAGCGATCCCAAGCCTTATGTCGTGTATGGCTTCCTGGTATTGGATAGCGTCAACTTAATCATACCGGCGGGAACCAGAATTTACGTTCACGGAGGACTGGCTAAATTTCCCGATTCAACTAAGGCGATCTATAACGACGGAATTATTTACGCTACCCATACGGCAAAAATAGATATTCAGGGAACTGTGGATAAACCGGTAACCATACAGGGCGACCGCCTGGAGCCCGAATTCGCGTCCGACGACGGTCAATGGGGCGGAATCATATTGAGCTCAGGCAGCGCGGGCAATAGTATCAGTTACGCGACGATTAAAAACGCTAAGTTTGGTATCAACGTTGATTCCTCGGCCAGCCTGGTTATCAAAAATAGTAAGATCTATAATATTACCGGTTCCAGTTTACACGGATACCATAGTTCGATCAGCGCGGAAAATTGTTTATTCTATAATACGGGTAGCGACTGCGTTCAATTGGAATACGGCGGAAATTATGATTTGACCTATTGTACGATGGCGAGTTATAGCAAAGACGCCTTATCGCTGAATGTGAATAATTTTTCCTGCGTCAATTCCGATTGCTCTTTAATTCGGCCCAACAATTTGACCAATCTTTCGGTCGTCAATTGTATCCTGTACGGTTCAAAAGAAGACATGATCGGCTTAAATAATCCCTCGGTTTTAAGAGCGCGACCCGACATACAATTCAATATAAATTTCAAGAATTCAATTGTCCGTGTTAAAAATCTTCTCGACCCTACGCAACCGGCGTATTATCCCGATTTTTTGAAAAACTGCATCAATTGCATCCAGACAAAAAGCGGCGACCGGATCTTTACGGACGCCGGCAATAATAATTACAGACCGGATTCGCTTTCGATCGCTTTGAAGAATGCCTTCCCAGTACAGGGCGTAGCAGTAGATATTGAGAATAAGCCCCGGAATGGAACCGCTCCTACGATAGGCGCATACGAGAATTTTAAATAAAAAAACTCCGACGTTGGAACGCCGGAGCCAATGAAAAACATAAAAATACCCCTATTTGTAATTTAAGCAGCCATTAGCTTCTAGCTTTTAGCCGTTAGTTTTTATTTTATTGATTATTAATAACTTAAGAAAGAAGTAGCGCGGTTCGTTTGTAATTATATGCTTAATAATCGCCGGCTATCTTTTATTTTAAGTTATTTGTAGAGCGTCCGTTTCCGGTAACGATTGGTATATTTCAAATTCAGCGCCAAAAATTAGACGGCCGCTTTAAAATCTCCTAAGGTTTCCGGCAATTGCGTTAACGCTTTCTCCAATTGTTCTTTATTTGGAGCAACGCCGTGCCATTTATGGCTGCCCATCATGAAATCCACGCCGCTCCCCATCGCCGTTTTCATTAATATGACGACCGGTTTCCCTTGCCCCAACTGATTATTTGCCTTTGCCAGGTAACTTAGGACCGACTTCATATCGTTACCTTTTGGGTTTACCAGAACGATCCATCCAAAAGACTGCCATTTTGCTTTAAGGTCGCCCAGGGATAGCACGTGATCGTTGGGGCCGTCTATTTGTTGACCGTTCCAGTCGACGGTTACGATCAGGTTATCCAGTTTATGAAACGGCGCAAACATGGCGGCCTCCCAAATTTGCCCTTCCTGGAGCTCGCCGTCTCCTGTAAGAGCATAGACGGTACAATCGTCTCCGTTCATTTTTTTCGCTAAGGCCGCGCCTGCGGCTACGGATAGACCCTGCCCAAGAGAACCTGAAGCAATACGAATTCCCGGCAATCCTTCATGCGTGGTCGGATGACCCTGTAAACGGCTGTTTATTTTGCGATGCGTACTCAGTTCGTTGACGGGAAAATAGCCGCTACGGGCTAGCACGCTATACCATACGGCGGCAATGTGCCCATTGGAAAGGAAAAATAAATCTTCGTTAGCGCCTTCCATTTCAAAATTATGGTTGCGTTTCATCACCCGGAAATATAAAGCGGTAAAAAAGTCGGCGCATCCAAGCGCGCCTCCCGGATGTCCGTTACCCGAGTAATATACCATGCGGACCACGTCGCGGCGAACCTGCGTAGCGATATTTTGTAATTCTGAAACGGTAGCCATAAATTAAACTGATTAATATGAATTGAGCGTTGCAAAAATATAAAAACTAACGTCAAATTTCAACGGTCTTACGGCGGTTTAGATAATTGAATTGGAAATAAGCTGTAGGGCGCTTATATTTGTCGAAATAACTGCTCCCCTATGTTGAAATATATCAGAGAAAATTTATCCGGCATTTTATTTATAGCTCTCCTTTTTGCCATGTCTTGTAAAACAGGGGAGGGGTGTCCTACCAAACAATACCAAACCCAGGTGAATAGACGAGGAGAAGCTTCCTCCAAACATGGAAAAAGCAGTTTATTTCCTAAAAGTATGAGTAAGCAGATTTATAAAAACTGAGCAACAGGGTTTTATTCTTCGGGTTTTAACCCAAATTTAATGGCGAATTCTTTAACCAATGGGTTGACCTCCATCATCATTTGCAGTTTTTCACGCGCAGAAAGGTATTTTTTTAATGGCGCTGATTTCACTTCGTCCGGCGCCAGGAATTCGTCAAACCATATTTGAAGCGAAAGCTCGGGAGCTGACAGATCGAATCGTAAGAACGTAATCAGGTTTTGTTCGGTCTGCATCATTCCTACCGCCAGTTCCGATCCCGTTTTAGCGACTACTTTAAGGCCGTCCAGGCTCAATGAAGCGTTGAGCAGCGCCAATTTAAGCGAAGGAGATTCGACCGTTTCAGCATATTTTTTCCAACTATCCGCCAGGTTTTTAAAGTCCAGCCGCGAAACTACCTGAGAGAGCAATTCTTCCTCCCGTTCTATCATAGCCGTAATCTCTGAGATGGAGCCAATCTTAGGCGCGAACGTCATGGTAGCCGATTTTGCAACCTTTGAAGGAAGGGCCGGGCCGGGTTTTGGCTCTTTGGACAGATCAAAAGTAGAATCGGACGGGGAAATGTAAGAAGCCGGCTTTTGAACAGGGGCGGATACCGGTTCTTTTGGTGACGTTTTAGCCTCCTTCCTCAGATCAGGATTTTTTTTTTCCACCGAAGGCAGGGGAGTATCCAGGACTTTAGAAGACAAACCGGCGCCGTCAAGTGCCCGGCTGATATAAACCATTTTTGAAAGCGCAATTTCTGTATGAATCCTTTTGTTGCGGGCGGTTTTAAAATGGATATCGCACTCGTTAGCGATTTGCAGCGCCGTCAGAAGGAAAGCGACAGGCGCCAGTTGAGATTGCAGGCGATAGCGGGATCGAAGTTCTTCGCCCGTTTCGAGTAGGGCCAGGGTAGCGGGATCTTTACAAACGAGCAGATTGCGCAAGTGTTCGCTCAAACCGTCAATGAAAAGCTCCGGTTCAAAACCGTTCCTGATCACCTGATCAAGGATGTTAAATACTTCGGCTCCGTTCTCTTCCATCGCCGCGTCGGTAGTTCTAAAAAAATAATCGTAATCCAGCAGGTTCAGGTTATCGACGACGTCCTGGTAGCTTATTTTTTTATCGGTTGCGCCGGCAATACGGTCGAAAATAGACAGCGCGTCGCGCATAGATCCGTCCGCTTTTTGCGCGATGACATGTAAAGCGTCGCCCTGGGCTTCAATAAGTTCCGCCTTACAAATTTTCTGTAGCTGATCGACTATATCGCCAATCTGAATGCGTCTGAAATCGAATATCTGGCAGCGCGATAAAATGGTTGGAATGATCTTATGCTTTTCGGTGGTCGCCAATATAAAAATAGCGTGGGCGGGCGGCTCCTCCAACGTTTTCAGGAAAGCGTTGAAAGCGGCGGAGGACAGCATGTGCACCTCGTCGATGATAAAAACTTTATATTTGCCTTGTTGCGGCGCAAATCTGACCTGTTCAATGAGCGATTTGATATGTTCTACGCCATTATTGGAAGCGGCGTCCAGTTCAAAAATATTAAAAGAAGCGTTTTCGTTAAACGCTGTACAAGAATTACATTCATTACAGGCTTCAAAATCGTCGGTTCGATTGGTACAATTCAGTATCTTAGCCAATATCCGTGCGTTCGTGGTTTTGCCTACGCCGCGAGGGCCGCAAAAAAGAAAAGCGTGCGCGATTTGTCCCGTTTTAAGGGCATTTTTCAGCGTTTGAGAAATATGGGCTTGTCCCACAACGTCTGAAAAACGGGCAGGTCTGTATTTTCGCGCCGAAACTATAAAGTTACTCATATCTGCAAAGATACGCTTTTTACCCCGCCTTTTAGCTGTTTTTTATCGCTGTGGAAAACTTTTTGTTGTATGTAGCGATTTTATTTGCGCAATACCAGGAGCGGCTTTGTATAGTAAGGTTTTTATTTTTATCCCGTAGGGCGGCTGGATTTGATTATGTTTACATCGTGAAATTTACTCGTTTTTTACTTGCATTACAACAGTTATTTATGAAAATCGCGCTGGCTCAACTCAATTATCATATAGGGAATTTTGAAGGGAATCTGGAAAAAATGATCGGCTACGTCATTAAAGCAAAAGCTTTGAGGGCCGATTTGATCTTATTCGGCGAGTTAGCGACCTGCGGTTATCCGCCGCGCGACTTTTTGGAATTTACCGATTTTATTGAAAAAGCGTACGCTTCAGTCGAAGCGCTGGCCAAGGAAGCAAAAGGTATTGCAGTTATTGTCGGATCGCCTTCGCGCAATCCGCGCATAGACGGAAAAGACCTGTTTAACTCGGCTTATTTTTTAGCCGACGGCAAAGTGCAATACGTGCAACACAAAACCCTGCTGCCTACCTACGATATTTTTGACGAATACCGTTATTTTGAACCGGGATCCGAATACAAGATCATAGAATTTAAAGGAAAGCGATTAGCGCTGACCATTTGCGAGGATATGTGGAACGTGGGAAATGAAAATCCGCTCTATACTTCCTGCCCCATGGACCAACTGATCCTTCAGCAGCCCGATCTGATGATCAATATTTCCGCTTCGCCTTTTTCTTATGATCACCAGGAAGACCGTTTGAACGTATTGCGCGCCAACGTCGCGCGTTACAAACTCCCTTTATTTTATTGCAACCAGGTCGGTGCCCAGACGGATATTATTTTTGACGGCGGTTCGGTCGTTTTGTCTCCAGACGGTAAAACATACGACGAAGCGCCTTATTTTGAAGAATGTTTGCGCATATACGATCTGGATAAAGTGATCGCAGGCGGACAGGTCCGCGAACAGCCGAAAATAAAGACGCCTTTGATCCATGACGCGCTGGTTTTAGGCATTAAAGACTATTTCCAAAAAATGAACCTGAAGACTGCCATCCTCGGGCTGTCCGGCGGCATAGATTCTGCAGTGGTCGCCGTTTTAGCGGTCCGGGCGCTTGGCGCGGATCGCGTTCGGGTACTATTGATGCCGTCTGAATTTTCGTCGGAACATTCGGTTTCAGACGCCCGTGAAATGGCCGCTGGGCTTGGCGTTCAGTATGACGTCGTTCCCATTTCAGCAGCCTTCGACGCTTACCAGGAAACGCTAAAATCGTTATTTCGGGCTACATCTTTTAACATTGCGGAAGAAAATTTGCAAGCGCGCATACGCGGAACCCTTTTGATGGCTATGTCCAATAAGTTCGGCAATATATTATTAAATACTTCCAACAAAAGCGAAATGTCGGTCGGCTACGGAACGTTATACGGGGATATGTGCGGGGGAATTTCAGTCATTGGCGACCTCTACAAAACGGAAGTATATGAACTGGCACATTTTATGAATAAGGACGGAATCGTTATTCCTGAAAATATTATCTATAAAGCGCCTTCCGCCGAGTTGCGGCCTAACCAGAAAGATTCAGACAGTTTGCCGGAATACGATATACTGGACCGGATCCTTTTCCAATATATTGAGAAAAGACAGGGGCCGAAAGAAATTATTGCCCTGGGTCATGATCCTGCGCTGGTTGCACGAATTTTGAAGATGGTAAATAAAAATGAATTTAAGCGAGCTCAAACGGCGCCCGTACTGCGCGTCTCCTCGAAAGCGTTCGGCTCGGGCAGGCGTATGCCGATCGTGGGTAAGTATTTATCCTGAAATTTATATCGTGTTCGGACTTTAACAACCATTAATTGAGACATGAGAAAAGATTTTGTTATTTTTTCCATTCTATCCCTCGTTGCCGTAGCGGTAGCGGGTTTATATGTATCGTCTGCATTTTGGTGGCTGATGATCATCGTCGTCCCCGTAACCATATCGGGTTATTACGATATGTTCCAGACGCGTCACGCTTTAATGCGTACTTTTCCCATCTTGGGCAGGTTTCGCTGGCTGATGGAGTGGCTACGCCCGAAAATCTATCAGTATTTTGTGGAAAGCGATATAGACGGTCGTCCTTTTAACCGGACAGAACGGTCGCTCATTTATCAAAGGGCAAAAAAACAATTGGATACTACGCCGTTTGGAACGCAACTCAATGTATATGAAAACGGATATGAATGGATGAATCACTCTATCGCCGCTAAGAATTTTCACGACCTGAACCATCATCCCCGCATCCTTGTCGGCGGGCCGGATTGTAAACAGTTCTATTCGGCCAGCATATACAATGTTTCCGCAATGAGTTTTGGCTCTTTAAGCACCAACGCGGTGCTCGCGCTCAACGGAGGGGCAAAAATTGGCGATTTTGCGCAGAATACCGGCGAAGGCGGGCTAAGTATCTATCATTTAAAAGAAGGCGGCGACGTCATTTTTCAATTAGGAACAGGTTATTTTGGCTGCCGCGACCGCGCTGGTAACTTTTCGGCAGAAAGATTCTTGGTTACCATCGCCCATCCGCAGATCAAAATGATTGAAATCAAGTTGTCGCAAGGAGCCAAGCCAGGTCACGGAGGCATTTTGCCCGCTAAAAAGAATACGCCTGAAATTGCAGCCATTCGTAACGTTGAACCATATACCGAAGTAGCGTCGCCGCCTTACCATTCCGCTTTCTCGACTCCGGTTGGGCTGGTACAATTTATTCAACAATTGCGGGATCTGTCGGGCGGCAGACCTATTGGCTTTAAAATCTGTATCGGCCATAAAAGCGAGTTCTTAGCGATCTGTAAAGCGATGGTTGAAACGGCTATAAAACCTGACTTTATTTCGATCGACGGCGGAGAAGGGGGCACGGGCGCCGCGCCGCTGGAGTTCTCTAATTTTGTCGGCATGCCTTTCAAAGAAGCCCTGGCGTTTGCATACGACGCGTTAACCGGATTTGATCTGAAAAAAGATATCAAACTTTTTGGAGCCGGAAAAGTAGTGAGCGGTTTCCATTTATTCAGGGCTTTTGCCCTGGGAGCGGACGCTTGCTATTCCGCGCGGGCGATGATGATGGCCCTGGGTTGTATCCAGGCGCTGGAATGTAATCGCAATACCTGCCCCACCGGCGTCGCGACTCAGGATCCGGAGTTGGTCAAAGGAATTGTAGTGGCGGATAAAAAAATACGGGTGGCTAATTTTCATAAATCCACCGTCGATAGTTTTGTGGAACTGATGGGCGCGGCAGGTTTGGAAAACCCCGGACAGATCAGGCGCTCTATGATTAACCGGAGAATTACGCCAAGCCAGACCATGCGCTATGACGAATTATATCCTTATCTCAAAAAAGGGTGCTTACTTGTTGAACAAACCATTCCTGAAAAATGGAAATTATATATGGCGGAAGCCAATCCGCATAGTTTTACGAAAACTTTCCAGGATATAGAGGTTGCATCGTAGGATAAAAAAAGGAGGCTCTAAATAGAACCTCCCTCGCCAAGAATGTATGAAAAAACTAAACACTAAACATAATCAATTTGTTTGAACCTGCTTCACTCTTAAGCTTTAGAGAGCGGCGATTCTTTGACAATTTTTGCCGCTTTTTTCAGCAAATTCATATCAAAGATTTTAAGTTCTGAGTTTCAGTTAAACCTGATACGGTAGCCACAATTTTAATTTATCTATGTTTTAAAGCAAAAAGTAATTTTAATGCTTAACCATTAATTATATATACGGTATTAGCGTGTAAACGGTTTATTAAAATAAAAGTTTAACATAGACTTAACGAGGAATTTTAAGAAGCTTATTATCGTTGATTACCTATGTAATTACAATAAATTTTTTAAAAAGGTTCCAACGACGTCGCAATTACCTATAAAATCTTTGCACGATCAAAATCATCATATCTATATTTATCGCCAACGCATATAGAAGAATAATTCTATAATCAAACGCCCATGCAAACGATTTTTTCAAACCGAGCGCGTTAGCCAGTCCGGGAATAGCAAAAAAGAACAACGGGTATATGGGGATATAATATTTTCCATGATAATAATTAATCATGGTTTCGCCGACCCCATCCCAGTTGAGGTGCATTAAAAAAAGTAGTAGCATATTCATACTGTGCGCGACCAGCGCCAACCAAACGCTTTCCCAAAAAGTAAAATATTTTCTTTGGAAAACGCTGAGCGCCGTTAAAAAAAGAATGGCTGCTATAGCCACCCCGCTGGGTACGCCGACGTCCCACCCGCAATTTCCAATATATCCATACCCATGCGTATAGGAATCCAAAGAATCTACCCAGAAACGCCACAAGAAAGAGAAAGGGCGCGCCAGAATAAACTGGATTTGCAGATCGGGATTGACGTCGATCCCGGGCCGCATATTGAAATAAGGCGTTCGATGGACGTCGCCGAACGGATAAATAAAAGGGCGCATTAATTTGCCCCATACAGCGATCAGGGCCAGGCAAGCCGTCAAAAGCCCGCCAATAAATATATATTTTCGTCGCGCGCCGCCCATTTTTTCTTTATTGACCAAGGCAATCAACAAAATCAAAGGAAAATAACACAGTTTATTAACGGTCGTTACGAGCGCCAGCAGCATAAAAATAATTTTCTCCCTTCGCGCGACAGGCTCTTCTGAAAATTTCCATTTCAAAAAAAGACCCATCTGGATAAACAAAAGACCGTTGGAAACCACGTCGGCGCTGACGGAACTGCTAATGGCGGCGCAGGTGGGCGCGAGCGCTAATACGGCGATCAATTCCTTGAATACAGGCGTTAGTTTTAAAGTAATGAACAACGCGCAAAGCCAGAAAAGTAGGGCCGCGATCCGGGCGGTATATAACATGACGATGGGCGGCGTATTGAAAATTTTTAAGATCGCGACCGTCGCTATTTGCGGTAAATAAGCCGTCGGAGGGTAACGGGCGGTATTGATGAACCCGTAAAAAGTCGTATCCTTTTTGTTTAACGGATAAAACAAATAGCGGATAATAGTATCCGCAGGAATTTTGACGTCTTTTTGAAAAATTGCCGGTAAAAAAGGGGCGGAGACTGTTATCAGGCTTTTGGCTATACCGCCGCCCAGGCTGTCTTTCGCCGGGTTCATTTCCGGGAAAAAATGACCTTCCGTGATCTGGTAAATCCTGTAAAAATGGTTGGGCTCGTCGGGAGAGTGGAAAGGCGGCAGCAGGAATACATAAAAAATCCCTATAATAAGAGCAGAGAGAAAATAATACCGGTAAAAGTTTTTTCGTACGATAGGTAAAAGTTGGTTCATTCGCTGGTCCGTTTCATTTTCCGATAAATATACATCATTATATGATCGGCGTCATAGGAAGTTTCAAAGGACGATAACCAATGCAACCGATTAGGAAAATGCGTCTGATCGTAAACTACTCCAATCAATACATAATCCTGTTTGAACGTTCGGAGCCAATTTTGAACGATCGCATAGGTGACCGGGTTATTTTCTTCTTTTTCAATATTAGATTCAATAAAGATCTCAGGCTGATTTTTTTCCATCTCCTCCATAAAATGCCGCGTCATAAATTCAGCGTAAGGCTGTGGTTCCATTAGTAAATAATGATACATATACCCGGAAGCGGGACGACGGCGCGCATAAAAAAAGATTTCCGGCTCTCCTCCAAACATACCGATTTTATCATCCGGCTTTGTATGCTCTTTAATCCATTCTCCAATTTGCCGGGTCTCAAAAAAAACTTCCCCTCCGTATAAGTGATTAAAAATGTTTTGCCGGTGGCCCGTAAATAAGGTTCTATTGGATATAGTGAAAGAACATAATGCTAAAATGAGCAGCGCCGAGGGCAAGTAGAAGCGCAACGAACGAACGGATTCGATTTTGTCAGGTAATTTTTCTGATAAAATGGCGCCAAACCAGCCTGCAATAATCGCCACAGACGGAAGGAATAATTGAAAATAATGCGGTCGAAAATAATAGCCCGGAACGGTGGCAGATAAAGTAAATAAAAACAGGAAAAGAAAAAAAAACCTACGCCGGAGCGGTATCCAGAAATTTAACAGCCATAATAAGCCCAAAACCCCCAAAATCCAGATTACTAGATTGTCCTCTATCAAGAAATGTATATAGCTGATTTCATGAATGTGGGTAGAAAAATGGCGCGTATGGGTATAAGCTTTGGCGTAGTCGACGGTATAGAAAAAGAAATTAGGGAAAGCGCTGCGGAAAAACAGGTAAAGGCATAAAAGCGATAAAGGAATGGCGACGCCCAAAGAAAAAGTAACCAGCAAACCGAACAGCCGGTTTAACTGACGCCGGCGGCTCAGGAAAATCAGCATATATACGTAAGCAAACAGGACATAAAAAGCGCCGTGTTGCTTCATTAATATGCCCGTTGAAAAAAAGACGCCGGAAAGCAAAATCGGCAGAGTAGACGAACGCTCCGAATTGATGGCTTTCAGCAAAAAAAATACCCCTCCTAAAGCAAAAGCGACCACAAAATGTTCCGCATTAGCAATCATTCCCTGACCATTTCTTCCGAGGCTCAACATCAGGTAAAAACCGCCGGCCAGCCATCCCATATTGGTATCTTTATATAAACGGCCAATTTTCACTATCCAAAACGTGGATAGTAAGTTGACGCAGATTAGCGCAAACCGGATCACGACGACAGATTGTCCAAAAAGGCCAAAGAAAAGGGCGTACATATAATAAACGCCGGGAAATTTCATATTGTATACGTCCAGGAAGGGCGTGCCGCCGCGAAGCAGGGCCTGTGCGGCGCATGCATATTCTCCTTCGTCGCGTTCCAGCGGCAGGTCTGCCAGACGTATCCTGATAAGCATGCACAATAAAAGCGTAACGCCAAAAAGAAAAGCGGGATGCAATAAAACGTCAGAAAGACGCCGGTTTCTCATACATGGCTAACTTAACAATTCCCCAACGTTGTAAGAAGTGATTCACTGAAACGCGCAAAACGCCCATTCCGTATTTTGCGCTCCGCGAAAAATTAATGGAGGACGCCTCCTCAAAATATTTAGTTGGGCAGGTGACTTCTGCTATGTCGTAACCGGCAAAGATGATTTGAGAAAGCATTTCATTGTCGAATACAAAATCGTCGCTATTGGCGTTAAAATTTATACCCCTCAGCACGTCCGCCGAAAAAGCGCGGTAGCCGGTATGGTATTCGGACAATTTATAATTGACGAGCAGATTTTGCGTCAGGGTCAGGAAACGGTTGAACACATATTTATAGAGCGGCATTCCCCCTTTTAAAGCCCCTTTCCCCAAAATACGCGATCCTAAAACTACGGGATAAAGCGCGTCGCCAATGATATTAACCATCGCGGGAATGAGTTTAGGGGTGTACTGGTAATCGGGATGCAACATAATCACAATATCTCCGCCCAATTCCAGCGCTTTGTTATAAAGCGATTTTTGGTTGCCGCCGTACCCTTTATTTTTCTCATGGACGATGATATGGGTAATT
>JBBRMZ010000054.1:0-24259 GCA_038230555.1 Chitinophagales bacterium
ACCATATCTACCTTCTACAGAAATGCAACTTCCGGCGCCTTGACCGAAATCCCCTCTTCGCCTTATGCGATACCTTCTTCCGTCGGAAAAACAAACGACCAACAGGCATTCATAGGTTTAACCGGATTTGATAAAACAGGGACTGATTAAATGACGAAGCGGACTATGACCATAGTTCGTTAAAAATTTGATAAGTATTGGCGTCGAAATCAATAGAATATTGACAGAATCGTCTGAATTATAATTATTTAATTGCATGTATGCCGGCGTAGCATACATGCAATTAAATTATAGAGGCAAAATAAGGAAGCTATACTTGCTGTTTTTATTATCGCGCTCCCCATTCTTCGGACAAAATCAGGATAAAAAAAAGGTGAAAATCGTTTGAATAAAGGCAGTCATTTTTTAAATCGGGATATATAGTACCCTGGTCGATAACCGGGCCGGTGGGTACATTTTGTTTACTTGCGTAAAATACAACGGTCGTTAATATTTCGTCTTCAATCCCATTAATTATCCTTTTTCCTCCCTCTTGTAAAGAATGCTACATACCAAACAGTCGGTCATAAAATAACGTCCGACTAACCCCAGCGGGGTTGAACGTAAAAAGTATTTTAACGCCCTGTTTTAAAGTCATTACCGTAAATCCTCCGGCTGCCGAATAGCAAAAAAACGATAATCTCTTTTCAAGAGTCCAGCATCTCCGAACTCATGCTATTTAATTTCCTTTAAATGGATGATAAAGCGTTTTGTAGAATATCCGACGCCTCGCGCCGGGAGATGGGCTTTAGGGCAAAGTGGCAAAGTCAAATCGCATCTTTCAACTTTACACAACTTTGTTTATTTTTTGGGTGACAGTGGGGCGGTCGGTCGCGCCCTGAAACGCCTGGGGTTTGAGCGGATCAAGGATTTTCCTAAACACCGGCAATTCACGGTGCGGGGGTATTGGGTGAAGCCGAGGGGGCGTCAAAAACGCATAGTAATACCCTGTTTTGACGCCCCGCCGACCAGATTTTGGGGCTTATTCCGCGACCAACAAAAAAGCCAACCTTATAGTCGGTTGGCTTTTTAACGAAGACGGATGGAAGTGTTGCTACTGCGCTATTTTCAAAGCAGACAATCGTTGCAGTCTTTTAAGATATTCATCCCATTTCCATTGGGAGCCCCTAACGAAGGAAGGTTTGGAGCCGTCATGGTAAAAAAAGATCATCTTTATTTTTCCATCCTCTTCCTTAATCAAAGCGCCTTCGCCCGCTAATTCGCGCAACACGTCCTGGGTGAGGTCGGCGTACCTGGCCCGGATCGGTAAATCGGTTGAATACCTTTCTTTGAAAAATTGATGGTCGGTAAAACCCAACGGGCAATATTCGCGGTTGAACACCACCCATGATTCGGGATTGTCGCTCACTTTTTCCATGCCGTAGGGTAAATTGATCGAGAAAAAATTGTTAAGAGCCATCTTTTTTATTTATAAATGAATGAATGATTTTACGCTGCGGCGATCGTTTTCCTTTCGACCTCCCCTCTTTCCGGCCTGCATTTTTGGATCTGCCAGTGCGGTTTCTAAAGTCGAAACGTAAAACAAATTATTTTATAAATATACTACAAAATGTTTAATAATCAAGCGGGAAAAGTGGCGATGGGGTGAAAATACCGGGGTTGGGGTAAGGGCATAAAAAAGAAAGCCGGTATGATATATCATACCGGCTTTCTTTTTTATTTTATCCAGGTATTATGTCGCAAGCAACTCAAAGGGGTTGGCAATATAGTGCCGACCAAATTGACTTAACAATTGCACCTCGTCCTTCGGATCAATTTTCTCGTGTTTAATGATCTCTTGTACCTGAGGCTGACCTAAACCGGAAATCCGGTATGAAAAAAAAGGCCATAAGCTTTTGCTTTTATATAGTTTGTTTTTGTCTGAAATCCCTATCAGCGGCGCAATTTCCTGCTGCATTTTGAAGTCTTCGGAATAGTTGAAATACCAAACCCCTGCTTCCAAATTTAAAGCGCCAATAAGCAGGTTTTTATACCGTAGCTCAAAATGAGCTATAACATTCGTTGGAGTCTCAATGAACTCTTGCCCTTTAGCTTTCCAAAGCCGGTCAATATATGAATCGACCATTTCTTTTATTTTTATCATTGCTTTAGGTTGTAGTTATGGTTAATTATAAAAGGACTTATTTTGACGCGATGGTCCTTATTTTATCAAACCGCATTCTCAGACATTCCTTAATCAGATAACTACGTTCATTGCTTTATTCATCCTCAAAAGTAAACATTTTTTAAAATATTGCTATACATCCTCCTTCACGATCCGGAAATGGGCCTCAACGGATGACCGCCGAGGCCCGTTTGACGTCATAAAAAAAGGTTTTTACGGTTTAAACCGCTCCCGGTTATAGTATTCCAAAAATGCCGGATCGGGAAGAAAGCGGGAAGGTTCAATAATAAGCTTTCCTTCGTATTTACAGAACAACTCCTCCATACCCGGACTTTGTCGTTGCTTCAGCAACAGCGACGAAATCCGGATATGATAAACGGGCATGATGGTCGTTAACCCCGTTTCAAACGCTTTATCGTGCAGGGCATTGATAGCGATCCCGTTCCTCGGATTCATCCGGTTCTGTTCGTCGGCGCTCCAGGATTGGATATGACCCGCAATTAGCAATGTCATAAAATAATCCGTAGTTTTGCTTCCCTAACATACAAACATTGTCCATGGGAAAAAGAAAAGCCGCGCTGCAAACCAACGATCATTTCTTTAAAACGGTCTTCACAGTCAAACAAACGGCGGCGGACTTCATCCGCTACCTGACCCCGCCGGAATGGAGCGAACAGATCGACCTCGATCAACTGATTATCGACCACAACAACTATATCACCGGCAAACACGCCGAAATCTTTTCCGACGTAGTCTATCGCGCCGCTTTCAGGAACGGAGACCGAAACGTCGCCGTCGCTTTCCTGTTTGAACACAAAAGCGAACCCGACGGCCGCATATCTTTCCAGCTTTTGAAATACCTGTCCGCCATCTGGGAGGTCGATCTCCGCAACAACCTTCCGCCGACGCTCGTCCTTCCCATCGTTTTTTACCAGGGCGCGAGGCCGTGGGTCAAAAAGCCTTTTTCGGCGGATTTCAACCATGCGCCCCCGTTTATGGAACCTTTTATTCCCGCTTTCGATTATTGGTTGGTCTCCGTGCAGGGGACGCCCGACGAACTGATTCTGGGGCTGAGCGACGATCATTTGTTGGGCGCCTATTTACTCATGATCAAGAAAATAAACGACCGGGAGTTTGTCAATACACATTTCCGCTGCTTATTTCGTTACGTCAATCAACATTTGGAATTGAGGCAGATTTATTATAGCTTTGTAGAGTTTTTTTTTCAATACGGGCCTTTGGCGCCGCAGGAAGTTATGGAGAAATTGTCTGAAACCGAACTGTCGCCGCCCATAAAATCAGCGTTTATGACCACGTACGATCAACTTATTCAGTTGGGTGAGGAAAAAGGCAGAGCCGAAGGCGAAGCAAGAGGCGAAGCGCGAGGCGAGGCAAGAGGCGAAGCAAGAGGCGAAGCAAGGCAAATAAGAAAAACCGTCATCCGCTTGCTGATGAAAGGCCTTTTGACCATACCCGTTATTGCGGAAACCTTAGAAGCGCCGCTGGAATGGGTCGTCGAAATCCGCGATCAATTAATGGCGGAAGGGGTTGCGCTGACGGAGGAAATCCGGTCTTTCAAAGAGGAATAGAGATGAGAGGGAAGGAGGATTTGCCTGGGGCCATGCTTGAAATGTGATTTTTTGATACATCCGCCTTAGTGATTTGGAAATAGGCGTTTACGGATGACCGCCAGGCTTCCTTTGGCGTCATAAAAAGGTTTTTACGGTTTAAACCGCTCCC
This sequence comes from Chitinophagales bacterium, assembly GCA_038230555.1. GTDB lineage: Bacteria > Bacteroidota > Bacteroidia > Chitinophagales > Saprospiraceae > JAAFJT01. The sequence continues at coordinate 3,905 of JBBRMZ010000054.1, forward strand.
GGTTATGGTATTCCAAAAATGCCGGATCGGGAAGAAAGCCGGAAGGCAGAAAGATGGGACTGCCTTCGTATTTACAGAACAGCTCCTCCATGCCCGGACTTTGATGTTGTTTCAGCAGCAACGAGGAAATCCGGATCTGATAATCGGGCGTGATGGTCATTAGCCCTGTTTCAAACGCTTTATCGTGCAGGGCGTTGATAGCGATCCCGTTCCTCGGATTCATCCGGTTCTGTTCGTCCCGGCTCCAGGGTTGGATATGCCCCGCAATCAGCAATACAGTTTGTCGCAATCCCGTGACGCAACACGCGCCACTATAAGCCGCCAACACCGAACTTCTGAAAAAAGATTGATTCACCCGCGCTTTCACGATCTGCTCCCGCGTTTTGCCCGCTTTGAGCAGCGCCACTTCCGACAGATGGATATGATTCAACGCTTCGACGGTCGTCTGTTCGTACCGGGCCAACAGGGTTTCGCTTTCGAAGGGCAAGGTATCCAGGCGCGTAAAGAACTCGTCCCAGATTGCTTTATCCAGCCGGCCGGCGTTGAGCGCTCCCCTAATACCCCGCGCCTGCAAAGAAGGATCCAGACTCGCAAAATTGACCAATTTATAGGCGACCGAACCGGCCGTTCTGCCGATCAGCCCTGTCAACCGGATCACGTCCGGATTACCACGATGCAATTTTCCGAAAGGCGTTTTAACTTATATGTTGAGGGCCAAGAGGAGTTCCTCCCGCGTCCTTAAGGTTTGACCTTCTTTCATAATTCTTCATTATCTACCAAATATTCACCAAAATATTTGGCGTCGTCAAAGTCTTCTTCCTCTTCCATGATAAATTCGTATCTACAAAATGGAAAAAGTTTCTGTACAAATAAGGTGTATAAGAAGCGAGCCATTTAAGGGGTTTAGTGTTTGGCCAGCCAAGGCACCTCATCTAGCGTTTTTATCTTTTATGATATAAAGTATATGGTTATGATACATTTTGTTGTACCAAAAAAATTATTTAAATTTGTGTTTTAAATGGTTCAATAGATTGACCAAACTGCAAAAATACCAGTCTTTAGTTCTTTCGCTTAAGTGTTGGAAACCTTACCAGATGAAAAAAGCTGTCGTGAATATCTAAAATTAATCATTTGGAATGGCGTTTCTCGTTGCCACCATTGCGGTTGCGATGAAAGTTATAAACTTAATGTAAAAGGCGAATTTAAAGGTCTTTATAAATGTAAGAATGGTAGAGCAAGGTATACCGAGAAATGAAAGAATGGTTTAAAAAATATAAATATGTTTATTAATGAATATTCGGTGGTGGATTTATTTTGTGGAATTGGCGGGTTAACTCATGGTTTTATTCTTGAAGGATTTAAGGTTGAGGCCGGCATAGATTCTGACGAATCGTGTCGATTTGCATTTGAAAAGAATAATAATGCCAGTTTTATCAATAAGAATGTTGCTTCCATAACATCTGGAGAAATTAATGCTTACTTTTCTAAAAACAATAAAAAGATTTTGGTGGGATGCGCGCCATGTCAACCCTTCTCTTCTTACACCTTTAAAGATAAAGAAAAGAGCGGTTTAAAATGGACTTTGCTTTATGAATTCTTAAGATTGATTGAGGAATCAAATCCAGATATTATATCTATGGAAAACGTTCCTCAGTTATTGAATTTTAAAAAAGCGCCTGTCTTTTTAGATTTTGTCACCGCTCTTGAAAAAAAGGGGTATTTTGTCAATTATCAAATTGTATATTGCCCAGATTACGGAATTCCACAAAACAGAAAACGGTTAGTGCTTTTAGCTTCCAAATTGGGAGAAATAAATTTAATTCCAAAGACACATGACCAAAAGACTTACGTAACCGTTAAAGATATTATCGGTGGGCTTCCCGAAATAAATGATGGGGAAGTGGATAAAGCAGACAAACTGCATTTCTCCAGAAAATTAAGTCTTCTAAATAAAAAGCGCATAGAAAAAACTCCTTATGGCGGCGGATGGGAGGATTGGCCAAAGGAATTAATGCTTGAATGTCATAAAAAGAAGTCTGGCAAGAGTTATGTGAGCGTTTATGGAAGAATGAAATGGGAAGAACCTTCACCTACTATAACGACTCATTGTATAGGATACGGGAATGGGCGATTTGGGCACCCCGTGCAAGATAGAGGGATTTCTTTGAGGGAAGCAGCTCTTTTACAAACCTTTCCTTTGGATTATGAATTCTTTGAAAAAGGAAAGACTTTCTCCACTTCAGCCATTGCAAGACAGCTTGGAAATGCGGTTCCGGTTTTACTTGGCCAAGTTATCGCAAAAAGCATAAAAGAATATTTAAGAAATCTAAACTCATGAAGACGCCTGAAGAAAAGGAAATAGCAGAGGGGCAAATACTTGATGGAAAAGAGCCTGTGTCTTTTGACACCAGAGAATATCCTGTTGAGGTTCTGGTTGATAAGTTCATGCGTGGCGAGTTTCTTATACCAAATTACCAACGTGAGTTCGTTTGGGAGAAAGACAAAAAGAAAATGTCTAAATTTATTGAGTCGGTAATTTTAGACTTGCCGATACCCTACTTGTTTTTTGCTGATGAGCCAGAAAGTGGAAAATTAGAAGTGGTTGATGGATCACAGCGTCTTAGAACATTAGAATTATTTAAAAACAATGGCTTTGCCCTTCAAGGTTTAGAGGTAATATATTTACTGAATGGTTTCAAGTTTGAGGATTTAATAGAAAGTAGGCAAAGGAGATTTTTGAGAAAAACTATCCGATCAATTGAATTGACCGAAAAGGCATCATCAAATGTTAGAAGGGACTTGTTTTCCAGAATAAATACTAAACCTTACGAGCTATTGCCCATGGAGATTAGAAAGGGCGCTTATGATGGGCTATTTTATAACTTTTTAGATAAATGCTCTAAAAATGATTTATTTAATTTGCTATGCCCAATTTCAGATGAAAGAAGAAAACGTGGGGAGGCTCAAGAGTTGATTTTACGCTATTTTGCCTATTGTGACAATTATCAACAATTTATACATAGGGTAGATGATTTTTTGGACGACTATATGAAAGCAAAGCACTTACAAGGGTTTGATGAAAAAATTATGAGGTCTCAATTCCAAACCATGTTGGATTTCGTTGAAGAATATTTTCCTAACGGCTTTAAAAAAGAGTCGTCATTTAATAGTACTCCACGGGTTAGATTTGAGGCAATTTCGGTAGGGGTCACCTTGGCCTTAAGGCAAACACCTAACTTAGTTCCAACTGACGTAGAAAAATGGCTGGATTCAGCTGAGTTTAAGGAGGTAACCACATCAGATGGCTCAAACAGTAAATTAAAGGTTACAAAACGCATAGAATTTGTAAAAAATAAACTACTTGTCCAAAATGCTTGATGTAAAGACAACTTTTAAAGAGAGGGCAAATGAAATAGAAACTTATTATACGTTTCTTGAATTGTATATTGCAACCAATAGAGACGAAAATTTGAATAAGATTTTAAAATCAAATTTGATATTGATGCTTTATAATTTAGTAGAATCAAGCATATCTAATGCGATTGAAGAAATACACAATAACATTCACGCTAGGAAAGTTTCTTTTGATGTTTTAAAACAAGAGCTAAGAGAAGATATATTAAAAAGGTTAAAAAAAATAAATCCTAAAGATTTTGTAGAAAGCGTAAATGATTTAGCTATTGATATTGTAAAAAAAAGTTTTAACAAAGACAGGGCTTTTAGTGGCAATGTTGATAGTAGAGAAATTCTTAAATTAAGTAAAGTATATGGATTTAGTGATAGGACTGTTCACAATCAAACAAAAGGTGGACAATGCCTTCTACAAATCAAAAATAAAAGAAACGATTTAGCTCATGGTGTATTTTCATTTTCCGAAGTTGGAAAAGATTATAGCGTCCAAGATTTGGAAAAAATGAAAAACGAAACCGTCAATTATTTGGAGCAAATATTAGCAAATATTGAATCTTGCCTAACCAATCAAGGATATAAAAAATAAAAAGCCAACTGATATTCAAGCATCAATAACGTGAAATGTAAAAAAGCATATTCAAATAGTTGAATTGTTAGACAAATAATGAATTGAAAAATATGAGTAAGTGCAAGTAATATTTTTTGTTTTCAAAATTGAAGTAACGGAAGGTTATACATGCTTGTGGGTCTGTTTGAGCAAAAAAGCAAAATGAAAACGCGTTTTGTAACTTTACCCGCTTTTTATGAGCAGGTTCATACAAAGGCGGCAACAGAAACCGGTTTCTTTGAACAGAACGCTCCTTATTCAGGATAAATAAACAAGACGGGCGGGCTATTTTTTTTAGCGGAAAAGTAGCCGACCGCTTTATCTCCAAATTGTCCCGGCTGGATAAAGACGGGTTCGGCAAAAGGGTTACCGGCGGCAATTTTCTGTCGGTCTAACTGGTCTAAAAAGTCGTACGCGTTTTTGTCGATTGCCTGGATAAACACATAGCCGCTTTTGCCCGCTTTATGAGAATAGGAAGGCTCGGCAACAATTTTTATCTGCCCGCCCTGGAGACCCGCGTCGGTATAGACCGCTCTACCCAGCTCATGGACCTGAATACTGTCCGCGCCAAGGCAGGCGCTTACAATGGGTTGTTCCGCTACTAAGGTGGAGGTATCCACATAGCGCAACAGTTCATAGCGGTAAAAATTGGTTTGGGACGGGGCGTCTTTGAAGTAGATAATGACTCCTTCGTGTTCGCCGTTAATATCGTTGAACTTTGCAATATAGACGGCGCTATCAATCTGAGGGGGCAGGACGTCGGTCACTACGGTAGCGGTAAGGACTTCGGCGCCGTAGGAGATGCGCAGGCAGTAGGTCGCGCCGGCCTGTATTTTTTTATGCCCGCGGTAAAAAAAATAATACTGGCAATCAAGCTTGTCAAAAGCGCTGTCTATGGCGAGCGTATCGGTCATGAAAGGGCCGGTTACGGTGATTAAAGCGTTCCGTATGACCAATTGGTTTTTTTGACGGCAGGGTCGAAGTAAGGAACCGTGGCGTTTAAATAGAGAACGGGCACAGAATCGGGCTCGATGAAACACTGGCCGCTGGCTCTGTTCGTATAAGGCGGCTGGGCGACCGTAATATCTTTGGTGCAAGAAAAAAGGGTTAAAGCGCCTAAGACGCCCAACAATAGCGCGCCGGTAATTCTATTATTCATGAGGTTATTTAAAATTTAATATTGAAACTGACCGCCGGCACAATGGGTAATAAGGATACTTGTTTTGCCTGGGGCTGTTTGGTCAGGGGGTCGATGGTCAGATACACAAAATAAGGGTTATCGCGGCTATAGGCGTTGTATAAACCAAATATCCATTCGCGGGTAAAATGAAACTTATGAAACAGGGTCGCTTCTTTTTTATGCGACGCGCTGATATCCGACCGATTGTAAGCAGCCAAGCGGCTATTGTTGCGATTGGTATAATCATAATAGTACCCGTCGTAGAGCGAACCGCCGTCGTAGGCGATGATTTTGCCCGCCGGCAACGTATAGGGTTTTCCGCTGGTCAGCACAAAATCAGCCGATAGCGTCCAATGTTTGGACAGTTGGTAAGAAGCGACCAAAGCGAGATTATGGGTTCTATCAAAAGAAGCGGGAAACGCTTTACCGAAATTTAATTCCGCGAATTGTTGATCTGTTCTGGAGAGGGTATAACTTGCCCATCCAGTCAGCCTGCCAAAACGTTTTTTGACAAACAGTTCGATTCCATACGATTTTCCTTTACCGAAAGTCAGCTGCGCGTCTAAGTTGGTCGTCAACGATAATACGGTTCCTTCCTTAAATAAGACCTGATTTTGCATGGACTTGTAATATACCTCGGCGCTTGCTTCCATGTCATTGTCCATGAAATTTTTGAACAACCCTATCGCATACTGGGTACTGGACTGAGGTTTAATTAACGCGTTACTGCTCAACCAAATATCGGCAGGCAAGGAGGCGGTATTATTGGCAATCAGGTGAACAAACTGGTTCATCTGGGTAAAGGACGCCTTTACGGAAGTTTGCGTGTTTATCAGGTATTGGAGGGTCAGGCGGGGTTCAATAAAAAAATAAGTTTTCCCGGAAGCTGCAAAAAAAGGCGCTCTGACGCCGTAACTCAGGGAGAGCTTGTCGGTCGCCTGGTAATCGTCGTTGGCATAGAGGGCTATCTCGTTGGAAAACCGCCGTTCAATGCTGTCTTTGTTAATATTGAGCAGGTTTCCCTTTTTCGGGATTTTTGCAGAAAACGTTCCCGGAAAAAGGGTATGATAAACGTAGTCGGCGCCAAAGCGAATGGTATGATTATTATTGAGGGAGGCCGTAAAAGCCGTCTTTGCATTGACGTCGGTAACTCCTGTATACAGGACCTCATAATAATTGGATTGCGACGTCCCTAATTGCAAATGGTAGTCGTTGTAAATCAGGGAAGTATTGGAAAACAGGCCGTTTTGGTATATGTGATTCCAGCGAAGCAGGGCGGCGCTATTGCCGAAGTTCACGGCGTAGTTGAGACTGTTGGCGCCGGTATAGGACGCGTTATCATTACCGCGGAAAGCGCTCAGGAAAAAATGGTCTTTATTACCGAGTTCATAATTCACTTTGGCGTTCAGATCATAGAAAGCGTAGGAAGTGGAATTACTGGTCAGCGGTTGTAATAGAAGATTGATGTAACTCTGTCTGCCGGAAATAATAAAAGAAGATTTTTCTTTTTGGATAGGGCCTTCAAGGGTGAGGTTGGCGGCCAAGAGCCCTATTCCCGCCTCCCCCTGGTATTTTGTTTTGGAGCCGTCCCTCATGGAGACGGCTAAAATTGAGCTTAGCCTGCCGCCGTACTGAGCGGGAAAGCCCCCTTTGATCAATTTTACGCTGTTCAGCGCGTTTACATTGAAGGTACTGACCAGGCCGAACAAATGATTGGGATTATATAAAGTCGCCTCGTCTAATTGAATAAGATTTTGGTCAATATTGCCGCCGCGGACATAAAATCCCGCCGTTCCCTCGGCGCCTTGCTGCACGCCCGGCAACAGCTGGATGATCTTCAGAATATCCCGCTCGCCCAACAAGGCCGGCAGTTCCCGGATGGCGCTAACGGGCACGTCGATCACGCCCATCTGCGGTTTTTTTACGTTGTCGTCGTTGCGAGCTGCTGATATGGTCACTCCCTGCAAGGCAGTTCCCGACACGAGTAAAACTTCTATTTGAATATCGGTTTTGCTTGCTATTTTTTTAACGACGGATTGGTAACCCGCAAAAGAAAACAGCAAAGCGATTGTATCCTTTGTTTTTACCGGTATAGAGAAATAGCCATATTGATTGGTAACCGTTCCCGAATGGTCGGCGAGGTTGGCGACGATCGCGTCGATCAGAATTTCCTTCGACGCCGCGTCTTTCACATAACCGTTCACCGTGATCCGTTGAGCGGCGCATAGAAAAGCAAGCGATAAGCACGCTATACAGAGAAATAGTATTTTCATGTTGAGTAAGGTTGAACATAGCGGGTTAAAAGGAATTTGTATTGACCTTGTCTATTATTTTCAGGCAGCGTAGCCCTATTGAAGAAAGGAGGATCAGATCAAAAGAATATCTCAAAAGTGTGTATATCCGGCTGGAAATGGTATTTTATGGTAAAACCGCATTCCAGGCAAATCTGTTTTATGATGGATAACCCCAAGCCGTGGCCCGTTTGCCGGTTATCGGGATTTCTATAAAACGGCTGAAAAAGGTTCTCTTCTTCCATCCCTTTGAGATAGGAAGTATTGGATATGGAAAACTTTTCGCGCTGCAGCGAAAGGATAATGGAACCGTTTGGATAATTATAGCGAACGGCGTTATTCAACAGGTTGCCGATCAGGACTTCCGCCAGGTATTGATTGCATTTTATTTGAACGGGCGCCAGGGCGCTTGTAAGGGTAATCTTTCGCGCTTCCAATAACTCTTTGATTTCTTCCAGTTTTTCCTGTGCGACCATCTCCAGTTGCACCAAGCCGTCTGTTGGAAATTGGCGGTTCTCAATTTTAGTCAGGAGGAGTAAAGAGTTGAACAGCCTGGTCAAACGGTCGATCGAATGATCTATTCCGGTTATTTGATTGGCTTGTTCTTCGGTAATCTCCGGCGTTTGCATCAGGGCTTCCACTTTCCCTCTGAGTACTGCCAGCGGCGTTTGAATTTCATGGGCCGCTTGGGCGGTAAAATTGCGGACGAGCTGGTAGTCTTTCTGGCTACGCGCGGCCATGGCATTGACCGTTTGGTTGAGGGCGGTAAATTCATCTATATTGGTCGCGGGAAGCTTTAAAGGAAGCCGTTGGGCAATATTATATGTATTGACCGTAGCGACGGTTTGGTAAAAGGGTTGGAGGATAGAAGTGATTAACCGCCGGTTGAGCGCGTAGATGCAAAAAAGGATGATCGCAAACATGGATAGCGTCACCAATGCAATCGCTTTCAACAGGGCCTGCGTTTGTTCCAGGGGCATACTCACCCTAAACAGATAAAAGCGACCTTTTAAGGGAACGGTGAAACTAAGCCGCCGGTAGTCCTGGACGCCGTCTTCATCCTGTTCTTTTGCCGTTTCATAAGCCGCCCGCCCGGGCTTTTCCACTTCGTTGTAGGAAACATGCAGATCGCTCACCGATACGGTCGCGGGAAGCGTTTGATACTTTTTAACGTATTGAAGATGACGGTCCCGCTCGGCGTCCAGTGCTTCGTCCACTTGTTGTATCAAAATATATCGCAGGATCAGGAAAATAAATCCCGCGCCTACGGCAAATACAGCGAGCAACATCAGCGTATACGACCTCGAATAACGGGTAAAAAGCTTCATTTCAAGGAAAATTTATATCCCAATCCGTAAACGCTGTGCAAATAATTCTCCACGCCGGCGTTCTCTAATTTTTTCCGAAGATTTTTTATGTGCGTATAGATAAAATCGTAGCTGTCCGCGTAATCCATGTTGTCGCCCCAAAGATGGGTGGCGATAGCGTTTTTTGACAATACCCTGTTTTTATTAACAATCAGGAAAAATAGCAGGTCAAATTCTTTAGCGGTCAAAGAAAGCGGTTCCTCGTTTACCCGGGCAACTTTAGCCGCCAGATCTATGATGATTTCTTCAAACCTGGTCAGGTTGCTACCCTGCAAATTTTTTCGGCGTATGATCGCATTGACGCGCACGCTTAACTCCGAAAGATGAAACGGTTTGGCGAGATAATCGTCCGCTCCTGAATTAAGACCTTTAATTTTGTCGTCTAATTCATTTCGCGCAGATACGATTATCACGCCGTCCGTTTTATTGTTCGACTTTATCTCGTCCAGCAAGGCTAAACCATCGCCGCCCGGCAAAGACAAGTCGACAATAATACAATCATAATCAAAATCTTCAATCTTTGCAAGCGCGCTTTTGTAATCGCCCGCCGTTTCACAGAGGTAACGTTGCGTCGTCAGGTAGGAAACCATGCTTTGCAGCAGATCCTTGTCGTCTTCTATGATCAGCAACTTCAACTTTATCTTTTATTTATGGCTTTAAGGGAATTAGTCTTTCACCGTTTTTATGAAATTCCCGTTGGCGTCAAAGATTACGTCCATTCCTTTCTCTTCCGCTTCAAAATTGACGCTTCTGCCGGGCGTCGTCAATTCAGCCGCTTCTTTAATGGTCGATCCTTTGTAACGCTGCCGGATGTAGGCGACGACCATCACCGGCAGGGATTTTTGCTGCTTCTATTTTTAAGCCATCGCGCCAAAGGAAGCGAAGAATCCTATTACAACAACAAATTTTTTCATTTTAAATTACTTTACCTTATTTAATCCTGCAAAGGTATGGGGACATTCTGTAGCATTTCTGTACTATGCGCATGGCCTTTGAATACTCCCGTTTATTGTTATCCGGAAACGGACGCGTGGTATGCAACGGGTGAAAAAGATGGCCATTAAGGCCATGACGGCGCCGCGTAAAACGTCGATGGAAATGATTCTGTGGGATGGGGTATGGTGGAAGCGGGGTTGGTTTGTATGGTTTGTGGTTGTCGCCGTTCTATACCGCGAGTATATAACCATTCTATATTATTTTATAGGGATAAAAATGGGGGAGGGTAAGTTCCTGATTCCATCAGAACTCTTCTGAGCAAAATTCTGTCGGAATTATTAAGATCCAATACTTTGATGGTTGCCGCTCCAATTTGGGTTTTTGGAATAAGTTCCCGGCTTTCATGCGCTCAGGCGCAGCCTTGCGCGCGCTTTGGTCAAAGCGATCAGGTATTCCGACGCCATATACCGCTCTAATTCATCCTTTTCTTCTATAGTAATTTGATCGTCTTTTTTCTTAGCAATCAGTTCCTCTACTTTAGATTGTACTTCTGCGGAGGGGCGTAATTTTATAATCTTATGGGGCGAGAGCGCCGCTAAAAATTCCGCCACTTCTTCGTAGGCTAACAGATTCACCATTTTTTTCTGTATTTTAATACAATATTACGTTTTTTTATTGGAAAAATCCAGTCGTTTTGGAAATCTTTATTCGCCTTAGTAACGGGTAAATAAGAATATGGCGTAACTGAAAAATGCCACCCCCTCGGGGTTTGAAGCTATATTCATGGATTTTCTATAATAATACCATCCTTTCAGGATTTCAAGAGGAGTTTACGGTAGATTTTTCCGAATCAATTATGACCATTTAGCCAACTTATTATTTACCTGTTACTAAAGCGAAAGAAATCATAAAAGATTAGACGGCGCTTATAATTATGTGCTATATTTGACCAGGTTCGCAACAGAAAATGCGAACGCTGCTCCATGAAAAATAAGACCGCTTTACTGCTCTGTTTTTGCTTTTGCGCCGCGCGCGCCGCAGCTCAAATCGCCGCTGATAACATTCGGCTCAACCAGATCGGCTTTTATCCCGCCGCGCCAAAAATAGCCGTCCTGGTCGGAACCGACAGCGGCGCGTTTTACCTCGCGGACGCCCGTACCAGGAAAAAAGTCTATACCGGCCGGCTAAGCGAGACGCGGACCAACGTCATTTCAAAAAAAAAGACGCGGATCGCGGACTTTTCGGCTTTTCAAAAGCCCGGCAAATATATACTGATGATTCCCGACGCGGGCGCTTCCTATCCTTTTTTGATTGAACCCAACGTTCATCGGGCGGCGGCGACCGGCGCAGTTAAAGGTTTTTATTACCAGCGGGCGTCGACGGCGCTGCCGGAAAAATACGCGGGAAAATGGGCGCGTCCGGAGGGGCATCCGGACGATTCGGTCCTGATCCATCCCTCAGCGGCGACGGAAAAACGTCCGGCGGGAACCGTGATTTCCTCGCCGCGCGGCTGGTACGACGCGGGCGATTACAACAAATACGTCGTCAACTCAGGGATCACGATGGGAACCCTGTTTTCGCTCTATGAAGATTTTCCGGATTACGTAAAAGGGTTGCCGACCAACATACCGGAAAGCGGGAACGGCGTCCCCGACCTGCTAAACGAAGCGCTTTGGAATCTGCGCTGGATGCTGACCATGCAGGATCCCGACGATGGCGGCGTTTATCATAAACTGACCAATGCGGCATTCGACCCGATGGTCATGCCCGAACAAGCCAGGAAGCCGCGTTACGTAGTCCAAAAAAATACCATCGCCGCGCTCGATTTTGCCGCCGTCGTCGCCCAGGCCGCCCGGATTTTCAAAGGGTTCCCTAAAGAGACGCCTGGCCTGGCGGACTCGTGTTTGACCGCCGCCGTGAAAGCCTGGAAATGGGCAGAGGCAAATCCGGACGACCGGTACCGCCAGAACGACATGAACGGGCGCTTTGAACCGAAAATCACCACGGGCGGTTATGAAGACGGCGCCGGCGCCGACGAATGGATCTGGGCCGCTTCCGAATTGTACATTACGACCCGCGAGGATACTTATTATCAAGCCGTTCAACTTTTACCGGACACGCTGTTTCGGCTCCCGTCGTGGAACCAGGTCGCCCTGTTGGGATATTATTCGTTGCTGCGGCAGGAGAAAACCTTGACCGCTTTGGGCAAAAAAGACCTGCCCGCGCTGAAGCAAAAGATACTGGCCTTCAGCGACCGGCTGTTGCAGGGCGTTGATCAACAGGCGTTTAATACCGTAATGGGTCGTTCGGCAAAAGATTTTATCTGGGGCAGCAGCGCGGTCGCCGCCAACGAGGGGATCGCTTTGATCCAGGCCTTCCGCATCAGCGGCTCCAAAAAATACCTGCGGGGCGCCTTAAGCAATATAGATTATTTGCTGGGCCGCAACGCGACCGGTTATTCCTTTTTGACCGGTTTTGGCGCCAGGACGCCCATGCATATTCACCACCGCCCTTCCGAAGCTGACGGAGTCGCCGACCCCGTTCCCGGCTTACTGTCCGGGGGAACCAATCCCGGTCAACAGGATAAATGCAGCGGCTACCCCACCAAAATAGCCGACGAATCTTATCTCGACGCTGTTTGCGCCTACGCTTCCAACGAAATTGCTATTAATTGGAACGCTCCGCTGGTTTATTTGCTGGCAGCCATGGAAGCGCTGCAAAAAAACCTGGTTCCATAACCGTCTTAACGGATTCAAAAATTCAATCGTTAAATCGACCTCCCTCCGTAGGGACAGGTCGCGACCTGTCCCTACGGAGGGAGGGAGCCCCAGTTTTTTATCCGAACACACCGTTATTACAGCCGTTTGTCTGTTAAAACCGGCTTTCCGTCGATCCTCGCGCCGGCCTGCTGCAACCTTTTGGCCGGCAAAGCCCTCTTATGGATGTTCGCAAAAACAAGCGATCATCCGACTCAAATAATTTTTTTTCTTATCACCAAATTAAGCTTTTCACCCTTTCATCCTATTCGTTTAAATTATTGATTATGAAAACTCTTCTGATTGCAGCCATCGCGGGCGCCACGTTTTTCACAACCCCAACTTTTGCAAAAGTAACTTCCCTCGGCGGAACCCGCGTAGAGATCGTCTCCGTGGACAAACAAAAATCATTCATCCTGAACCTGACCCAATTGGGCGCCGACGCCATCCGCGTTACCCTTGAAAATGCCGACGGCGAAATCCTGACAACCGAAAAAGTACAGGGAACCGACGTGTTCCGTAAAAAATTTAACCTCTCGAACCTGGCTGAAGGAACGTATTACCTGACGCTGACTAAAAGGAATATGCGCACCATCCAACCGGTCGTCGTGACTGCCAATGCCGCAGAAGTATTGGAAACCGCCGCTCCGACCCGCTTTGCCCCGACGTTTAACATGACCGCCGACCATAAAATCGACGTAAACGCGATGTTCAACGGCTACGTTCCGACTCAGGTGCAAATCTTTGACGCCTCCGACGCTGTGGTCTACGACAAAACCATTAAAGACGTCTTTACCCTGCACGAGCGGTTCAACGTTTCCGCCCTGCCTGCCGGCGCCTATACCATGGAAATTTCCACGCCGACCGACAGTTATTATTATTCTTTCAAGAAATAACCCTGTTCCGCTGTTTGTTTTTTAATTTTAAATAACCTAAATCGTCCCGGCTCTTCTATGGCAGAAGATCCGGGATTTTTTTTGGCGGTCGAACACGCCGTTCCCGGAACGCGCTTCCATGCCGTAGCGGAAGAAGGCCTGCCGTTTATTTCGATCGCCGAAGCGATCGGAGCGGGCCTCGGTCTTCCCGTCCGCAGCATTACTCCCGAAGAAGCGCCCGCGCATTTTGGATGGATGACTTTTTTCGTAGCTAATGTCGACAATCCGGCTACCAGCGCCGTCACCCGCGCCGTTATGGGCTGGAGCCCGCGGGAAGCAGATCTTTTTACAGATATGCGCGAAAGCGGGTATTTTTCTGTAGCGTAATGTGTAGCGTAATGTGTAGCGTAATGGGTTGAAATTTACAAATTTTGTGTTTAATGAACAAGCGGAGCCGGGTTGACCGGCTCCGCCTGGATAGTTGTGACGCTTCAAATATTAGAGTAATAAGTGTAAAATTTATATCCCATTATTTTGTATGTTGAGGAAAAGGTAGTAAGCCTTTTTCCCGGTTTTCTTGTATGGCGTATTCTAAGATGCGTTTGCGCTGGCCGGAAAAAGGTTGAAACCCGCGCAAACCTAACCGGCTACCCGCGTGCGAAATAAGGGAACGGTCTGAAGTATGATGAAGATTCAGATTGTCAAAGTCACCAAAAAAATAATTACCCGCTTTGATCATTACTTCTTTGGGTATCAGGCCGATTAGTTCGGATTCCAAAATAAACGTCCCCATGCCGGCGGCAATGTCTGATACGGCTTCATAAACCAAATGTAGCGGAGCCGCTTCTATATCCGTAATATTCATCGAAACCTGAGCGCATCCGTAGACGTCCATATACCAGCCGATCGCTTTTAACCCTTTGAAAATGCCGGGGACGCGAACGCGTCTGTCCTGGCTGTTGGTTTTCATATAGCCGCTCTCGCGAATAAGCGCGGCAATGCTTCGCGCGACTTCGACCCGCTGCGTTCGTAAGGAAATATTAAAAGCGATCAAAAGAGGTCGCGCGCCGACCGCGCAGGCGCCCGACCGTTCGTTGACGGCCCCGGGGCCAAAATCGGGCTTCCATTCGGGCAGGCGCATTTTTTCGGCCAGTCCTTCATATTCTCCTTTACGGATATAAGCCAGATTTTTCCGTTCGGACGACGTCGCGGAGGCTTCGTAGAGATAGACGGGAATATCAAGTTCCGACCCGATACGCGCGCCCAGTTTGCGCGCGTAACCGGAAACCCCGGCCAGGTCGATACCCTCGAGCGGCACGAGCGGACAAACGTCGAGGGCGCCAATGCGGGGGTGCGCGCCATGCTGCCGGCGCATATCAATGCGTTCGGCGGCTACCCTCGCCGCCTGAAAAGCGGCTTCCACAACGGCGCCCGGCGCGCCGGCAAAAGTAAAAACAGACCGGTTGGCGGAGGGGTTGGCTTCCGTATGCAGGAGGGCGACTCCGTGGACGCCGCGAATGGCGGCGGCCAGCGCGCGCAGGGTCTTGCGGTCGGCGCCTTCGCTAAAATTAGGCGCGCATTCGATCAGCGCCGGGGTATTGGTTGGGACGTTCATTTTTTATTTGGCGGCGAATCAGCCTTTGTCGTATATTTGCCCGTCTAAAGCCGCGTGCGCGCAAATATACGCGCCGATTTTGAAAATTACAACCAAACCCATAACCCTTCATTCTATGATTCAACGGATTCAGTCTCTTTTTTTACTTCTTGCCGCCGTATCGGATTTTTCCCTGTTTGAAAAATATATGGCATTTGCCAAATGGAAAACGCCTGACACGCCCAATGCCGGCCCCTTCATGCATGACGGTTTGCTCAACGTATACGACAATCCGTTCGCCATTGCTCTGGCGCTTATTTCGGGATTAGCCTCGCTGGCCGCCGTTTTTTTGTACCGTAACCGCCGCGTCCAGGCGAGCGTCGCTTACTGGGGAGCGACGGATACCAGCCTGATTTTAATGGCGCTGATCGCTTACCTTACTTTTACGCAGGTCGGCCAGAACGTATCGGAGTTTACCGTCGGCTGGGTTCCATTGGTCGCAACCATTATTTTTAATCTGCTGGCCGTCCATTTTATCAAAAAAGACGAGCGGCTGGTTCGCTCGGCGGACAGGCTGAGATAAGTAGTTATGAGTTATGGGTTATAATTGATTTATAATGGATTGTGATGTATTGAAATAACTTCATGGCCATAACAATTGTGATGAAGTCTGGTATGAAAAAAAATATCCCGGTATTTCTGACATAGAAAAACCGGGATATTTATATTATATTTGAAGCGACTAAGAGGGCGCTTTTAAAAAGTTTCGACATTCTTGACGTCCTGCGGCACGAGGTTAATTTCGGCGGGCCGCGGCGTGGCGTAAGGACGCGGACCGATCAGTTTTTCCACATCCATTTTTGTCAGCACTTCTTTTTCGAGGAGGTGTTGAGCGATCAGTTCCAGTTCGGGCCGTTTGGTTTGAAGCAGTTCCTTTGCTCTTTCATATTGTATGTCGATGGCTTTTCTCACTTCGTCGTCCATTTTAGTGGCGGTGGCGTCGGAGAAGGGCCGTACAAACTGATCCTGCTGCATCCCGTAGTAAGAGACGTTGCCAATTTTGTCGTTCATTCCAAAAACGGCGACCATGCTATAAGACATCCGGGTAATATAATCCAGGTCGCTTTGCGCGCCGGTAGAAATCTTTCCAAAAATAATGGTTTCGGCCGCTCTTCCGCCCAAGGTCATACAAATCCGGTCCTGAAGCGCTTCGGTGCGGGTAATGTATTCATCCTTAGGTAAATATTGAGCGTAACCAAGCGTTCCGATACCGCGCGGCACAATGGTCACTTTGACCAGCGGGCTGGCGTGTTCGAGATACCAGCCGCAAATGGCGTGACCCGCTTCGTGGTAAGCAATGATATTTTTCTCTTCAGGAGAGATGATCTTGCTTTTCTTTTCCAAACCTCCGATCACCTTATCAAGCGCGTAATTGAAATCGCCCATATCGACGGCCGCTTTATTGCGGCGGGCGGCGATCAGAGCGGCTTCGTTGCAAACATTGGCGATATCGGCTCCGGCAAAACCGGGCGTCATTTCCCCCAGCGCGTAAGGATCTACGTCTGACTGGGTTTTTATATTTTTGACGTGTACGTTGAAGATTTGTTCGCGTCCTTTCAAATCGGGCAGATCAATTCCAATCTGGCGATCAAAACGGCCCGGGCGCATCAGCGCGTTGTCCAAAACGTCGGCGCGATTAGTCGCAGCCATTAAAATGACGCCTTTGTCGGTGCTGAACCCGTCCATTTCCACGAGCAACTGGTTGAGGGTATTTTCCCGTTCGTCGTTGCCGCCCTGGAAAGCGCCTTTACCCCGCGCGCGCCCAATAGCGTCGATCTCGTCGATAAATACAATACAGGGCGCTTTTTCGCGCGCCTGCCGGAACAGATCGCGGACCCGGGAAGCGCCTACGCCGACAAACATCTCCACAAAATCGGAACCCGATATGGAAAAGAAAGGAACGCCCGCTTCGCCGGCCACCGCTTTGGCCAGCAACGTTTTACCGGTTCCGGGAGGGCCTACCAGCAAGACTCCTTTAGGGATCTTCCCTCCTAAAGCAGTGTACTTCTTAGGATTCTTTAAAAAATCCACCACTTCCATGACTTCCTCTTTTGCCTCGTCCAGCCCGGCGACGTCCGCGAATGTGACGTTAACCTTAGAGTTGGTGTTGTCAAAAAGCGTGGCTTTAGATTTCCCGATATTAAAGATCTGCGCTCCGGGGCCTCCCGCTCCGCCGCCTACGCGGCGCATAATAAAGATCCACAGGACGGCGCAAATGGCAAACAGGGAAAGCCAGTACATCAACTGGCCGACCACGTCTTTATGCTCTTCAAAACTCAGGGGAACCTGTTCCGCTTCGGGATGCGCTTTAAAAATATCCTGGAATTTCACGTCGAAGCGATCGACGGGGCCGGTTTCCATGGTAAACTGCGGGCGGGAAGCCTGCTGAAATTTACCCATCGGAGCTGCGTTCGGATATTTTTTAATGCGGTCTTCTTTCAAATAAATCTCGGCTACCTGACTGTTGACCACGACGACTTTCTTGACGTCGCCGTCGAGGACCATTTGTTTTAATTTGAGCGGGTCCAGGGTTTCCTGGGCCACTCCGCTGAAATTATACAAATTGAACCCAATCAGCACGAGCGCAATGGCGCCATAAATCCAATAATTATTGAACTTTGGAGCGCCAATGCCGGGTTTCGTATCTCTTTCGTTATTTTCCATTGCGTATTAAATTCAAAAAATCATGTAGTGGGCGAAGGTATTTTTATTAAGGGTCGCGCAAGTAATAGAACATCCTTTTTTCCTATAAGTTGACGCCTGATTTAAAAAACGGGCCGATAAAAGTCCGTTCTAACTTTATACGTGTGAATACTTCGTTTATAAACGAAATAAAGTCCTGTTTCAACGCCCGGACGGGCGTTTATTTAGAAAAAGCCTTCATAAAATTACGGAAAAGAATACGACAGAAACCATACGGCGCCATTCCGGACGACGTCGCTTTTACAGATCCTGGTATTCCGTCGTTCTGGCGTCGCCCCAAAGATCTTCCAACTGATAAAAAGCGCGCGCGTCGCGGTGGAAAACATGCACAACCGTATCGAAATAATCCATCACCACCCAGGTTGACTGCAAACCGCCTTCGATATGGCTGGGCGTGGTTTGATGTTTTTCTTTTACTTTACGATAGATGCTGTCCGTGATGGCGCGCACCTGAACGTTGGAGTCAGCCTCGCAAATAATAAAATAATCGGTGGGAGAATCGTAGATTTTGCGAAGGTCTAATTTAATGATACTTTTTCCTTTGATGTCCTGCATGGCGTCCACGATGGCGTCGTTGACTGCTTCAATGCTTAGTAGAGAGGCTGGAGAAAAAATTTGTGTTGAATTCAAATTTTGATTAAATTAATGAGTGACAGGTTACGGGGCGGATTAAAATTCCGTTAAGATAATTCATCGTGTTTTTTACCTTTGCCTCCAAATGGACGGCAGGATCGAAAAATGCGGCGTATTCGTCTACGAAGTTACGAAAAATAATCAAATTGACCAATATTCCTAACACCCTTTTTATTGGAAAGTTTCTGATCCGTCTGCCGGAGGTCGATTCGACGAACATTTATGCCGCGCAACTATTATTATCAAAAACCAAACCGATTGACGGAACGGTCGTTTTTACCTACCGGCAGACCGCAGGCAGGGGACAATATGGCAGTTCCTGGGAAAGCGAGCCTGACAAGAATGTTGCCCTGAGCCTGATCTGCTATCCTTCGTTTCTCCCCGCCGTTCGCCAGTTCGACCTCAATAAAGCGGTTTCCCTGGCCGTTTGTGATTGTATCGCCGCTTTGCCCGGCGTCCCGCCCGAAGACGTCGCCATCAAATGGCCCAACGATTTATATATAAAAGATAAAAAGGTCGCCGGTATCCTGATCCAGAATACGATTTCCGGCGTCGGTCTGCAATCCTCTGTTATCGGTATTGGCCTGAACGTGGGCCAGCAAATGTTTCAGCGCGCGCCAAAAGCAACGTCCCTGACGGTTGCGACCGGACGCGTATATGATCTGGACGACTGCCTGCAACGACTTTGCGAATGTCTCGAACGCCGCTATCTATTTTTACAGGGCGGCGACCGCGTCAAAACGGACGCCGACTATCTTTCGCATTTATACTTATATCGCCGCGAGTCGCTTTTTCGTTATCCGGGCGGAAAACGGTTCATGGGAGTCATTACCGGCGTCGACGAAACGGGGCGTCTGATCCTTGAAACCGACGAAGGCGAGCAGCGCTTTGGGTTAAAAGAGATTGAGTTTTTATAAAAATAAATAAGTAAAAGCTAACAAGAAATTTTGCCGCCAATGAAATTATTCATTTATAGTATCGCAATAACAGGGCTCTTCAGCGCCTGCCGCCCCAACACGCTGATCGATAAGTCCTACGATCTGAAAAACAGCCAGTGGACGTATGCCGATACGCTTGTTTTTCCTTTTACGGCTCCTGATACCTCGAAAATATACAATATTGCGCTGCATATTCGCCATCGAAACGATTACCCGATGCAAAATTTGTATCTGAATATTTATACCGCCTTTCCGGACGGGAAGCGAATCAAACAATTACTAAATATTGACCTCGCAGATCCGTCGGGAAAATGGAACGGCAAAATTGGCCGGACGACAACCGATTACGACCTGCCGATACAGGAAGGCGCTTTTTTTAACGAACCAGGAAAGCATACGATCGTTTTAGAGCAGTATATGCGCGTCGACCCGTTGCCGGGAATAGAAAAAATTGGGTTATCGGTAGACGCGACCGGACAAAAACAGTAGGAAATGACGAATGGAAAATGGTAAATGATGCGAATAATGGGTTGAAAAAATAAAAAAGGGCGCCGAAATAAAAGACCCGAAAATCAGAATTGGATACAACTGAAGAATAGCCGCTTTTCTTCCCGTAAATCCCGACCTGGACGTCCGTTTATCCTTAATATCAGCCCGTTTTCGTAAACCCCCTGAGTCACATATAAGGCGCATATAAGCCCTATATAAGTCAGGTATGAGTCAGGTCTAACCCTCCCCTCAGAATGAACCCGGTTTAGGAAAAGATCGAACTAATGATAGGTAACTCAAAAACGCCGTATCCATAATGGTTTCGAGTTGGATATCCGCAAGAGGTAGCCCGGCATAAAACCGCTATTGATGGTTTTTAAATCATTATCCGTATAAATCATGAATATATGCGAATAATGGGTTAAAAAGCAGAAGTAGGGAATAACAAAAGGGTTTAATTTTGTGGATATCAAACTACAAGATAAACGCCATGAAAGAGATTGAACTCATTCGAT
>JBBRMZ010000055.1:0-24250 GCA_038230555.1 Chitinophagales bacterium
ACTTGAGAAAAAAAATTATGATGATGAAATAATCTTAAAATCAATCGAAAATGCAATTGAAACTGTATATAGATGCAAAGAAGAAGACATTCAAATAATTAATGTTAAAAATAGTGATTATCCTATTTCTTTGAGAAATATTAAAGACCCACCTATTATAATTTATTATAAAGGAAATAGTGAATTACTTTACCAAAAAACAGTTTGCATTATAGGCACCCGTAATCCCAATGAACGAGGAAAAATTACAGCTGAAAGAGTAGGTAATCATTATGCAAACTCAAATTGGTTAATTTGTAATGGTTTGGCTGAAGGAATTGATAATTGTGCTATAAGAAAGGATGATCAAATATATAAAAATGTAATTGGCGTACTCGCTGGTGGTCTTAATTATAATGTAAAAAAAACTTTACTTCGCCATACAGCTGAAAATGCTGAAAAAGTCCTTGAAAATGGTGGATTAATAATTTCGGAATTTCCACCTGATAAAAAAGAAGATACCTTTACAGTTGTAAAATCTTGTAGAATCCAAGCTGGTGTTTCTGACGGGTTAATTTTAATTCAAAGTTCATTAAATGGTGGATCGCGTTTCACTACAAAAGCATTTTGTGAGTTGAAAAGACCGATTGGAGTAATAAATCCAGTTCTTGCAGATATTGAACTTCCATCTTATAGTGCCAATAAAGAATTAATAAGTAATATTAATAAGAGAAAAGCACTCTCTAATTTTACAGAACTTAAAGAAGATAAAATTCAAACGTCCGCTTTATTCATTATTGAAAAGAGGGCCGATTATAATGAGTTTGAAAAATTGATGGATATAAAGCAGAAAAATATTCTCGGATTATTTTGAAAGATATAAAAGCAAATATACCCTAATTACTCTGACGATAAAAATCGCCTTAGAATTATCTAATGTGTACAGATTTTTGACTATAAATCAACTGTTGCATCGGCGATACGACAATTGATTTTAATAACGTTCTTTTATTTAAGCGCCGAGTATTTTATGTAGAATCTATCTTAAAAACAGAACTTATTTATTATTACTTTGGCCGCCTATATTTTACCGGCGCCGCCGGTTCCGCCTTCAACTCCACCCCCTGCGTTTTCATCAAATTCATCGCTTCCTGCACCGCGCGCTCCAACTGCGGGTCATGACCGCGCAACACGTCGGCGGGGTTTTGGAACACTTCCACGTCCGGCGCGACGCCTTCGCCTTCGACCGCCCATTTGCCGTTCAGGTCGTAAAATCCGCCGCGCGGGGCCACCATTCTTCCGTTGTCGATAAAATTGGGCGTGTCCCAGGTACCGACTAGGCCGCCCCAGGTGCGCATTCCCACCAGCGGGCCAATATTCATTTGGCGGAACAGATAAGGCATTAGATCGCCGCCTGACCCTGCCCGTTCGTTGATGATCATTACTTTAGGCCCCCATATCGCGGCGTTCGGAACCGTAAACGGTTTATGCCCTTCCACGCGGCTGTTGAAATAGCCCTGCAGTTTTCGCGCCATGACGTCCACGATATAATCAGCGGCGGAGCCGCCGCCGTTGTTCCGTTCGTCGATGACGGCGCCTTTTTTGTCCATTTGCGAAAAATAATAGCGGTTGAAATAGGTATAACCGCCGCGGCCCGTGTTGGGAATGTAGACATAAGCTAACTGTCCTTTAGAAATCGAATCTACCTTGCGGCGATTGTTTTCGACCCAGTCGCGCGAGCGCAAAGCGTCTTCATTGGCGATGGGCGAGACGGTAATTAAGCGGGCGCCCGCCGCGGTGGGCGAACTGTTGACCAGCAGCTTGACCTGTTTATCCGCTTTTTGCTCAAAATAGCTGTAAAAATTTTCGGAAGCGCTGAGCATAAGGCCGTTGACGGCGATAATATAATCGCCGGTATGGACGTCCACGCCCGGCTGCGCTAAGGGAGCCTTCAATTCAGGATTCCAGCTTTCGCCCGTCAATATCTTTTTGATCCGAAAGCCGCCGTTCTCTACTGCGACGTCTGCGCCCAGTAAACCGACAGGGACTTTTTTAACATCCGGGAAATCGCCGCCGAAGGTAAAAGAGTGGCCGACGGAAACTTCGCCGCCCAAAATATCGACGATATAATTCAGGTCCGAACGGTGGCGGCAATATTGCAGCCAGGGTTGATACCAGTTATAAACTTCCTTCCAGGGGGCGCCATGCACATTCTCCACATACAGAAAATCGCGCTGGAAACGCCAGCCTTCTTTCAATATTTGCGCCCACTCTTCCTGAGGGACAATTTTCATTTTCAGATCAATGGTCAGCTTCCCATCGCCGATCTTAGGGATAGCGTCGGTTTTGACGATTCCCCAGGTTTTCTCGCTTTGGTAAAGCAATTGTTTCCGATCCTGCGAGGTCGAGGCCTGCGCGACAGGCGTTAAAAATACTTCGGTTTTGCGGTCTTTGAAATTATAGCGGTGCAGCGTTACACCCGTTTGGTTCGGAATGTTTTCCGTATAAAACAGGTAATCTTTTGGTCCGGCAATTAAAGAAGTATAATTGCGCAATGGAATATTGACCGCCAGAACGCGCTGACTGATCCCGTCCAGATCGACGACGACGGTTTTCAGGCTGTCTTTTTTCTCCTCGGTTTTCGGTTCCTCCTCGTCTGTTTTTGGCGTAAGCGGCGAAAGGTCTTTTTTATTCAACACCGCCACGTACAAGCCGCGCGTGACCTGTTGATCGTAAGAACTCATGTCTAACCAGCCCGACGAAACGCCGTAATCGGTGCTGGCCAAAAAATAAAGGTATTTGCCGGAAGCGTCCCAAACCGGATCGATGACGTCAGCCAGCCCGTCTGTGATCTGCGTTTTTTTGCCCGTTTCCACGTTATATAAAAACATCGCTTTGAACTGGTTGTCCAATAATTTTGCGTAAGCGACCCATTTGCTGTCCGTTGAAAAGGACGGATTCATCGTCCGGTTGGGGTGGGCCATCCGGTCGGTATCCACTTTTTTTGCCGTTCCGGCGGCGACGTCCACAATCCAGACCGAATAATCGGTATCGCTGAACGAGATAAATTTACCGTCGGGCGACCAGACGGGTTTAAAGAAAAAAGTGGGTTTCTGGAAAGAGATGGCGCGCGGCTTTTCCAATCCCATCTGGTCGCCAATCATCAGTTGGTATTCGCCGCTCGCGTCCGAAAACCAGGCGATCTTTTTACCGTCGGGCGACCATGCCGGCGAGCGGTCCGCCGCGTTAGAGGAGTTGGTCAGGTTGCGCCCGTCGCCGTTTTCTTTAGGGACGGTAAAAATATCTCCCCGGTATTCAAACAATGCCCGCTGGCCCGTCGGCGAAAGTGAAGCGTTGACGAGGTCGGCTGCGGGCACGTCTTTCCAACGCGGACGCGCCCAGTTAAAATCTCCTTTTACGTTGACAGTTAGCTGTTTATCTACATTGGTCGCCGGGTCGTACAGGTGCAGATAACCGGCTTGTTCATAAACAACCCGGTCGGCGCAGGCGGCGACGTTTTTACAATCGAAGTCTTTATGGAATGTGATCTGTTGCAACGCTTTGGTAGCGGGATTAAATTTCCAAACGTTGTTGGCGTAATCCCTTTCCGACAAAAAATAGACTTCGTCGTTATACCAGACAGGCGAACTATGCCGCTCGCGGTCTGTTTGCGGCGTCTGGATCAGCGACGAATCTTTCAGGTTCATGATCCAGATCGGCTGAGCCTGTCCGCCCCGGTAATTGCGCCACTCGACGTCCCAAAGCGTGATGGGCGTATAGGCTACATATTTCCCGTCTTTAGAAATTTCGCCAAAAGAGGCCTGCGGGATTGGCAATCTCGTCTCGTTGCCGCCCTCCAAACCTATGGTATAAAAATGATTGATCATTGTAGGCGTTCCGGCGCGTCCCGAACGGAAAACTATTTTTTTGCCGTCCGGCGTCCAACCCTGCACGAGGTCTTCGCCCGGGTGAAACGTCAGCCTTCGCGGCTCGCCTCCCTCGGCGTTTACCACGTAGACGTCGGTGTTGCCGTCATATTGCGCGGAAAACGCGACCATCGACCCGTCCGGCGAAAAATGCGGAACACTCTCGATTCCTTCATGGCTGGTCAGCCGCCGCGCGTCGCCGCCTTCCCGGTCGACGATCCATAGATCGTCCGCATACACGAAAACAATGCTTTTGGCGCTGACGGTGGGTTGTCTTAGCAGGCGCGTTCCCTGCGCGGCCACCGTAATGGCGCCTAGGAAAAGAAATAGAAGAAGCGGGAGTATTAGTTTTTTCATCGTTTTGATTTTAATAGAAAAGGGAAAGAAAAGGCGGTATATCAAGCGACTGCAAGTTAAAAAAGTTTTATATTATCCGGGATGATTTTAAAACGCGGATTGCCACAACCCCCAAAAAAGGAAAAGATTTTAAAAGTACTTAAAAACCCGTAAATTTGCGCTTCTTTTAAACTCTTATAGAGCTACATGTTCGATAAACTCCTCCATAATTTTTCAGAGCTCCGGCAAGTATTGATCACCGTGCCCGCATACGCGGCGCTGATCTTTTTTGAAATGTTCCTGACCAATCGGCAGGAAAAACCGGCCTACAACTGGCGGGACACCTGGACCAATCTTTATCTCACGTTGCTGAACATGGCGGTGGACGCGGCTATGCGCCTGACCACTTTGTTTTGTATGAATTATGTCTTCAATCATTACAGGCTATTTGAAATCCATAACCGGCTTATGTACTGGATCAGCCTGATTATTATAGAAGATCTTTGTTTTTATATCATCCACCGATTGGAACATTCTTCCCGCTTTTTTTGGGCGGTACACGTAACGCACCATTCCTCCGAATATTTTAATTTATCAGTCGGGTTCCGTTCGTCCGTTTTTCAGCCCGTTTACCGGTTCGTGTTTTTCTTGCCGCTTTCGCTGTTTGGCTTCTCTCCGCTGGACGTTTTCGTGGTTTTTTCGGCTACCCAGATTTATGGTTTGCTGGTGCATACCCAATACATTCGCCGGATCCCCTTTTACGAATGGATTTTTGTCACCCCTTCCCATCACCGCGTACATCACGCTTCCAACGTTCGCTATCTCGATAAAAACCTGGGTATGTTTTTAATCATCTGGGACCGGATGTTCGGCACCTACGCGCCGGAAACAGAAGCGGAACCCGTTGTATACGGGCTCCATAAAATCGCGGATAAAAAAGGGCCTGTGAAAGTGGTCGTCCACGAATGGATCAGTATTTGGCAGGATTGGAAAGCAAAAAAAGATTTACCTTTAAGCGTCCGTTTAAAATATTTGTTCAAGGCCCCCGGCTGGAGTCACGACGGCAGTTCAAAAACCGCCGCGCAATATCGTAAAGAACTGGGACTGAAATAAATAATGTTTAATCCATAGGTAAAGCTGACGGCTAAAAGCTGATAGCAGACGTCTAAAATTTATATGGGAAAAATCATTGCCATCGCCAATCAGAAAGGCGGAGTCGGTAAAACGACCACCGCGATCAACTTGGCTGCTTGCTTGGCTATTCTGGAAAAAAAAGTATTGCTTGTCGACTCCGACCCACAGGCCAACGCTTCTTCGGGCGTCGGCGTGTTCATCAACGACGATGATTATAGTATCTACGATTGTCTGATTAATGGAACCGATCCGCATGAAGCCATTATAGAATCCGATACCCCAAATTTATTTGTTATTCCTTCGAGCATTGATCTTGTAGGCGCCGAGTTGGAACTCATCAGCCGGCCTCGCCGCGAATATGTGACTAAAAGCGTTCTTGATCAGGTCAAAAATGAATTTGACTATATATTTATTGATTGCCTGCCTTCTTTGGGGTTGGTGACGGTAAATGCGCTCGTAGCTGCGGACTCTGTATTAATCCCCGTGCAGTGCGAGTATTTCTCGCTGGAGGGGCTGTCCAAACTAAAAAATACAATCGGCCTCGTTAAAAAACAGTTCAATCCGGCGCTGGAAGTGGAAGGGATTTTACTGTCTATGTATGACCCGCGTCTGCGCCTGGCCAACATCGTGCTTAACGAGGTGCGAGCCCACGCCAAAGATTACGTATTTGAAACGGTGATCCACCGGAGTTCTAAACTGGCGGAAGCGCCTAATTTGCATAAGCCGGTAGCGCTTTACGATGCCGCGAGCCGGGGGGCAATCAATTTCCTGAATTTATCGAAAGAGTTCCTCGTTAAAAATAAAGACTCGATCAGGCGATCGTCGCCGACGGTATAAAACGGCGTCCGCTAATAGCCGAAAGCAGCTAGACGTCTTGTCGTTGTCTATATAAAAAATATTTGCCGGAAGAAGCTGAAAGCTGACGGCTAAAAGCCGATAGCTAAAATATGTCTAAAGTAAAAAAGAACGAATTGGGGAAGGGCTTGGCCGCGCTGCTGGGTAACATTGAAGCGGAAGTCAATCAGCGCCCGCAGGAAGTGGTAAAAGAATTAGCGGGTTCGGTGGCGATGATCGCCGTCGATACCATCGAAGTCAATCCCAACCAGCCGCGCGTCGAATTCGACCTGGCGGCCCTGGAAGAATTAGCCGCCTCCATTAAGGAATTAGGCCTGATTCAACCGGTCACGTTGAGAAGGCTTCACCAGGACGCTTATCAGTTGATTTCCGGCGAACGGCGGCTCCGGGCGTCTAAATTGGCAGGCCTCACAGAAATACCCGCTTATATCCGCATTGCCAACGATCAGGAAATGATGGAAATGGCGCTGGTGGAAAACATCCAGCGCGAAGATCTGAACCCCATAGAGATTGCCATCGCTTACCAGCGCTTAATCGACGAATGCAAACTTACCCATGAAAACCTGTCCGACCGCGTGGGCAAAAGCCGGAGCGCCGTCAGCAATTACCTGCGCCTGTTGAGATTATCGCCAGATGTACAGAAAGCGTTGAAAGAAAAGAAACTATCAATGGGCCATGCTAAAGTACTGGCGGGCGTGGAAGACCCAGCGCTCGTTCCGGCGCTGTTGAAACCCATCCTGGAAGACCAGATCTCGGTGCGCCGCCTTGAAGAACTTATTGAAAGCTATACGCGTCCGCAGCCTGAAAAAGCGGCGCCTACGCCCGCGTCTACAGGTATGCACCGCGAAATACAGGATACCATAAGCGCATTTTTCGGTTCCAAAGTATCTCTCCAACGGTCGCCGGAGGGCAAAGGAAAGATTACCATTCACTTTCATTCAGACGACGACCTCAACCGGATACTGGACCAGATAGAAGAAAAAAGCGCCTAGCGTTTGGACCATTTAATCGGGTATCATCAACAGCGTTTTTAATTCCCTCACTTCATCGGGCTTTAACCGGCCGCTTAGCAATAACCGTAGTTCCCTTCGTTTGCTGGCGTCCATATACTGTTTCTCTTCCTGCTGACTAATCGGGATGACCGGCGGGGCGGTCTGTGGCTTATTATTTGCGTCAAGACTTACAAAAGTAAAATAGGCATGGTTACACCGGCGCTGATTGCCGCCTTTGAAATCGGCGGCGGTCACCTCCACGTATATTTCGATCGAGGTTTTAAAAGCGCGCGTAACGACCGCTTCCAGGGTAATAACGTCGCCGTTATTAATGGCCTTCTGGAAAGAAACATGATCGACGGAAGCAGTGACGGCGCTCGATTCACAATGTTTACCGGCGCAAATGGCTGCGGCAATATCCATCCACCGCATCAAATTGCCGCCCATCAGATTGCCGGACGGATTGGTATCGTTAGGCATGATCATTTCCGTCATGATCGTTTTGGACTGTGAAACTGTTTTTCCGGTCATATAATTTATTAAGCTATCAGCAGTCAGCTATCAGCAGTCAGCTATCAGCAGTCAGCAGTCAGCTATCAGCCGTCAGCTATCAGCCGTTAGTTTAATTTTCTTGTTTTTCAACTATTTAAAAAAATAAAAATTCATCATTTATCATTATTCAACGGATCATCACCCCTTTTCTATTTAAAAAAGGGATGGTCGTAAAGTAATTTTTTTCGATACTCCCGACAACAAAAATATATTTTTTATCGTACATATGGCCGTTATAACTAAAACTGACCCAGTATTCGTTAGTAACGCCGAACAATTTGGTCAGGATAGGTTCTATTTTCAGTATTTCCAAAGGGCCGATCCGTTCGAAAAAGTGGCGCAACAGGGTCGTTTTTATTTTCTCGCCGTTTAGTTCGCCATATCCTTTGGAGTTGACCAATACGTTGTGAATGGGTTCGTCTTTTAAATTCAGAATGTATACGTCCCACAGGTCTTCTTCAAGCGGTTGTTTATTGCGCGGCACAATGGCAATGGCGAGGTCTTCTACTTTTAATTCCGGTATATCTTTTTTCATCGAATAGTTATTTAATAAAAGCTTCGGGAAGGCGCGTTTCTAAACGCTTACCGGACGCGGGTTCTTTTATGTATTCAAATTGAAATACGTTCGCCAGTTGGCGCTTCAGGACGGTTTTCACATATTCTATGTCTACCGGCCGGCCAAGCTCCCGTTCCATTGAAGTAACGGATTTATCCGCTTCCCGGATACCGCACGGGACGATATAATTAAAATACGACAAGTCGGTCTGGACGTTAAACGCGAATCCGTGCATCGTCACCCACCGACTAAAATGAACGCCGATGGCGCATATTTTTCTTTTGACCGGTCCGTCCAGCCATACGCCGGTATAATCTTTTATCCTAATCCCTTCCAGACCAAACTCCGCGATGGTTCGGATGATGGCTTCTTCGAGGAACCGCACGTATTGATGCACGTCGTTGAAAAAACAATCCATATCAAAGATTGGGTATCCGACGATCTGCCCGGGGCCGTGGTAGGTAATATCCCCTCCCCTTTTGATCCTGAAATACTGAATCCCTTTTTCTTCCATTTGCTTCGGATCTAGCAATAAATGATCCAGGGTTCCGCCGCTGCCCATGGTATAAACGTGCGGGTGGTCGCAAAAGATTAATTTGTGGCGCTGCGCCTCCTTCAGACGGGCGATATACTGATCGCCGTATTCCGCGCGGAAAGCCTGTTTTTGATCGATCAGCGATTTCTGGACGAGCGCCTGGTAATCCCATGCTTTCTGGTAATCTACTCTGCCGAGGTCTTCAAAAATTACTTTTGGCGTCATAATTTTCATAAATTAACCAACAAACAATGTTTTTGTTGTTTTATGCGGGTAAAAGTTCGTCGTAAAAGCGGACTTCCGTTCAGGACGAAGGCCTTATTGTACGGCTTTAGGCTTCGCGGCTTTTTCTACTGGGACTTCGGCAGCGGTTTCTTTTTTAGGGAACCAAAGAGACGCCAATACGCCCGCCGTTAATAATCCCGCCACGACGATCAGCGAAAGCAGTATGGGTAATTGAATAAATTCTTCAGCCATCATTTTCAAGCCGATATATATCAGGACAATAATGACGCTTTTTTCGAGATAAATAAATTTTTGCATGGATTCGATTAGCACAAAATATAGCGCGCGCAAGCCTAAAATGGCGAATACATTGGAACTAAAAACAATGAACGGTTCTTTAGTCAGCGAAAATACGGCAGGAACTGAATCGAAGGCGAACAATACGTCGGTGAGTTCGATCACAACCAGAGCGATCAGTAATGGGGTGGCAAATTTTTTTCCGTTGAGTCGGACAATAAACGCCCCGTCGCCATATTTGGACGTCAACGGAACGAATTTGCCGATCAGCTTTGGGATCGGGCTATTGTCAAAGTCCATTTCCTCTTCCGAATCGTTGGACCACATTTTATAGGCTGTGTAGAGCAGAATCGCGCCGAACACGTAATTCATCCAGCTAAAATAATGAAGCAGCGCGACGCCCGCCGTGATCATCAGCCCGCGCAACAGCAAAACGCCCAGTATGCCCCACAACAAAACTTTATATTGATATTTTTCAGGTATCCTGAAATAGGTAAGAATGACTGCGATCACAAATAAATTATCCACGCTCAGGGCCTGCTCGATAAAGTAGCCGGACAAATATTGGTACATGGCCTCTGTACCTTTCAAATTAGAGGTCATTCCTAAACCCCAAAAATGCGCGTTGTAACCGTACCGGATAAATCCGGCAAAAGCCAGGCCCAACGATACCCACCACGCCGACTGCCGCAAGGCAAATCCGAAGGCGGGACGCGTCGCTACCCGTCGGCGGAGGAAACCCAAATCCAGCGCAACCAGGGCTAAGATCAATACAATAAATCCGATCCAGACGCTATAGTGCATGTATTTAAGTAGCTGTTAGCTATTAGCCGTTAACTATTAGCTTATACATTTGTCGGGGAGTTTATTTGTTCATAATCCCAGACAAATGTATAGAACGGGAGCCGTTATTTTTTCCTTTAGAGAAAGATTTATTTTGGCAGGTAAATAAGCCGTTATTTACCTGCCGCAACTCTTCAATGAACGAAAAACTACTACGGATAGATTTCAATCCGGTTCTATCGGCCGCGCCTCAGATATTAACGTCTAAGTTGGACATATCCTGTATAATTCTCTCCGTTTGGCAATTGCAATTGATAAAAATAAACGCCGTCGGGTAATGGAGTTCCATTCCAATCGCCTTTCCAGTTATTTTGGTAATTCTCGGCAACGAAGACCTGGTTCCCCCAGCGATTATAAATAAATAATTTATTGGACGAATAATTGTTGAGGCCGTCGATAATGAAGAAGTCGTTTATGCCGTCGCCGTCCGGGGAAAATCCGGTATAAATCTTGAGGCCGTTACAAAGCACGCGAACCGTCGCTACGGTGCGGTCGCATCCGACGCTATTGCAAATTTCGTACATAAACAGATCGCCGTAGGTGGAACTACAATAATTTTTATCCGGAGTATAAAGGATTAACACTTTATTTCCCTGGCTTTTTGTTTCGGCGAAGCCGTGCAGCGGTTGAATAAAAATGCGCATTTGTGTTAAGCTCCCATTGAGCGAATCATTTTGTAATACGTCAATCGCTATGGGCGTATTTTCATGGGTTTGGGCAGTATCGGGGGTCGCTTTGGGAGCAATCATGACCGGCGCCGTAGTTTTAACCTGAAGGGCAAAAACAGAGGTATCGCAAGTACCCGAGACGTCGCACCGAACGAAACATAATTTTGCCATTCCGGGAATTAACGCCGTGATAGCGATACAGGAGTCGTTCAGAATTTTATACTCAACCGTATGATTAGAAGTATCCAAACAAATATTTTTCCAGTTACCGACAGAACCATTCAGACCGACGGAACTTAAACAAATGGTATCTGTCTTGTTGATCGTCATGTCAATATGAATAGTATCCAATCTACCGACTCGAACGACTGTGGTTATAAATTGCAAACGAACGCATTTTCCGCTATCCGTGCAAACGATAAAGCAGGCCGTATCAACGCCCGGGAGAAGGCCATGCAGGGCGATACAGTTAGTCTGGACGTTTAAATCGTATCCGGCGTGTCTGTTCGACGACGACGTACAAATATTTTCAATATGATTGATGGCGCCGGGCAACAGTAACCCGCTCAGGCAATAGATCGCGGAGTCCCCCACCCGTATAGTATCGGGACGCAGAAAAGTATCTAACCGGTTACAAACCACATAAACATTCAGCGTATCAACGCATGCAGAACTATCTTTTTTGAAGACGAGCGCGTGATAACCCGTAGTAAAATGCAATTCGGCGTTTCCATTATTGCAGGTTCCGATTCCGCCTGTGTAAGCGGCCCCCTGCTCAAAAATATGGAAGGCCGACGCCTGGTCCACAGTTAAAGCCGTACAAAAAGACGCCGGCGCGCTGCAATCCTGTTGCATCAGTTGAACAGGCGAATGGTCGAAATAAACCGGACAGGCAGGGGCGGCCTTCAGCGTGATCTTTTGCGTCTGTGTGTTGACATTTCCGCAGGCGTCGGTAGCCGTCCAAATGCGGGTAATGACCGTATCTGCGCCGACGGCGTCTTTATGTTCCATAAACATTAAAGAAGGTTGCGGATCGCAGGCGTCTAATGCGGTAACTATTGAAGGAACCGCAGGGACGCTTCCAGAAGAAATAATCGTATCCGCAGGCGCGTTAAGGATCGCCGGCGGTTGAGAATCAATGTATTTAAGGTAAAGAATAAATACCGATTGATTGCCGGAACTGTCCCTGGCCGTCCAGGTATATGTTTGAACGCTCAAAAAACCGTCCACTGCGCAGATTCCCTTTACAGAAGCGCTATCCAGTTTTATGGAAGGAAAATGATCTTTATTGTCCGTAACTTTTACGTCGTTTAGGCTCAAATTAAAAGATTGACTGCATTCGCGCGTCAGGGTATCTCCTGATTGGCGACCGACAATGGCCGGCGCAAATGGAATGATCACGGGCGGAATGGAATCTTTAGGAACGACGACCGGGCCGGTTTGATTCCCGGTATCTATAGGATCAGGGGCGGGTTTATAAAAACCGACGAGCGAGATTTTTTGCAGGGCCGTGGAAGTATTGCCGCAGGCGTCGGAGGCCGTCCAGGTTCTGAAAAGGACGGAATCCTGTTTGGCGACCTTTATCCTGACCGTCGGGACGTCGTCGCAATTATCGGACGCCCATACGTTGACGTTTGGTAAGTGTAGCGCGATAGAATCCACCGCGTAAGCAGAATAAACTACCGAACCCATCCGCGCGACCGAATCCTTAGGGATATTGTGTAGAGCCGGCGGAACATGATCGACCACTTTCACAAAAATAACCCATACAGACTTATTACCACAGCGGTCGACGGCAGTCCAATGACATTCTAATAAGACCTGGTATCCGTCGGTCGCACAATTCCCCGTATGGCGGGCAAAATCTATAAAATCAGGCTGTACAGAGGGATCACAATTGTCTTCTGCCGTTGCGTCGGCAGGGCCAAAATGAGGCAAATGATCGCAGGAGACCGTTAAGGTATCTCCAGAATGGAATCCCGCTAATATAGGCGCATGAATGGTTATTAAGGGAGCGGTTTTATCGATACGCTGAATGGTTTGAACGGCGGAGGCGGAATTTCCATAGCGGTTGGTAGCCGTCCATGTCCTTGTAAGTTGGTCGCCGCAGGACAGAACAGCGCGTATGTCCGTAAAAGTAAGCGTTGGAGACGAATCGGAAGCGTCAATCACAGTGGGGGTCAAAACTGGGAATGAATCTTTACAATTGACTATTGTATCTTTAACAAAAATTTGCGGATGCGTCGTATCCTGCGTGAGGTCAATTTCTATAGACGTCGAGCGGATGCAGACTGCATTATCTCCTCCGGTAACATTAATAACAGTCGTTCTTTTAACCGGGGTAAAAGAAAAAGCGCTATCGGAGCTAACGACTGAATTATTCGATGCGTCGAGCCATTGATATTGTTTAGCGCCTGCTGCGGAAATGCGAATGGTTTGCCCACTATGAACCGAAACTTTTCCGTTTTGAAAATTTGCCGCAGAGACGGTAATTACAATAGCGCCGCGCGTTGAGGGGATTGTGTAAAAATGTTCTCCGTTGGAGGTGGTGATGATTTCTGACTGGCAACTGGTGTTGAAGGAGGCGCATAAAAGGTTTTTGTCTGCAAGGGTTGAAACGGAAATATCTTTACCCGAGCCGTCGCAGGCAAAGGAATCAGGAGAAACGACGGTGAACCTCAATACAGCGACGTCGTTCAGGCGCAAATTCAGCGGCTGCTTCCATTCAAGAATTTGTATACCTGAAATTATTTTAACGGAAGGGTCTCCGGGTATCCAGTTTGCAGGTTGTAGGGAGACGCTGCTGCCAGGCCAGTATAAAACGCCTTTCGGCAATTTAACAGCGATCTTGTCGCGCGCGTCGCTCAGGGTAGCGGTCAGGTTCTTAAAGTTAATCTGGATAAAAGATTCTCCATCCGGGACCATGAAGCCGGTATCAAGCGCGACGTCGTAGAGTTTTGGAGAATCAAGAACGGCGCCCGCAATGGTGATGGGCAGCGATTCGCCCGCTTTATAGTTGGTGGGGTTTTTACAGGCGTCCTGGCCGATAAAGGAGTAATAAGATAATACGCCGCTTTTGAATTCACAGTCGTTGACGAACTTGTATTTGATCTTAAATTCATTGGAATCGTTGGGCGCTTGAGGATTAAAACCGCCTAAACCATTGCGATTCAGGAAAGTATCAAGCGTTGAGAAGTCTGCGTATTCATATATAACGCCTTTCTGATTTGTTCCTATCGCGACAGGCGCGCCCGTCACGGCATGATAAGCGGCGTGGGAAGGATAGGCAACCTGAACGCTGCCCGGCAAAAGCGTGGCTCCCTGGAGAGGAATGGTGATCCGCGTTTTCAGGTCGAAGGCTTTGCCAAGATCAGTATTGCGAACCAGTATTTCTAAAGTAGTCGTGTCGCAAATGCCAGGGGGCGAAACAGACTGGTTTATATAATTGGCGTCGAGGTTAGCTGAAAAAGCGGTATTGATGGTCAGCGGAAGCGTCAGGTCTACGCAAGGCGGATAGTTTTCGGGGCTCCAAAGGGGGTCGGAGCTTTTGACGCAATCCCAGCCAGTTTTAATATTGGCATGAGCAGGGGCGCAACTATTGACAACGGCTTTAATTTTGACAATATTACAAAAATCGCTTAGGGTGTGGTCGGCGGTTGCCACCGTCAATCCCTTCATATAGGCAAAAATAAAAGAAGAATCGGCCCCGTATTTTTGAAGAGAAAGGGTAACCGGATGTGCGGGATCAGAAATTTCCAGTATGGACTGTATTTGAATTATTTTTCTCAGCGCGCTATCGGGTTCAAAGGCGATATAGGTAATACCGGCATTCCCTTTTTGAGAAGTATTACATAATTTTGCCTCCCATTCGGCTACGTTGTTAACGGGCGTAACGCTTTGATTGGTAACGGGCGTCAAGGTCAGTTTGGGAGGTTCGGCATAATAAATATCGTTTTTGACGCTGTCTTTGCGCGATAATACGCAATCCCCGGAGCCGATAACGCTCGCCCAATACCTGTCTTTATAAAATAGTTTTGGGGTGAACGTAAAATGATTATCTCCGGCGCTGCTTCCCGTCAGGGCTTTGCAATTAGGAACGGCGACAATCCTGAAATCAAACGAATAAGATTGGACGCGGTTGAGCGACGGTACTTGCAATAAAGTATCAAATCGGGCGGCGTAATGTCCGGTAGAATCAAAATTACCGACCGGAAAAAAAACGTCGCCATAGAACGGATGATCCGGTATCGAAGCCTGTAGTTGTAAAGTAAACGACTTTGCAAATTTTGGGTCGTAATCAAAAACAATCGAATCTACGGCCACAGACTGGCGAAATTCCGACCCAAAGTAATCGTAAAAATTATTATTCACATTCAATAGCCTGTAATCCAGGTTGGTCGTTTGGCAACCCTGGGGGAAATTAGCGCTATTGGGGAAAGAAAAAATAGCCGTTGGTTTACCCACCCGGAAAGTTTCGCCATAATTGTCGCAGGCATATTGAATACCGTTATTCGTATAAAAACCGTAAGAACGGAAAACAGGTATTTTCTCGAAAGTGGTCAGGAAAGGGCCGTCTGCATTGACGAGGAAATTGCCGCTAAAATTGACGGAGTCGCCGGCGACGAGGGTTATTCCCAAACCTTTTAAGCAAGAGGATAGATCAAAAGTGAGTATTTTGGTACTATCCTGCTGGATGGATTTTAAACGGGAAGAATCGACGGCGCACGTATAGGTAATTCCGCCGTGCACGACTGTCGCGACGCCCGAACCATATTTAAAGATCGGGCTCCCGAAAGTGGCCGGATGGGCATTATCGACATTCTGATAAGAAATGACCATTCCGATACTATCAGAAATGGGCGTCCCGCCCACGACGTTCGAAATCGTCATTCTCACAGAGTCGCATGGAATGGCGACTTTCCGGTTTGCCTGGTCCGGCGCAAAGCGATTTTTATAGGTTGCGTCCGTAAATCCAAAAGTCGTTCTGTCCGCCTGAAAATGAGTAGTTTTTAAACCTTTTGCACATTCGTAGGCAAGGTTCGGAACGCAGGGGGGTTCTAAATAATGGATGCGAGGCCCTTTAACAGTATCGCAGTACCAAACGTGCCGGCAGTCGCAGGGAGGACAGAAATATTCGACCTGCATCGGAAATCCCGATGGTCCGATGGAAGCGCCGCAATCCGCTTTTAAACCAAGAAAAACGTTATAGTCCCCATTTAAGAAACCCGCCCCTGAAGCGTCGAACGCTAAAACGAGCGTATCGTTATTCATTTGGTGGGTTAGCAGCGGAAACGACTGGGTAAATCGCAAAAATTTCATGGAGTCTATAACCGGAGTAATACCAGGCTGCATTTTCACTTTTACGATAAACTGTTGTTTCCCGCCGCAATTTTCTTCAAAATTGAATACGTCGCGGCGTTCCATGTGCTGAATAGTAAAAGGCGCGCCGTTGGTGGAAGCGTCCGGATCGCTGCAATTTTCCACCAGGTTGTTGACGTTTAGCGGGGCGAAGAAACTGGGTTTGATAAAACTATTGCGAACGTTGCATACGTCGGTATAATCCAACTGTGCTGAAAAACCGGTTTGAAAATCGTTGAAACACCGGTCATTTCGATTACTTAACGAGATCCCGCAATCAATGGAATATTCGATCACTATTTCCACGGAGGCGCCCATCGGCAGGTCGTCGAAATAGCCGTCGCCGTTGAGGTCTGTCAGCCCGCCGGCGGCTCCGTCGGGGTCGCTTTTGAAAAGCGGGTTATTCCTTAGGTCGATCACGGCGCCCGAAAATCCGGTAATTGGCGCTCCCGCAATGGTGATGGATGTAATCTGATAACCCGCGTCGGCTAAACGCAAACTATCGTTACCGACGCCGATCCCCAACCGGAGTCCGTACATATTTGCCGTACCGGGATCTATCTCCACGCCGTTATTGGTGAACGTAATAGTTTTTCTTCCGGTTTTACAATAACCTCCGGTAAGATCCGGTAGTGATCCTGAAGGTTTAAAACCCACGTTTACGGCGCCAACGCCCAACCGCACTAAGTCCTGGGCGGAGACCATATTGCAACTTCTGTTTTCACAGCCCCACGACATGATGTGGCTGCTCGCTCTGGATTTTGTGCAATTGGCGACGCAAATATTTTCGATGATCGTAACCGTTTCATCGGGGTCGAAGATGGTATCTCCATTGGCGGGATTGACGGGTCCCTGGGTATTTCCTTTTAACAGGTCGCCGGAGATGGTCGCGGTGATTAGCGTGTCAAAATTGGCGTTATAGGAAGGCGTTTTGGTAACAACGATGGGTTTTCCATTAACGGTAACACTTTGTACGGTAATTCCCGGACCCTGCGAATTGGTATATAAGAACCGGTCGACGGAACCGTTGAGTCCGCTGTTATTAATAACGATTTTTCTTTGGTAACATTTTCCAAAAATAGCCGTCCCCGGCACGTTATTGGAGACGCTGATGGTAAAGAACGGGACTTTCAAGGCGTCGCGATATTCCGTTCCATAATCGCTTTCTTTTACGCCTGTCTGCGCGCCGACGTCATATTTAAAATCCCATCGGTCGCGTACGACGATATAATTATTTTTGGATAACGTATCCGTATAACTGCAATTTGCTTTAATAGAAAAGGAAATATATGCCGCCGAGGCGCCGTTAGGGTCAATATCCGGCAACCGGAATACGGGCGCCGTAACGTCGCTTCCGTCGATAAGAACTACGCCGGCGGATGAAGACGCAGTATTCAACTGAACAAATTCAACTCCTTTAAATAAATGGAGCGTAGCAGTCAGATTTTTGCGGGCCGCCGCCGTTTGGCCGTCGGGCGTTACGGCGACCGTGAGATCGACCGCCTGGCCGCAAACGTTCAAATTGCGCGGCGCGGAAGCTGCTTCTTTGAAAGCTACTTTCAAGGCGCCGTTTTGCGCGTAGAGCGGATTAAAAAGAAAAAATAATAAGAAAGATAAAATTAAGGTTCTCAGATAGTTCATGCTCATCATCGTCTTATTTAAAAAATAATAATACGCGCATACAAAGCATGCGCAGGTAAAATCTTAGCGGCGTTCAATTTGAAAAAAATCCTACCTTGCTGATGCGAACATTATGCCATATTATAAAAAATGAACTAAACTTTTAAACCGGCTGGTTCTAAAAGGCGGAGGGAAAATATACAGTCCTCTGATAATGAACTGATAAAGTCTAAAAATAAAAATATAATAGAATTAAAAGAAACTTAAATCGCTTTAACTTTCTCAAAGGGGGGAATAAAAATGGAGGGGGATAATTGAAATAACCCTGCAAAGGTATATTTAAAATATGTTTAAAACAAACAAATTTATTAGCGGCGTAAAAAAAGCGCCGCGATTATTCATCATTCGGATAAACGCGGCGCTTTTTAACATGGCGCTTTTGGGAACAATTTTAGGGCTCTTTTCCTATTTTCGTTTTAGCCAGCCAGCGGTTGACGTCGTCTATAGAAAAAGATCCTGAAATACTGATTAGCAAGCTGTTATTACCTTCTCGTTCTTTGCCCGCGACCATCAGCAATAAGTCGCTCACCCTATTTTTATCTTCCCGTATTAGGAGTTGCACTTTTTGTTTTCCCTGTTGGACGAACGCCAGGTCCTGAAAATTCGCTTTATGCGCTCCCGAGATCAGACCGTTGACGTCTTCGGCCAGAGGAGGTTCCGCCGTGTCGTTGAAAACAAGGAGGCGAACATGGCCGATTCCTTTTGCAATCGACTGCAACTCTAATTTTTCCTCTTTTGTATCCGCCGCCATCCGCGCCGCCATCCTGAACGCCCAGCCCGGCATGCTCAAATGAAAAACTTCGTTTTTGCTTTTATATTTGTCGATAAATTGTTCCAGCGTAGTCGTTTGAGCGCGGGCGCTTAAACAGAAGCAAATAGAGAATGCTGATACGAACCAAACTGATTTTTTCATACGGTTTAAGTTTTTAGAAATGAGCGGATAAAGGTCAAAGGGACTACATCGGGTTCGCCCGGAAATAAGATAAAACGCCAATTTCTTATTAATTTCTTAGTTTTTCTTATCTACTTCCTTCAAATGTTCAATCCCTTTAATATCCATGTGGTTCGACAATTTAGATATTTTATGAAGATCTATATTCCCGACAAAACTCATTAGGGTAAAGTTTTTGTCGCCGCCTGCGAGCATCAGGAGTTCTTTAATGACGCCGCCTTCTTCTTTTGTCCAAAACCGAACGTTCTCGCCTTTATCCCGGACGGTCATGAGCAACTCGTAATCGGCGGGGTTAAACCTGCCGACGGCTTCTTTATAGCGTTCCTTTGCATTTTGGTCGGTGGTTAGGATACGCAGCCCGCGCAAATCTTTTAAAGTTTCTTTTATATCCCGCGCGTCGGGATCCGTCAGATCTAATTTGCCGATCATCTGGAACATTTTAGGGGTAATATAGACGACGGTGAAATTTTCGTCGTCGAGATATTTATCGAAAAATTTAGTAATCGCGTCCGTTTGCGCCTTTAAAGCGTAAGGGGCAAGGGCGAACAGGAAAAAAATAAAGCAATATTTTTTCATCATTTTTATTTTAGCGCCGTAAGGGTGTATTTTTAGCTATCAGCTTTTAGCCGTCAGCTTTCAGCTTCTTCCGGCAAATATTTTTTATACATACAACGACAAGACGTTTACAGGAGCGCCGGAGGCTATGGATACGAGGATGGATTTAATTTTAAAACCCGTTCCGGTAAGAACTGCCGCCCCATGACCAGCCAAATTTCAAGTGAAGCGTTCCAAAAACGCCTGAAAAATCGGCGTCTTTATAGCCTGTAATTTTATTTCCCGTTACGATCCGGTAGCCGCCGTCGAAGTCAAGATGAAACCAGCGGAGCAGGTTGATTTCAACTCCTATAGTAGGTTCGACGGTAAAAATTTTAGAAGTTGCGCTCTCTATATTCAGGTTGCCAATGCCGGCGACCGCGCCAAAAACTGGATGAACAGGTTTGAAAGCGTTTACTGCATACCGCGCGGTCAGTCCGTTGGACGTCAGCGAAAAATTTTTACCGTCGTAAAGCGGTTCGTTTGAGATAGCGTAATGGCTTCCGCCTAATTCCAGCGCTTTGCCAAATTCCAGACCCCAGGCGAAACCCGTGTAAGGAGAATAATTCCCTCCAAATTGCGATAGATTGGTTCGCCAATCCAGCCAGGCGCCTGAAAAACCAAAAGCGGACCTTCCCAATACGGTTTGTTCGTTTTGCGCGGAAAGCGTAACCGTCGAAATGAAAGAAGCAACTATTATCAAAAACAAATTTTTTCTCATGTCTTTAAGTTAATCGGATTAAAAATTATTGTTCAATCAGCCGCGTCGCGGCGCTCATTTTTTCCATGCCATCCTGAACCGGTTCAGTTCCTTTTTTCATTTCTCCGGAAACCCTCAACAGCGCAGACCGGATTTTTAAATAAGCCTGTTGAGGATCGTCGTTTTCATCGAAGGTAATTACTTTTGCTTTCCGGGTATTGGAGGCTATTATACCCGCGTCCTTTGGCAAAATGGAATACTTCATCCATACCGTCGCTCCGACCGAGATCAGAAGGATGACAATAGCGGCTTTAAGAAAAACAGGGTTCAAATAAAAAATCCCCGGAGTTTTATTAACTTTCAATATTGCGGAACGATCTATACCTGTATTGGGCGCAATAAGTTCGGCGTCTATAAGAACGTCGCGTTCCTGCGCGTCTATAATAATGTCGCGTTCCTGCGCGTAGAGCTGAAAAAGCGGGGCATATTTTTCTAATGAAGGTTCTACTTCTCCGTTTAGGAAATAAGCGCCCAACAGTTTTTCTTCAGCTATTGAGGTTTCGCCCTCAAAATACTTTTCCAGTAATATTTCAATTTTATTCGCTTCCATATTTATTTTTGTAGAGCAGGTTTTAAAGGCCAAAATTTTCTAAACAGGTCATTTGTTGGCGGATGGCGCTTCTGGCACGGTGTAAATTTACTTTCACCTGGGGCAGAGGTATCGAAAGTATAATTGAAATTTCGTCGTAACTCATTTGTTCTATATCTCTCAGGTGCATCACCATTCTATAATTTTCTGGCAATTCGTTCATTAACCGTTTTATAGATTGAACGGCGTCGCTGACCTCGTACTGTTTCCCCGGATGAACCGAAGCCTGAGTTTTCAAAACGGTGTCGGACAATTCTTCGGCGCGTTTATGTTTAGAGCGCAATTTATCCAGCGAAACGTTTTTGGTCAGCGTCATACACCATGCTTCCGGGTTTTTCAGTCCATCTAAATCGTTGCGTTTATCCCATATTTTAAGGTATACTTCCTGGACGACGTCCTCCGCTTCGGCGCGCAGACCTACGATCCTGAACGCAAAGCGGTATAGCTTATCTTTCAGCGCCAAAAACGGGAATATTGAATCAGACGGCGTCATATTTTCACGACGATTGTAAAAAGTAAAAGTTACGGAGTTTTATTATTTTCGGAATCTATTTCTCAAAATTTATTTTTTGCCGGCTGTATTAAAAGAAGGGAGGTAATTTTGGGCCTTATTGGCGACCATGTAAAGACGTCACTCTAAAATATAAAAAATGAGTAAATTGAAAATAGGCATGGTTCAACAGTCCTGTACTGCGAACCGGACTGAAAATGTAGAAAAAAGCGCGAAGGGAATAAAAGCATGCGTTGAGAATGGCGCTAACCTGGTTGTCTTACAAGAATTGCATACCGGGCTGTATTTTTGCCAATCGGAAGATACGGCGCAATTTGATCTCGCCTCCCCTATCCCGGGTCGGGATACGGAGTTTTTTGGCGCGCTGGCAAAGGAGCATAAAATAGTCCTTGTTACGTCGCTTTTTGAAAAACGCGCGCCGGGGCTGTATCATAATACGGCGGTCGTTTTTGAGCGCGACGGCTCTATGGCGGGTAAATACAGGAAAATGCATATACCGGATGATCCGGCTTACTATGAAAAGTTTTACTTCACGCCGGGAGATTTGGGTTTTGAACCCATACAGACGTCGGTCGGTAAATTAGGGGTTTTGGTTTGCTGGGATCAGTGGTATCCGGAAGCCGCCCGCCTGATGGCGCTCAAAGGCGCGGAAATATTAATTTATCCGACGGCGATCGGTTGGGAAAGCTCAGACGACGCGGACGAGAAAAAACGGCAATGGGGAGCGTGGCAGACGATCCAGCGGGCGCATGCGGTAGCTAATGGTCTGCCGGTAGTGGTTGTCAACCGGGTAGGTTTTGAAAAGGACGAAACCGGCGTCACCGGAGGCGTTCAGTTTTGGGGGCAAAGTTTTGCAGCAGGACCGCAGGGCGAAATCATTGCGCATGCCGCAGCACACGAGGAGGAAATTTTAATCGTTGAAATTGATAAAGCGCGCACGGAATCAGTGCGCAGGATATGGCCATTTTTTCGGGATCGCCGGATCGACGCTTATCAGGGGCTAGTAAATAGATACATTGATTAATTTTACTGTAGCCGTCAGCTATCAGCCGTCAGCTATCAGCCGTCAGCTATCAGCTATCAGCTATCAGCCACTTGTCCCATAGATGAGCCGTACTTGAGCCGTACTTGAGTCATAGATGAGTCGTACTTGATTCATAGATGAGTCGTACTTGAGCCATATATAAGCGCTATCAAAATACGCTATAATACGCTCATAAGCTTATATTGCCGGAGAGCGGTATTTTGATAGCTATGATAGGAGGAAGTGCGTTGGTTACCCATTCTTCCGGTTTTTATTATATAAATAAAAAGTGTGAAATTGAAACGGGGAAGAAAATACTCATAATTTAACAAATTTTTCCCACATATATCATTTTTTTATTGCTATCAGCGTTGGCGCGACATTTTTATTACTTCTTGTGAAATTATCTCCCATCATCTCATGCATAAAAATTTTAATTATGAAAAATCTGATTTATCTGGTAGTTATGGTTGCGGCAACCAGTTGCGCAAGCGGAAAATTATCTTCAAATACTCAAATCGCCGGCGTCGATGCTAAGAGTTCTCAAACCAACCAGATAGCGCATACTCAAATAAAAGACGCGGCAGCTGAAAGAAATGTAATGCTTCATTCCTTTAGACACTAATACGCAATTTTTATTTTGAAGCTGTAGACAACTTAATTAATAATAGGGATCTAACAAAGTTTTTGATAACGTTACACTCCCATTCAACACACAAAACAATGATTTTCATACCATCTTTTCAAAATATTTTCGTCGTCTTGACTATTTTAAAATACTTATTATTTTCTCCCGCAGGAAAATATGTATGTTTAAGTTACGGTGAAAATTTTCAACATTATGCCAATAGCTTTGTGCACAATAATAAAATTTTAATTAGCGAAGCCATCCGGTTATTTTCAGAAAAATTAAAATTTCAAAACACTATATCGATGTAGCTATCAGCTATCAGCTATCAGCTATCAGCTATCAGAATAACGAGAACTACGTTTTATAAAGAAAGGATATGAGGGTAAACTATCATATCCTTTCTTTTTACCGTTTAATTTCTTTTTCCATTTCTTTTATTAATTGACGGACGGTTTGTTTTACCTGGACTGAAAATTCCTTTTCCAGGATCCAATAAGGATACTGCTTATCTTTTTGGAAGACCTCTTTAACATTTTGCCCCATGTATTTTCCGAAATTAAAAATAATATCGCCTTTCATATCGTATTTTAGTTTCTGCGTCACGTCGACCATTTTTAAATCATTTGTGAATTCATGCAGCATGGGAATATCAATTTTAATGGGTTCTGTTATCTGATTCCCATCTTCATCTATTAAATCTTTTCCTTTATATTTTTCTAATTGCCCTCTAAAAACGGCTATAGTTGCTTTTACGTCGGCTAATGCGTCATGGGCTCCCTCAATTTCTTTACCGCAGTAAAACTGTAGGGCCGCGCGAAGCGTGCGAGGCTCCATCTTATAAAAAATACGCTGCACGTCGATAATTTTTCGCTTACTTATGTCAAA
Organism: Chitinophagales bacterium; assembly: GCA_038230555.1. Classification (GTDB taxonomy): domain Bacteria; phylum Bacteroidota; class Bacteroidia; order Chitinophagales; family Saprospiraceae; genus JAAFJT01. The sequence continues at coordinate 23,883 of JBBRMZ010000055.1, forward strand.
ATCAATTCCCACCCGGCCAAATTCTTCCATCAGCATGGGTATATCAAACCGGTTAGAATTATAGCCCGCTAAATCCGAAGATCCAATAAAATCGAATATTTGTTTTGCTACTTGTTGAAAAGTAGGTTTGTTTGCCAGATCCGACGGCATAATTCCATGTATGGACATAGATTCTGCCGAGATTGGTATACCCGGATTAATTAATAACGCAAATTCCTGCATTGCGCCGGTTTCTTTGGCAATCTTAACCATACCAATTTGTATGATCCTGTCCCGGAACACATTAAGCCCGGTAGTTTCGACGTCAAAAAAAACCAGGTCTTTCTGTAAGTTTATATTCATAGCGATATGGTAAATGGTAAATGGTA
>JBBRMZ010000056.1:0-24204 GCA_038230555.1 Chitinophagales bacterium
AAACTTTATGTGGCCTCCCAGGCTGGGGTTCATATTCAAATTATTGTACGGGGAGTCTGTTGCCTGATTCCGGGACATAAAAAGATCAGTGAAAATATTCAGGCCATCAGTATCGTCGACAGATATCTGGAACATGAGCGCATCTTCATTTTCCACAACGACGGGGCAGAAGAAATCTATCTATCGTCGGCAGACTGGATGCATCGAAACCTGTCCTTTCGTATAGAAACGACTTTCCCCGTTTTCCAGGAAGAATTAAAACAAGTCATTAAAGACGTCGTGGCTTTCCAATTAAACGATAACGTGAAAGCGCGCATTATCAACGGCTCTCAAACCAACGAATATAAAAAAGACGCCAACGTAGACCTGGCGCTTCGTTCGCAGGTAGAAACCTATTATTACTTCAAGCAGAAAGCCGACCAGGAGGCAAAAGATTTAAAAAAAGAACGCGCCCTAAAATTAAGCGAACCCAAAGAAATATAGCCCGCCTTCTTTTAAACGATCGCCAATATCTGGCCTACTACGTTCAACGTTTTATCCAGCAGGGCAATCGAAGTATTGATTTGGTTCAAATTATCGATAGACGCGCTTAAATTTACGGCGTCGGCGTCCGCTTCAGTCATTAATTGAGCCAATTGCGGATTAGTCATATCCAATTCCGTATCGATCAGGTCGAAAAAAGAATATCGTAAAGCGTCGTACTTGTCCAATAACGATGATACCGCCCGATTTCCGCCGTGCCTGTAAGCGTATTGGATAAAAACAGCCCTGTGATTATCGAAACATTCAATGGCTTTAGAAAGGCGTTCTTTTGTAACTTCTTCCATGCTGATAAATTTATAGCATTGTATAACAATTATAATAAATGTTTTTTGAAGGTGGGAAAATGGCTTTTAAAATTCACCCTAATAATTATTTTTTTATTGCGCCCAACGTAGAGTTAATGGAATTCAGCATAGCGCTAACGGCAGAGACAGAAACAGGGCGCTGAGTAACGGCCTGATGAGATTGTATTAAAGTTTCGAAAGCATAGGTAGTTTGATCCAATTCGTCGTTAATAGTCGCTATTTGTTGTTTAGCGTCCTGCTGTACTTTGTCCTTGTAAAAAATGATCTGATATTTGGTATTGACGGGTTGGTTGACAAGTTTTTTGATAGCCTGCGGATCGAACCGCGATTCCGGCAGGGCGTACACCGCTTTAGCGTAATCCAAATAGATGCGGTCGATATATTCCTTCCATACCGGCAGATCTTTTTTCCATATTTCAAGGTAAGCGGCGGACAATTTTCCCAGGACTTCGTTTTGTTCTTTTACTTTATTGGCCTGCGTGGCTACCGTAAATTCGGAAGTGGCACCCGGTAATATTTGCTGCGCGGCGTGGGGAAGGTCGGGTAGTTTCTTAATCGTAAAATAGCTGTTCAGCAGCGAGGTCATGGCGTCGCGCGAAGCGTCCTTATCTGTTCCGTCCGTCAGGGTTTCAAAACTTTTATATACGGTCTGAAGCGACGTGAAAGCGTTTATTTTAGCGGGAAGCGATTTTAACTGACGCACCCTAATGGCGGGAAGCATAACGCGCCGGGGGTCAGGATACGAAAGCAGGCGGATCATTTCCTGTTGCCGTTGATCGACAAAGGCCTGATTTCCCATCAGCGCATAGCATTTTAAAATTTCGCCGGTCACGGAAGAGCCCGCTTTCGCCGTTTTATTTCCAAGATCGACAATGGAGCGGGCGGTATAACATTGAACAAGCAAGCTAATTAACAGGATGAAACAAACCGCGTTGTAAATTTTCTTCATAGTCGTCGTTCATTTTAGGCTAACATAATATTCCTTGTTTATCTACCGAGTTATTGAATAAAACCTTCATACAACCAGCGCGCGAGCGCCTGTCTATTTTTTGAAAGCATAATTCGTTGAAGATCAAAGGTGTTACGAATGTTTCCTAACTCCACATATACCGTCGTAGCTTCCACTTCTCTCAACATGTGCAGATCGCGCGTGGTGAGCGTACCGGAATATTCTCTGTATCGGTTATATTTCTGGGTTAAGGTGGCGTGCATAGCAGTTGCAATTCGTTTACTTTCCGGGTTTTCGGCTTGGTAATACAAAAATACGTCCGTTTGCTGACTTTTACTACGTGAATCCACATGAATTACGATTAATCTTTGATCAGTTATTCCTTTTTTTTTATATTTTTCATAGAGCGTATTAACGGCGTCGGATCGCTGGAACAGCCGTAATTTATGTCCTCTTGGCGGTTTCAGATCAGGGTAAGTTTGTTCGTCGCAATCGCATAATAAATATTCGCCGTCCCGGATACCGTCGTCGGGGTCGCGGTTAATAATGAAAACCGTACCGCCATGTTCGATCAGGTAACGGGCAACCCGCAATGAAACGTCGTAAGAGTACTCGTCTTCGCAAAGCGTTCTACCATTTAATTTATGTTGCGCGCCCGGATCGGGGCCGCCGTGACCGCTTTCCACATAAAATATCTTCCCTTTCAACTTCTTATCGATCAGCGGGACTTTTTCATATTTCTTACCGAAGATAGCATAAGTACGGGCGTCTTTGGGGATTTCGCTTCCCTCGTCAAGGGCGCTGGACCGCTTTTGTTTTAAGGCGTCTTTTTTTTGTTCGTCGCGGCAATTCAACGCATGGTAAGGCACCCATACGATCTTACTTTCCTGATAGGATTGTTTTCGGATATGGATTTCCTCCATTTCTACATTATACGACTGAATTTTTTTTGCAGCGTCCAAATCGGAGATTCCGGTAGACGAGCGGATACTTTTACCATTATAATCGTATAATAAAATAGGCAGGGAATATACTTTTCCTTTTCGCAAAACGCTGTTATCCGGCAGGGTATTCAATTTTTTAAATTCCTGGATATTACAGGAATATTGATCCAAATGATAATTTTGCAGGAGCTGGGTTGCGGTCAGACTTTTATTCACTAAAATGCGGAGATAAACGGGCTCCGGCGCGCGCTTTGGACCGCCAAGCGGCGCTAACCATAACATATAGAAGAAAGAAAAACAAAGCTTGGAAAATTGCATATTTTGACGAACCATATAGACAGGCTTCATAAGGGAAACTGGCCGACCGTTCTATTTGAGGTCAAAAATATAAACTTATTTGTGGAATCCCTATATTTTGGTTGATAAACGCTCGGGAGCGCGCCGTTTTAAATCTTCATGCGACTTCTTTTAACTAAATATGCCTGGAGGATTTCTTTGAATCCTTTATTGACGTCGCATTCGACAAAATCGATCCGGTATTGAAGACATTTAGCTTTGAGTTCTTCTGTAAACTTTTGAACTTGTGCAATATAACTATTTTTTATTTGATGGGGTTGCAAGCGCACCTGTTCGCCGGTTTCCATATCAATAAAGAGCGTGGGGCGGTTTTCGAATTCAAAATTTAATTCTTTAGCGACGTCGGTCACATGGAACAGCACCACTTCGTGTTTGTTGTGCTTTAAATGTTGTAGCGCGGCAAACATATTCTCCGGCTGAACGCCCCACTCGAACATATCGCTGAAAATACATACCAGCGATCTTTTGTGGATACTGTCCGCAATCTGATGAATGGCGTCCGTAACCTGCGTTTTTTGATTCAGGCGTTCCGGTTGTAATAAATAATTATCCAACGCGCCCAGTAAATACCGGTAATGGGTGGTACTGGATTTTGCGGGCGTATGCAGCCTTACTTCTTCATCGAAAACGCTTAATCCGAAAGCGTCCCGCTGTTTCATCAGCAAATTCATTAAAGCGGCGGCGGAGAGAGCGGCAAAACCTAATTTATTAGAGGCAGGTTTTTTAGGATCGGGAAAGTACATAGAAGAAGAAACGTCTAATAAAATCTGGCATCTTAAATTAGTTTCTTCCTCATATCTTTTAGTAAAAAGCTTATCAGTGCGGGCATACACTTTCCAGTCAATGTTTTTAGTAGATTCGCCCTGGTTATAAATACGATGTTCGGCAAATTCGGCGGAGAACCCGTGAAAAGGGCTTTTATGCAATCCAATAATAAAACCTTCTACTACTTGCCGCGCCAGCAATTCAAGATTTCCTAATTCTTTGATCTCAGTTGATCCAAGTAACATTTTATATTTTTAGCGGAACATTCAACTATAGAATATTCTTATTCATTACAAACGATATTTCAGATAAACTGTTGCAACGCGTTAAAAAGCCCCTATAAAAGAGGAAGCCTGTAAAGAAAAACTTTCTTTACAGGCTCCAAACTGATCCGCTAAAACTATATCAATTAAGCGGGAACCAAGTGAGTATCTATCAACTTCTTTAACGCTGCCTTACTTTTTCCCCCTACCACTTTCTCCACGACCACGCCGTCTTTTAAGATCAGCAAAGTAGGAATAGAACGGACGTCATATTTCATAGAGAGGTCGGCATTCGTATCGACATCAACCTTTGCCACTAAAACCTGACCTTTATATTCATTCGATAATTCTTCAATGGTCGGGGCGATCGCTCTACAAGGGCCGCACCATTCAGCCCAGAAATCGATCAACGTAATCCCTTTTTTTTCAAGGACCTCCTGTTGGAAGTTTGCATCGGTTAGTTCAAAAGCCATTTCAAAATTATTAGTGATTAAATAATGGAATTCTAATCAAAACACTTAAACCCGGTGAAAAGTTTTTATGACTTAAATAAAATCAGGCCTGCCTGAATTTTCATACCGGTATACTATTTCTGTTTTCGGGACGTCCGGGCTTAAATCGCGCGCTAAAATATTTGTTTTTTTATAAGGCGCGTTTTTATTCAAAGATTTGCTTTTACCTTCGCACATGGTTAACGCTGTAAGACAGGTTAACCGTTTTAATATTTTTTAATTTTAACACGCGTCTTTAAAGGAAGCCAAAAAGAGATATATGTCCGGTAAAAAGTTTATAGCGTTTCTTTATAATTGGAGATGGATGTTTCTGGGTATAATCGGCTTATTCATACATTTTCTATTTACTTTATCGCCGGGACTAACCGAACAATTATATAGCCGGGGCCTTTTCAGGGTCGTGCGCTGGGTTTTTAGTCATACGTTCGCTTACGCTCCTTTTCCAATATTCTATGTATTGTTGATATTTTTGCTTATTCAATTATATCATTTTATTAGTTTCCTGGGCGCCTCCTATCATTCGTTGAAGGAAAAATTGGATTATGCCGTGCACGCTCTTTTGTCGTTTGCAGGAGCAGCAGTGTTCTCTTTTTACTTTTTATGGGGATATAACTATTCGCGCATCCCTTTCGACCAACAGATCGGGTTGCAAATGAAAGAAGTCGATTCTGTTTCTTTAAGAAAGGAACTGGAAAACGCTGCCGCCGACGTTGTTGCGGCAAAAATAGCGGCGGATGCTTACGGGTCTCCCCCGGCGGCTTTTTTTAATGACTTAGGCGAATTTATGCGCGATTATACTTCCCGTACGCTCAACCGGTATGGTTTCCCGGCGGGGGGCAATCTTCGCGGGCGTATGCTAAAACCGGACGGTATCTTATACCGTTTTGGATCTTCCGGCGTTTATCTTCCCTGGATCGGAGAAAGCAATATTGACGCAGCCATTCACCCGCTGCAAAAACCGTTCATTTTAGCGCATGAACTGTCGCATGGTTACGGCTGGGGCGACGAGGGAACCTGCAATTTTATTGCCTACCTGACCTGCACGCAATCTTCCAGCCCGTATGTACGGTATTCCGGTTTCCTGGATTATTACCGCTATGTCGCGTCAAATTACCGGGTAGGCCGTCAAAAAGAGTATGCACGGTTCAGGGCTTCGCTCCCGCCCGGAGTCCGCTCCGATCTCGAAGAGATCAATCAAACCATCAGCCGGTACCCGGAGTGGATCACCTTTAATTTTGTTTATGAATGGTATCTTAAAGGAAACGGAATACCCGAAGGTATGCAGAATTATAATAAAGTGATTTCGCTTGTTTACAGTTACAGGATAGCGCAGTCGCTAAAATGACGGATTTATTAAGTCTTTAAAAACTTCAATTAGCGCGTGGTTGAGGTTATTGATCGCTGAATCCATCTGCCAGTTGGCCCGGTTTCTTTTTTCAACATAATTGGAAATCGCGCGCAGTTCCAGGAAAGGAATGCCTGCTAATAAACAGGTTTGAAAAAAAGCGGCGCTCTCCATGGTTTCTACGTCGGCTTTGTATGTATCATAAATTTTATCTATGCGAGGCGGAAAACCATGCACCTTGTTCACCGTCAGACCGGCGATTTTTTTGATGTTTTCCGCGCTCGCCGGATATAAATTTATCAGTTTCCCATTCGTAAACGGAAAAATATTTGGCGGGATCAGGTTTAATGTATGCATATCCGTGAAAGAGCCGTCCGCTTCTTCAACACCCAAATCGCCATATTGATCTGAAACAATTTCTACTACTTCGCCCGGTGCAAGCGACCGGTTAAAAGCGCCCGCCACTCCTGCATGAATCGCAAAATCGTAGTGGTTAGCAACAACCGCCTGTCCAAAATATAGCGCCGTATTAGTCATTCCGACTCCCGTAACGAGGATGGATAGAGAAGCGTCTTCGGATAAGGCGTACGCTTTTAGATCAGGTTTAAACCGGTGACGTTCTTTTAAATAAAGACTAAACGGCGCAATTTCAAATACGGTAGCGGCAACCAGCGCTATTTTTTTCATGGAAGCGGCGAGGGGTTTTATCTTTAAAATCTTGCCGTCACCCCGGCTAAAGCATTAATGCCATAGGTAGGGTAATTTTGCCAGCGCTCTCTTTTAAGGTCTAAGATGTTATTGAGATCAAGGAAAGCGCCAAAGTTTTTCAAAAACCAGTATTCGCCGCCTACGTTCAGGTCAAATAAGCCCTGTAAACGGTCGGGAGCGCCTGCTGCATTAACAAAATTTACGCCGTTTTGAAGAAAAACAGACGCTTTAATCATCGCCTCTGGCAGGATCCAGTATTTAGCTCCCACATTTACATCTGTTGACGGAAGGCCCCAGGCTACGGCCTGAGTTTTAGGCGAATAAATATTCTGGCTGAACGTGCCGAATATTTCCATATTTTTTACCGGCTTGACGCTTACCGTTCCGCGGAAGTTGACGATACCCACGGTATCGTATATGACGTTGAACCGCCGGAATTTATCCGACTTATCAGATAAATAAAGGGCTAAGTTTTTATTATCGCTGTATCCAATCTGGCCCTGGTATTCAAAAATAGAGAACACCCCTTTTATACCACCGTAATATTCTGTTTTACGCGTGTTTTCGATTCTGGGGCGGATGTTAGGGCTTACTTCAAGGTAAGGATTATAAGCGGTCAGATTGCGGTAACTGTTTTTAATTAGATCGCCGGTCCATCCGCCAAAAATATTGAGTTGATTACCCAATATGTTCGCCGAAAAATCTACGTCGGGCAAAATATAAAAATTGTCGCCGTACGAAACTAAATTAGCGCCGAACTTGATACGATAAAAGTCTGCATGATAGGTAAAACTGGGTTTCAGGTATATATTGTTTAACGACTGCGATTTTGCCGTATCAGAAACGCCATTGTAAGAGGTAAAGTCGGTTCGGAGTATGACGGTCAACGGATGTTTCTGGTCGAACCATTTGGTCGCTTCGCCTTTGAGGTCAAGATCGTTTTCAGAAGTGCCAAAATTGTCGCTGAGCGTGTAAAAATTTGCGCCCGCATTCCAGTTGAAATCCTGGCTATTTTTCTGACTATTATATATCTTGCCGCCGGCGTCAACTATATGAAAAAATTGTTTGGTCTGTTCGTTTGTATAGGTGTATTTTGTGTGGTCGTAACCGTACAAATAATGCGTGTCGCCGGTATAAGCCAGTTTCCCATCAACGGCCAGCCCATTATCTAAAAAGTAGGAACCTTTAGCGTCTAATCCCGTGTAAGAGAATTTTTGATTTTCCAGGGGCTTGTAGTCTGCGGCAGTATATTTTCCATGCAGGTCAAGGTTAAATACTTTATCCTGGCCGAGATGATAAGCGCCTTCTGCAAAAGGCATATTGGGATAACCATACCCCAGTTTGGCATATCCCAAATATTGATCGGGGACGCCTTCCGCTTTCATCGCAATAGGCCGCAGTCTTGGCGGAAGATAAGCGACCGGAACCGTCCGGTTCGGGACAATATAGGTTTGACTTTTAGTTGCCGTGTCAACCGCAGGCAAATAAGGGGTAATCTTAAATTTTTCAGCGTCGATCAGGCGGGCGTCGAAATTTTTAATAACGTCCTGGTTTTGTTCCGGCACGTCTCCGGCGGCAGGTCTTGGATTTTGGGCTTTGAGCGCAATACTGGACAAAGCGAAACCTGTCAGGAAAAAATATTTGATAGCGGTCATAATACGTAATGGTAAATGGTAAATGTTAAATGATGATTGAAGAATACGGTCTTCTTCAAATTATTGCTTGCGAATAAGCGAGAAAACTATTCCGCATTTTTCATTTATTAGGCCGAACCCGTTTAACAAACTGATATCTGAAGGCTGATTGCTGACGGCTTTTCAATTTTTATCCATTTCGATCAGGCCGTTCTTTTCAGCGTCTACGGATTTAACTGTTTTCTTAGTCTTTGTATCCAGTTTTTGAAGCTTGCTTTTCGCTTCTGTTACCAGGTCGGCGTTGTCTTTAAAGTTTTCAATGACGGCGTTCAGGGCGGCGCGCGCGTTGAACAGGTCGTTCTTTTCGGCATAGATATCGGCTTCAAGAATGACGCATTTTGCCGCCCAATACTGCAGGGTAGCGCTTTGGGAAGCTTTATCGGCACGTTTCAAAGCGCCGTCCAAGTCGCGGCTCAAATACTCAAGGTAAGAAACCAGATATTCCGCTTCGTCCGTTTGCTCTCCCGGTTTTCCCGTAGCGATCGCTTTCAGGAGCGCATTTTTAGCATTTTCATTATCTTTCCGGTCAAACGCCACTTTGCCGAGATAGAAACTGGCTTCCGCTATCTGCTCTTTGGTAGCGTTAGCATTGGCGGTCACTTTATTAGCCATTTCATATACGGCGTCCACTTTATTCAAACGGTAAGCACTGCGGGCGGCGCCCAGTTCAGCCTCAAATTTTTTATCGTCTGTGACGGCTGATTTTTCCATCTTGTAATACAGGTCAAGCGCTTTCCCAAAATCTTTCTGACCGTTATAAGCCAGTAGCGCCGCTTTTTCGGTCGCCTTTGGATAAAATCTGCTGCCGGCGCCGCGGTTGACCACCATATAATAATCGTTGAACGCTTTTGTATAATCTTTAATCAGGTCGGACGCATAAGATTCTGCGCGATTGTAGTAGGCCTGCGTGGAACTTCCGCCATTCGGAAATTTATTCAAATAATTAGTATAATAGGTAATCGCTTTGTCGTAATTGCCCTGTTCAAATTGCGTTTCGGCAGCCTTCAGGCTGATGCTGTCCTGTGCGGCAGCGTCGACGCTGTAGCCGGTCGTTTTAACAAAAGCAAAGTAATCGTCGGGTCTGCCGAGTTCGTTCACATAAATATCCTGTAGCCTGTCCAAAGCCGATTTTGCGTCGGAAGAGGAAGGCGAATTACTGAAAACCTGTTTATAATAAGTAATGGCTTGTTCCTGGTTGCCCTGATTGGTTGCCACTAATCCCAAACGTAATAGTGAAGGATTAATCAGGTCGGTCTTACCCTTATAATTCGTAATAATTCTTTTAAACGCGGCTCCCGCTTTGTCCAGTTGATTCATTTGCTGGTAAGCGCTGCCGGTTTCAAATAAAGCCATTGGCGCAAACTCAGAATTTGGATACTGGTCCGCCAGTTTTTCCAGGGCGACCAATTTATCGACATTGCTGCCTCGCAGACCTTGGATAATTCCTTTTTGATAAATAGCGTATACGTATCCTGTATACTGTTTGCTGATGGCCTCGTCGTAAAAACGCAGCGCTTCGTCGTATTTATTTCTTTTAAACAGGCAGTCGCCGGTGCGCAACGTCGCGTCGCCTAACACATTGTTTTTAATGGCGTCGCTGTATAACTTGGCCTTATCGCGCTTAATGTCGACTACGCAGTTCTGAAAATAGCCCAGCGCGGTCGCATAGTTTTTTTGTTTCAGGAAATTATATCCCTGCAAGTATTCGCCCGTATAAACCGAAGATTCTTCTGGTAACGAGCGGAGGGTTTTAGCGACTGCCAGAAACTGATCCAGGTAATTTTCGCTTTTATCGTATTGCTTGGCCTGGTTGGCTGCGTCCGCCAGCCAATATTGCGCAATCGCTTTAGATTGGAGGTCGATGGGCTCGGTCAGAGATTTTTCAAAGTACGATTGCGCGGCGGCCGGATTGTTCTCCTCCATTAGTTGAATGCCGCGATACAATGCCGCTTTTTGAAAGGCTTCCCGAATTTTCGTCGTTTTATTACTTACTTTGCTAATAATATTGAGCGCTTCTTCATAATTACGGGTTTGCAATAATACTTCGCCCAATAAATTTTGGGCTTCATTATAATATTTGCCGTTTTGCGGGATAGATTCTAACGCGTTGACGGCGTCCTGCGTGTATTTGAGTTCGTAACTCAGTTTGGCATAATTGATTTGAGCGTCCTCCTGGGTCGAAGGATCGAAGCTCATCCGGCTGGCGGAAGCGAATGCGTTGCGCGCAGCGTTGTGATCGCCGATCCGCAGATAACTGTCTCCCAACATATACATTGCGTTTTGCCCCAGTTTAGAGTCTTCGCTCGATAAATTAGCGAGATTAGTAGCGGCGTCTGCATATTTTCCTATCTTATATTGGCTAAAGCCCAACTGGTAAAAGTCCTCGTTGCGCATTTTGGAATTATTCTCCGCACCTACTTCCAGATATTTCGTCGCGTTGGCGTAGTCCTTTCTTTCAAAATAAGCTTCGCCGACCAACTGGCTTAATTCTTTAGCGTTTTTGACCCCGCTGTTGTTCAGCGCGCCGGTTCCGGAAGAAATCACTCTATCATAATCGTGCTGGGCAAAATAGATTTGGGTGATATAATAAGGAGCAGAAGCGGCATATCGCTTGTCGGAAGATACCCGCTGGAAACTTTTGACGGCTTCGTCGAAATTATTTTCAAAGAACGCGGTCATACCATAATAATAATTAGCGGGAGCGTAATATTCGCTTTGCTGATCGTCTTTGATGGCCGCAAACAGCGGCTTAGCTTTCGAGAATTGTTTCTTCACAAAAAAAGTATACCCTTTTTTAAAATTCGCTTCCGCGCGCATTTCTCCGCTTAGGGTAGATTCGTCCAGCATGGCAAAATATTCTCCCGCTTTATCGTAATTACCGGCGTTATAATAGAAACTAGCAATTTCGAGCGTAGCCTGAGTTGCCAGCGGATCGGGCGAATAATTGCGGATAAAATCCAGGATCAGTTGTTCGCTGTTCGGTTGGCCCGTACGAATAGCTGATTTGGCGTAATATAATTCCGCGCGTCCTTTGAGCAATTTGGATTCCGGTTCATTGGCGGGACGGAGTTGGGTGATTGTGTTCCTAAACTCCTCCTGGGCGAGGTTGTAAATACCCTTGTCAAAAAAATCCATGCCGCGTTTATAAGACTGGTCGGCTTCCGTATAGACCGTCGTTTGTTGACCGGAAGTCTTCGTCAACGCCAGCATACAGCAAATAAAGAAAAAGATGTTAGCTTTCATATAATAGTAGTATAAGAATTTGAACGGCATTTCACCAATAACAAGTTAAATTGAAAAAGTCGCAGGGTTGCGAATAATAACAAATGGACCGTTTTGTAGATTTTGAACGCAACAAATAAGATTAAAATGAGGAGTAAAATGAAGAATACCGTTTAATACTAAAATACCCTGGAGAAGATTGTATGAACGGTCTGAATTAAGAAAACTATAACGCTTAAAAATCCCTTTTGATCTTTAACGCCTTAGAGACGGCTTTTTTATTTGTCCGTTACATCAAAAACGCCGGAGACCAATTAATAAGTTATTATTATATTAATTGTTTTTCTTTTTGATTCTTATCGGTTTACAGTAATTTAATCCGCTACAATTAACGAACCGGATGCGTATTGGGTTTTATAAACTAACATTTTCTTTTTGTTTAACGAATAAATCCACGCCCGGGCAAAAATATAGGATAATTTAGTTATACGCTTGTATTTACAATTTATAAGTACAATATTTATTTGTTAATTCGCTGTTTTCATGAATATTTATGCGTTACAAAATATATTTTTGTAGTCATAAATAGGCGTAAACACCGCTATCCCAAAATTCTTCTCTTCCAGATTCTTACACTTAATTATTAACCTGATCATGAATTTAAATGACAACCTACTTCAGTTGGACAAACTGGTAGAGCAGGGAAAATTTGGACAAGGCGTCCATGATTTTTTTGCCGACGACGCCCGCTCCCATTCCAGCTTCACTGGCCTGGCTTCCGACAAAGCTGAAAAGACATCCCGCCTGGTCGATTTTACTAAAAATGTAAAGAAAGTGAACCGATTGGTTTGTTTATCGAGTTCAGTAGTCGGAAACGACGCTACCATGTCCGAGTTTTCTTATGATCTGACGACCAATGACGACCAGAGGCTTGCCTGGGACGAAATTATTCGGCGCAGATGGGTAGACGGCAAAGTCGTGGAAGAGCGTTATTTCCCCGCAGAATCAGGTTTTTATAATGTAAAAACTGTCATATCGAACCGCGATGTGGAACGCGTCAGAGATGTGGAAGTCGTTCATGAAATACCGCGGCTTCGCGAAACAGTGATCGAAAAGCCTGTGGAAAAGGAAATTATTTTGCACCGGGAAGTCCCCACGCTGAAAGAAATTATTTATGAGAAGGAGGTCGCTATTCTAAAACCCACGCTGATCGAAAAACAGGTGGAGTATGCGATCAATTCTGTGGTCGAACATGCGGTTGTGAATTACACGGAGACGCCCCTCGACGTGGTGCATGAAATAGCCAGGCATAAAGAAAATTTTATAGAGCGGGAAATAGAAGTAGAAACTTATACGCAGCAAATTCAACAAAAAGAAATATTTAAGCATTATATAACGGAAGAAATAGTCGAAAAACCGGTTGATTATCACATCACTTTGCAAAAAGAAGTGGCGCAAATACATGAATCTACGGTTGAAATTATAAAACCGGTCATCCATGAAACCGTCGTTGAAAAGCAGGTGATACATGAAGTGGTGATTGATAAGGCCGTTCCAGTTGATCGTGAAATTACCCTGACACACGAAGTCCCGGTGTACCATGAAGTAACCGTAGAGAAACCGGTAGAGATTTTCCGCGAAGTACTGGTCGAAAAACCGGTTCATTTTGACGTTACGCTCGAACGCGAGGTTCCGGTTTATCATCAGGTCATTGTAGATAAGCCGGTTGACCGCGAAATTACCGTCGAACGCGAAGTTCCTTCTTATAAGGAAATGAACGTAGACAAACACGTCGAACACGAAATGGTATTCGAACATTTTATCCCGGTCGCTAAAGAAATACATGTTGATAAACACGTAGACCATGAAGTGGTGATTGAACATATCATTCCCGTCCGCAGGGAAGTGCATGTAAATAGAGAGGTCGTTCATGAAGTAGTAATTGAACATATTATCCCCGTTCGCAAAGAAATTCACGTCGACCGCCATGTTGAACAGGAAGTGATCGTCGAACATATCATTCCCGTCCTGAAGGAAGTACACGTCGATAAATATGTCGATCATGAAGTCATTATCGAAAATATCATTCCGGTCTACAAACAGGTGCATGTAGATAAAGAAGTAGAATATGAAGTAGTGATCGAACGGATTATCCCGGTCGCTAAAGAGATACGCGTCGACAGGCATATTGAACACGATATGGTATTCGAACATTTAATCCCGGTTGCCAAAGAAATACATAAAGACACGTATACCGAAAATGAAATGGTGTTTGAGCATATCATTCCGGTCGCGAAAGAGATCCACAAAGACACGTACACAGAGAACGAGATGATCTTTGAACACATCATCCCGGTTAATAAAGAAATTCATAAGGACACGCATGTGGAGCGGGAAATGATTTTTGAGCACATCATTCCCGTCGCTAAAGAAGTGCATGTGGACAGACATGTGGAACACGAGATCGCTTTATTTCACGACGTGCCTGCATACCGGGAAGCGTATTCGGAAAAACCTGTCGAGCATGAAATAACGCTCACCCGCCAGACCGCGTTGTATAAAGAAAATTATACCGAACAACCCGTCGTTACCCAGACGTCGGTGATGCGCGAGGCGCCTGTCGAACATACCGTCGAACTGAAAAAACAGGTTCCGCAATACAACGAAACGTATGTGGAAATTTCTGTTCCGGTGATCCGCGAAACGGTCGTCCACAAAGACGTCGTAACGGAAGTGGTACGGGAAGAAGCGGTAGCCGTTCAGCAGGAGATCGTTTTGAAAGTTGAACATGCAGACGTCCGCAAGACGATCAATGAGGTACCCGTTCTCCACGAAATTGTAGTCGATAAACCGGTAACGCACGAGGTTACGATCGAGCGAATGGTTCCGGTTTTCCACGAAATGATCGTTGAAAAAGAAGTACCGTTGGTCAATACGAAAGTAGTAGAAAAACAAGTGGATTATGAGATCACGCTGACCAAAGAAATTCCAATGGTCCGGGAGATTACCAATGAAGTAGAGATCTTTACCGACATTCCGGTGATTCGCGAAGTAATGGTCGAGCGTCCGGTTGAATTGATACAGGAAAGCGCGCAGATCCGGTACAATTACATCACTCAACCGGTAACTTTTGAAGTAACTATCGAAAAACAAATTCCGGTCATCCGGGAAATGATCGTCGAACGCCATATTCCGGTCATTCAGGAAGTGACCCGGGAATACATAGTTCCGGTCGTTCGGGAAGTGGAAGTCAGAAGAGAAGAGATCAGGACGGAAGCTGCCGACGTCAGAAGGGAAGAAGTTATTCAACTCGGCCAAGGCGTCCGCAGAGGCGAAACCGTTACTAAGGGCGTAGATATGACGGCCAACGTTGCCCGTACCGTAGCGGACGGCGCTACCGGAGTCGCTCAAACGGTCGAGTACGTCGACGGTCAGGAGCTCAAAGGAACGCTCTTGCAAAGAGGAAAGGCCGTCGTAAAAGAAGAAGCAGACGGCCACAAAGACGATTTGAAAATTGTCGAAGGAATCGGCGTTAAAATTGAGCAATTGTTCAACAACCGCGGGATCTATATGTTCCGCCAACTGGCCAATACCAGCCCTGTCGTTTTAAAAGAAATTCTTGACGCCGGCGGTCCTCGTTTCCAAATGCACGATCCGCATACCTGGCCGGAACAGGCAAGATTAGCGGCAGAAGATCGCTGGGGAGAATTGAAAGCCTGGCAGGACGAGCTGAAAGGCGGGAAATAAATGCCGATAGTTAGTTAAATAAAATGAGTAGAGCCTCGAATTTTCTTTTCAGAAAGTTCGAGGCTCTTTTATTTATAGAGTTCCAAATATTTAATCCTTCATAAAAGGATAATCAGGTTCTGAATAGTTATCTTCAAACAGAGCGGCGGCAGATGGCAGCGGGGAGTTTTTGGCGAACTCGGTAGCGTCGTTAATTTCTTTTTCGATCATCGCTTCGATTTTTCCGATCTCTTCTTCAGAAGCAATCCCCTGCTCGAGCATCTTTGCTTTAGTCGTTTTGAGCGGATCCAGTTCGCGGAAGCGTTTCATTTCTTCGCGTCCTTCGGGCGATTTGCGGTATTTTTCCGGGTCGGAAACAGAATGACCTTTGTAGCGGTAGGTTTTGATCTCTAAAAAATAAGGCCCTTTACCGGCGCGGATATGCGCGGCTGCGCGGGTCAGCGCTTCGTGTACCGCTTCGGGTTTCATACCGTCAACCGGTTCGCTGGGCATGTCGAAGGCCGCCCCTATTTTATAAATATCCGTTACATTGCTGGAGCGCTCTACCGAAGTGCCCATTGCATAATGATTATTTTCACAAATATACAGAACGGGCAGTTTCCAAGTCATTGCCATATTAAAAGACTCGTACAAAGAGCCCTGGCGCGACGCGCCGTCGCCAAACATGGTCACGCAAAGCAGGTCGGTACCGCGATATTTTTCCGCAAATGCAATACCGGTTCCGATGGGAATTTGAGCCCCAACGATGCCGTTGCCGCCAAAGAACCGGTGTTTTTTACTAAAAAAGTGCATAGAACCTCCTTTGCCTTTGACAACGCCGTCTACTCTTCCAAATAATTCCGCCATAGCGGCGGTCGTCGGAATGCCGCGCGAAATGGCGATTCCGTGCTGACGATAGGCGGTAGCAATGGCGTCTTCGGGCCGGATGGCGCTAACCAAGCCTGCGGCAATCGCTTCCTGACCAATGTATACGTGACAAAAACCTCTTACATTATCTCCGTAATTTTCTAATACGCGCTCCTCAAAAGAACGGATACGAAACATGGTCTCGTACCATTTTAAATAAGTTTCCTTGGAATAAACCGCCTCCTTGGGAGGCGCGGGCTTTTTAGCGATTACTGCGTCCATCTATGATTGGTTATAAGAATGAAAAAACTGGTAAAACAGACGGTACAAATATAAGAATTTAGCGAAGATTCGCCGTAATTCTTTCAATCGTAAAGAAAGATACGAAGCAGGGTTATTATTTTAACCTTTTCGCGCTATTTTTTTTAATGATATGCAAAACCGGCGGTCTACTCCTTTTTTTCTACCTTTGTTTTCTTTAAAACAAGCTTTTCAAATATTTGTTTAGCCCTTTATTATGCCTTTTGGACCCCGATATGTTGCGCGTTTATAAAACATAACAGCGCTCCATTTTTCATTATCCTGCTTACCCTGCGTGCATTTAGAAAAAATCATACTAACCAATTTTAAGAACTATGAAGCCCAAACGCTTTATTTTTCTCCCAGCCTGAACGGATTCGCCGGTCTGAACGGCATGGGGAAAACCAACCTGTTGGACGCCGTTTACTATTTGTGTATGTGTAAAAGCGCTATGCAGAACGCCGACGCCGACGTCGTCCGGCGGGGGGAAGATTTTTTCAGGCTAGAGGGCGTTTTTGAGAAAGAAAATAAAAAAGAGAAGATTGTCGCAATCTTTGCCAGTCTGCAAGGCAAAAGAAAAAAGCTTTTTGAACGCAACGACGTTCCGTACGTTGCTTTAGCGCAACACATTGGCTGTCTGCCGGTCGTTTTTTTTGCGCCCGGCGATACGGCGATCGCGACCGGCGGTAGCGAGGAAAGACGTCGTTTGATCGACGTCGCTCTGGCGCAATTGGATCCTACATACCTGGCCTGCTTGTCGGCTTATAACAAGATACTTGATCAGCGAAATGCTTATCTGAAGAAAATAGAGGACGGCGCGCGCAGCCGGTTCAACGACGTCAATGTGGCGGAAACCTACTTACTCGACGCTTACGACCAAGCGATCGTTAAACCCGGGACGGTTATTTTTAATAAGCGCAGGGAATTTGTCGAACTTTGTTGCGAAGTATTCAACCCCGTCTATAAAATAGTTTCCGGAGCGGTCGAAAGCGTGGATTTTACTTATGAAAGCGCGTTAAGCCGGCAGTCTTTCCAGGAAATACTGGCTCAAAATCGGGCAAAAGATGTATTTTTACACCGGACGACCGAAGGAGTCCATCGCGACGACCTGATTTTTTCTTTGAATGGCGCGCCTTTAAAAAAATTTGGATCGCAGGGGCAACTCAAATCGTTTGTCGTTTGTCTGAAATTAGCGATTTGCGAGATCTTCCGCCGTAAAACTGGTCGGCCTCCCATTTTACTGATCGACGATCTGTTCGATAAACTGGACGAGCAGCGGGTTGAGCGCTTACTTGAGTTATTATCCTCCGCTCATTACGGGCAAATCTTTATTACGGACACCCACCCGCAACGTTTAGAAAAAATGGCGCGCGCAATGAAGGTTCCTTATAAAATATTCCTGGTCGACCAGGGAAAAGTTACCTAAGAAAAGAGCAATGACGAATGAGAAATTTTAACAATCAGCCGCTGGCCGCTATTTTACTGGAATTTACGCAATCGCCTAAATTAAAAAAGCCTTTATATACGGCTAAAATCCAGGGATCATGGGAAAAACTAATGGGGAAATCCATTTCGTCCTTTACCAAAAGTATCAGCATCAACCGGAATATTCTGTACATTACCATTGAATCCGCGTCTTTAAGGAACGAGCTTTCTTATGGCAAAGAAAAGATTCTGCAATTGGTGAACGAAGAATTGGGCGAAGCTTATTTAAAGAATGTGGTCGTCCAGTAAAATAAGCTAGTAATTCATAACTCATGCGAATAATGGGTTAAAAACCGGCAAAAACGGTTTAACGCCGGGCTGCCTTTTGTGTATTTTTAACTATAAACTATGATGAATACGGCGTTTTTGAGTTACTTATTCGTTCGACCTTCTCCCAAACCGAGTACTTTCTGAGGGCGGTAGTCATACCTGACTCATACCTGACTCATACCTGACTCATACCTGACTCATAAATGAATCAGATACGGCTTATGTATGCCTTATGCGTGCCTTATATGCGACTCAAGGGGTTGACGAATAACGGATAGACATTAAGGATAAACGGACGTTCGGGTCGGGATTTAGGCGGATAAAAAGGGTCATGCTCCCGATGTGTCCGCTTCTGATTTCCGGGTCTATTGTCCCGGCACCCTTTTTGGACTTTTTCAACCCATTATTCGCATAACTCATAATTATATTTCTGAGACAATTTTTGTATCGTTAATATTGAATGGTTGAAGCAGCCTAAATCGAGGCGCTTTTTGCGATAGAAAATCTGGACAAGGGACGTCATTTTTATTTCTTGCAAGAAATAAAAATGACGTCCCACCCTTCTCTCCCCCGCGTACAGCGGAAGGAGGGGACATTCAAAATGTCATAACTCATAATCATTTTCCACTCTTTTTATTGGATAAATTAAAGCAGTTTTTTATGTATATTAATTTTTTAACTTTATTTTTAGAAAAACCCTTACCTTTGCAATTATTTTCATCCGCTTCCCGGCGTAATAATCGCCATCTTACATTTTTTGATTAACACAAAACCTATGATAAGTTCTTATTTACGCCTGATATTGGTTTCAACCATCTGCCTCTTATTTTCAAAAAATTACCTCGGCGCGCAGTGCACGCCGATAGCGCCCGCTAAACTTTCTCTGGGCGGAGTCCTAAATAAACCGTCTGACGCCGATAAAGACCGCCCTTTTAACGACGTCTTTAAGTTCAATACCGGTTTTTATGCCGATCCGCTCGCGCCTTTTACCAGTTCGCCAGTCGCTGCGGACAGTCTGGGCTGGCCCGTTCAGGATTTTAGCGTCGTCGTTATGACCGCCATGACGCCCGACATGGGCGGCGTTTACCGCCTGCGGTTCTCCGGTTCCGCCGACGTCGCGCCGCTCAATAGCGGTTTTACAGTACAGAACAAAAAATACGACGCCGCCTCCAATACAACGACCGCCGACCTGGTCTACCCCGCCCCTTTGCCTTCGGCGGATAATATGGAATTGTCGTTCACGCATACCCTCTACGACTCCGGCGCCAACGGCGTCAAAAATATTAGGATCGTCAAACCGGGCGCTTCATTTGACGGATCTACCTTTTCAAACGCTTTTTTGCAGCATCTGAATCGTTTTGCAGTATTGAATTTCAGCCAGTGGCGCAATGCCGCCAATGCGGGCGATTCGCTTTGGTCGCAAAGAACTGCCTCCAATGCGGCCATCCAAACGGGGAACAAAGGCGTAGCCTGGGAATCGTGCATTGAATTGGCAAATACGCTCAATAAGGATATCTGGATTCACATACCCCATAAATCCGATTCTTCCTATGCGCGCAGCCTTGCGCAATTATTGAACGCCGGCCTCAATAAATCCCTGAAAATATATATTGAATACGGTACAGAGGTCTGGAATTTCAGTTACCCGGTCGCCCAATGGAATACCCAGCAGGCGGAAATCGAAGGCCGAAGCCCTTTTTGCCCGTATAATGCGGACCATAGTACCGACCGTTTTACGTTGAACGTCCGGCGTTACGCTTACAAGAGCAAACAATTATACGACGTATTTAAAGACGTTTTTGGCGCCGCCGATTTTTATTCGCGCGTCCGGATCGTCTATAGCGGACAGATCGACTGGCTCGAATTTTCCCAGCGGGGTCTGGATTTTATAGAAAAAACGTACGGACCGCCGCATAACTATTTTTACGCGCTGGCCGTCTCGCCTTATTTACATGCGAACCAGTTGGACGCCCAAAAACCTTACGGCGCTACCGCTTCCGAAGTGGTCGCCGGTTTGCAAAATACGCTTGCACAGACGTTTAGCCCCGATACCGTTCTACTCGATCAATGGTCCGCCAGGGCGGCATACTACGGAATGAAATTATTCGCTTACGCGGGGGGAATCAATACGGCAAGCGATTTTAACATTGGTTCTAAAGCCGACGCCGCGCGGGCGCCTGAAATGAAAGACCTTGTATTCAATTATCTGTCCAAATGGAACGCTTACAATCCGACCGGAATATTAAACTGGAACAATGCGGGAGCGGGCGACTGGAATACCAGCGCGGGTACGCTTCCGCTGACCGAAAATTATGAAAACTCGTATAAATTGCAGGGATTGGATTCTGCCCTCGCGCTTCCCGCGCAAAACCTGTCCGCCGGTCAGTCCGTCAAGGGATTGGTAGAGGCCAAAAAAGTAGCCACCCTTAAATATGGCGTGGTCGGCGCCGATTATTACCAGCCCGGCGTGGAGCCTTATATAGAGTACCTGATCCGCGTCCCTTCCGGCGAAGCGGGTACTTATCAGTTTTCGGTCCAAAGCCGGTCCGCCGTCGGCACCCAATTCATTAACTTATACGTAGACGACCATTTTGTAACCAAAGTGCAGATTCCTTATACGGGGAGTTTAACGGGTAATTTTCTGAACAGCGACCCGATCACTTATAAAGGTTTCAGCGAGGGCCTCCATACCATTCGTCTGGTTTGGGTCACTACGGAGTTTCAACTGCACGGGATCGTTTTCACCAAAACCGGCGACTGCCAGTTGACGGGCGTCGCTAATCTAGCGCAATCTGGGGCGGCAAAAGTATATCCCAACCCAACGTCCGATTTTATTAATATTGAGTTTGACGCTCAACAAGGCATAAAAACAACGCTGCTCTTAAAAGATATATGGGGCCGGATGGTTGCGGCGCGCGAAATAGAACCGGGCCGCCCGATTAATGTTTCCAGTATACCAAGCGGTATGTATTTTTATGAGATTGAGAGCGGTGGCGCAATATTTTTAGCAGGAAAGATTACAATTATAAGGTAAGCAGGATTCTTGATTATATTTTTTAATCAATAATAATAAAAATTATACCTTCCCAAAAATATTTTTTTAAAGAGTTTGTAGGTTTCTATTTTACTATATAAACTAAATTTAAAATTACTCTCGGAATTTCATTTAATCGTTTTTATCCTTTATTGATTAAATAGTGCTAACAATTTGCATTTGATGTTTTAAATATTTTTCAAATATTTTGGATGTATTCCTAACTTGTTTTTTTATAGATTTACTTTCATTTTCTTTAAAAGTTAATAAAGCTTTTCTTACATTACTTAAATAATTCCCCCTATTTTTTCTTTTAACAGTAGCTACTTGTGCATAATATAGACCAGTTACATTATTAAAATTATAATTTAATTGCTTTATCACTTTTATACGAGGCTTAATACCATATTCGGTAAATAATAGCCTAAGACGACGTTTATAAATGACAGATTGAGATGATAAAGTTTTTTTATGAAATTTTTGTGCATGTCTTACTGCTGTCTTACAAGCTGATTTCATCCTTCTATGAAACTTTGAAAGACTTGCTGATTTTATTCTCACCGATGTACCATCAAAAGTCCAACCTAAATAAGTTATAGGTTTATCAGAAAAAAGCCTTTTTTCTCCTATCATATTTGGCTTTAATTTAAAAATGGCTTGATCTGTTTTGGAGATAGCAATTTCTAATTTAAATTTCTTGATTTCAGATTCAATAAAAGTTTTAATTTCATTGACACTTCTTATATTACATACAACTATTATGTCATCAGAATACCGACGATATAACCCGCCATTTTCAACCATTACTTTTTGAAACAACATTTTATCAAATCTCAATAAGTACAAATTAGCTAAAATTGAACTAATAGGTAATCCTTGAGGAATACCCCGAATTTGACCTTTATTACTTTTATCTTGGTATTGATTTTTATAAACATTTAATTTGCCAGAATCTATATCTTTCCTAAGTTCGTTAGAGTTCAAAAAAAACGCATGAACTCCATTACGACGATTTTGTGCTAATCTTTTTTCATCAAATCCACCATTTGGCAAGCGTAAGTCCTGAAGATTAATATAAGAAAAATTAGTGACTGATTTAAAAATGTTATAGTGGTCTTTTGGTAAGGTATCACAATTTAAAATACCTGCCCAAGCTTTTTTTAAAAGTTTATGATCAAGGCTATTAAAAAAACTTTCAATATCAAATGCTAAAGCAACACATTCTCCTTTGTTTTTAATAAAATCAAAGACCTCTTTTGCAAAGTGAATATTATTTTTTCCTAATCCTTCTGGTGTTTCCAATTTCCGGTATGCTGTTATACAAGCTGAAAATTCTAAATTTTGTTTAAGATTTCTTTCATAATTATTCGCTAATAGATTTGAATAACGAGAATAAATATGAGCATCACAATGTGTAGCAAAATGAATAGGGCGTTTCTTAGCATTTTTTATCCACTTGTTTTTATGCTTATCAAATTTACAATGCGAACGCAATTGAATACCAAATTCATTTTTAGTCTTTTTATATCGTCGCTGAACTATTGTTTTATAAAGCAATGGCATAAATGCATGTTTGGCTATTGCTTTAGGGGTATTAGCATATTTGAAAAACCACTTTTTACAATCTTCAATATTAATTCGCCTCGTTAAATGCGGGTATCCACGCCATTTAAACCATGATTTTGGTTTTGTTTTAGAGCTTTTCATTTTAAAAATGATAGTTGCTAAGTATTTAAAAAGACGTCACACACCAATATTTGAAATTCGCTGAATTTCCCTGCCAATAAATTAGCTTATTAAATACTTACTGCAATTAAAGCATAGGTTCGTCAGCCAAATAATTGACTATCAGAGGTTTATGATTATAAATAATTAAATTAACTTAAACAATGCTTTATTACATGGTGTTTATTAATTATCTTTGCATTGGCAATTCTCCGACATTTCAAATGACTCGCGCACCTTAATATGGGCGGGTAAGATGAATTCTTAAATTGGCTTAGCAAACTGAACTCTTCCCGATTTCCTCCCCTTACGTTTAAATTCTACGTAGTTATTCTTGAATTAATTCAAGCCGAAATCGGTTCGACAATACTAATCCTATTTAAAGATTAGAACCGCACGATGAACCGTACCAAACGTATCTAATGTAGGACAAATTTAAAAATTAAAGATGGTGACGTCAGATGCAAAATTAATTTATTTATTTAAATTAAAGCATTAAATTTGTTACAAATATTTAAAATACAAATGATACCAATTTTTGATCCTCCCTGCAATTTTAATATTGGAGATGTAGTTCGCTTTGCTACGGCTAAATCAGAGACTGGATTAGCGGAAATCAAAATCCAACATTCAGAAGGTAATACTATTATTATTAAAAGCGGACAAACACGGCTTATTTCTCCCGCTATGGTTGTTTTAGAAATCGTACGAGAAACAGGAAGAGAAATTTCTAAGTTTGATGAAGGATTGGGCTTACCTATAAGAAGCGATTTTAAATTAAAATGTCAGTGGTTCTCACAGAAAACGGGTAAATTCGAAGATAGATGGTTTGATTCATGCTTCTTAGATAAGACCGAATGTTTAATGGATATATCTTCAATTTCTTCTATAAATTTTAAAATTAATGATGCTGTAACATTACGCACAATTTTACTATCAAATCGCCAAATAGCAGAAATTATCCAGCATGAACTTAAAGTATTTAATGCAAGCATAAAGTACAAATTGAGTAAAACTTATGACAATCTTGAATATGAGCCTCCAAAGATGTATAATACTCCCCAAAAATAGGACAGCGAGTTAAGGTGAAAAATGTATAATTTTATCATCTAAAATCTGTCTAAAATGGAAAAGAAAACGCGTCGTAAACACACTGCGGCTTTTAAAGCAAAAGTTGCCCTGGAAGCGCT
>JBBRMZ010000057.1:0-24194 GCA_038230555.1 Chitinophagales bacterium
CAAAAATTTACAGGTAATAAGTTTAATGAGACCGCTCTTCCGCGCTCTACGCTCGCGGGGAGGGGTGTGGGACGTATTTTAATTTTTGCAAAAAATTAAAAGACGTCCCTTTTCCGGGTTTTCGGTCGCGATAGGTGTACCGTTTACAATTTACCGTTTACAATTTACCGTTTACAATTTACCATTAAATAAATTATTTTGTTCGATCATTTTAATATGCCAAAGGCTGTAACAGATTAGCCGCCAAAGGAGGGCGGGATTTTCAAGAACGAGCCGGTCATAGGAATTTATAACTTTAGGAGCGTCAATATATGGAATATTTTTTCCGGTTAAGGGTTGCGTTAATTGGTTCTTACTATCTTTCAACCATTGCGGCAAATTAAACGGGAAGCCCATTTTATATTTTCTCCAGACGATTTCGGGCGGGAGGATGGGTTCGACGGCTTTGCGGAGGATGTATTTATGCCAGCCGTTATGAATTAAGTACTGCGGCGGCAGTTGAAAGCAATACTCCACTAACCGGACGTCCAGGAAAGGATTACGGGGTTCGACGGGGACGCCGAAATAATGTTTATTACCGCTGCGCATCCAGTAGTTCATTTTGAAATCTGAGAAGTTTTGGATCATCCGTTCGTTGAAATCGCCGGACAAAGTTAGAATGCGGGGATAACAAGTTAAAAATTCCTTCGCCGGATTCGCAGTTTCTTTTTTGGAAACGCGCGACCAGATTAAAGCGTTCTGATAAACGACGCTCGCTTTCCGGCGCCATGCGGGGTGATAGAAGAGTTGACTGATAAATTCTTTGGCGTAATCGAGCGGAAAATTTTGGAGTAAGAACTTCATATAAACGAGTTGATATTCCATTTCATAACCGGCCAGTAATTCGTCGCCTCCGGCGCCGTTAATGTTGACGCCAATCCCCCGGCTTTTCAATAATTTCAATAAAAGATGTTCGGTATAGAGGTTAGGACTATGGAACGGTTCTTCCGCAAGGTTGAAAAAATAATCCAGTTCGCCGGTCAGGGATTCCTGTAGCCCGTCCACTACGCAATAGTCTAAATGGCTTTCATATTTTTCAAAAACCTTTCTGGCGTACGGCTCTTCATTGTAAGCCGGATTATCAAACCGGACGGTATAGCAGGGTGTTTTTTTTTCGCCGGCCGGTTGTCCGGAAGCATACAGGCCGACCAAAGCGGAAGAATCCAGGCCGCCGCTCAGGGTAAAACCGAACGGCAGGTCGGATTGCGTTCTTAGATCCAAGGCGTCCGCAAGCAGCATTTTGAAGCGGGAAGTCGCGACCGGCAGGGATATATCGGCTATTTTTAACCGATTCCTGGGAAAACTCCAATATGTTTCGACGGTTAAGCCGCAGGTTTTAAGATCGTATACTCCGAAGGAACCGGCAGGCAATGACTGAACGCCCGACCAAAAGGTTTGGTTGTTGAAGTCGCGGATCCCGTATTGCAGGTAATCACCGACGGCGACCGGATTGACGCCTTTTCTTAAAGATTTGTTTGCTTCTAATAGGGGCTTGATTTCCGTCGCAAAATAAAACGCTTCTTTTTGCAGTGAATAATATAAGGGCGCTTTCCCGATCTGATCCCTGGAAAGAGTTAGGGTTTTGGCATTTTTATCGAAGATAGCCACGGAAAACAAACCATTCAAGCGGATAAAGGCGTCCGTACCCCAATGATAAAAAGCGATAAGCAGGGTTTCGGTATCGCAGTTGGTTTGAAAGGAGTAGCCGGTTTTTTGCAACTCTGCTTTTATATCCCGGAAGTTGAATATTTCGCCGTGATAAACGAGGGTCAGATTTCTAAAGGTAAAAGGTTGGCGCCCGTCGGAACTTAAATCCTGGACGGCGTATCTCCGGTGCGCGAACGCGAGGGTATGCGTAAAATTTCGGCTATGAATGGAAGGATATTTAGCTTTGATTTCCGGCGGACTGTCGTTTCCGGAGGCGTAAAACGATTCGGTGTCGGGATGGTATAAAAAATATCCTTCATCGTCCGCACCCCTGTGTTTTTGAAGGTTGTTCATCTTCACCAACAGATCGGAGGCAAAGAAAGGGGAGGCGACGACGCAACCGGCAATTGCGCACATAAATTACAGGTTGGTTTTGATCTGCGCTCTTAAAATTTTTGCAGGAACTCCCCCCGCCAGCGTATTGGGCGGGACGTCGCTCACCACTACGGAACCGGCGGCGATGACTGCGTTGTCGCCAATCGTTACTCCGGCGCTAACGACGACGTTGGTAAAAATGATCACGTTGTCGCCGATACGGACCGGCTTGAAAATGTGGCTGTTATAATCTTTTGTGTAATCGTTGACGCTGGCGAAAATAGCGGTTCCCTGGCTGCAGACAAAATTTTTGCCGATGACGACCCCGTGCGGCCCTGTGCCGTAAATAACGGAATTTTGATGAATAAAACTGTCGTCGCCAATTTCAAGGCGGCCTTTCCCTTCGCACCAGGGCATACCGCCCAAATGCAGGAGGGTATTGTTGTATAATTTTACATTATTACCCACTTTTAAATTAGCTAACGGGCCGACCACTTCCACCCTGCCGTCAATCGACAACGTAGGGAATTTTTTCAGCAGGTCGTATTTGATCCGCTGTTCCGCATAAGCGTCTTTAATCATCCTTTTGAAAATCCAGGTCAGCTTCCCGAAGTCCATTTTTTTTGTATTTGAGCCATTAGGGCGCCATAGCGGGATTGGTATTTCCAATATCCCGCCGCTTTTGTTTCTGTTCCAAATCCGGTTTTAAAACGGCGCACGTCGGGCAGGGCTGCGGGCGTGGCGCCGAGGTCGTACCAGTCGAAGCCATTTTCAACGGCGTCGGCCATCGCGGTATAATGAATAAAATGCGCCGCGCCTAAGTTGCGCGCTTCCGGCAAACCGGCGCCCTGCCAGTAGACGGCGTGACGGTTATGATAAAAATTCAGGCATCCGTAAACGGGCTGGTCGTCTTTGTAAGCCAGCCAAAGTTTGCGATGGCTGGCGGGCGTCTGCCGAAGCAGGCGGAATATCTCCGCTCCGTAGACGACGGTCGACTTTTTACCGCGCTCCTGCGCGACCTGCCGGTATATTTCAGTAAAACTATCCCAATCTCCGGAAGTTTCCGCAGGGGCGCAACGCAAGCCGTAATTTACGGCTTTTTTAACGGATCGCTTGTGGTTTTCAGAAAAACGAGCAAAAAGTTCCGGCAAAGCGGCGTCTAAACGAACGGCGTCCGTTTCTAAGCGCAAGGGGAAAGCGGCGGCGGTCGGGGGTTCGCAAAAAGGGTTGGCGACCACGTTTAGATCGTTGCAGATAGCGCAAAGGCAGCCAAAAATTTCACGGTAGTTTTCCGCAGTTAACGTAAAATTGGCGAGCGGGCCGCCATAAGTTCCCCCGGGTGAAGAAATATACCTTTTTATAAAGCCTTTAAGGCCTTTTTTATACGCTAAAGGGAAAACGGCTACACGGTCCTTATCAAAAACAAAGGTTTGAACGTCCGTCGCGTACCCGGCATATTGACGCCAAACGTCGTACCAGGCGGGGGTATGAAAAAAAGTAGCGGCGGTATCTGCGACGCTCATTTTTGTCCATTCTTCCAATGTCGCATTACGGACAATCAAACCGGACATTTATGATTTGGAATAAAAACGTTCTATACAACGCGCAATATATTCAACTTCCGGCGCTTCCAGGTCGTAATAGAGCGGCAGGCGTAATAATTTTTCGCTTTCCCGCGTGGTAAACTCGTCTTCTCCGTCGAACCGTCCGAAGGTTGCGCCGGCTGGCGCCGTATGCAACGGAATATAATGGAAAGCCGACTGGACGTCCTGTTCTTTTAAAAACGCGATTAATTTTGCCCGGATCTGGCTGTTTTCACACTTTATATAAAAAATATGCCCGTTGTGCGCACAGCCTTCCGGAACGTGCGGAAGCGTAAAAGGAGTGCTTTTGCCTGAAAAACGCTCCACGACGCCGGATAATAGCCGGTCATAGAGATTCCAAAGCGCCAACCTTTTTTCCAATACTTTCCGGGAATCAAGTAATTGAGCATATAAAAAAGCGGCGGTCAGTTCGTTGGGTAAATAGCTGGAGCCAAGGTCTACCCAGCAGTACCTGTCTACCTCGCCCTTCAAAAAAGATAACCGGTGGGTTCCTTTTTCACGGATGATCTCCGCGCGATCGGCATATTTTGGATCGTTGACCAGCAAGGCGCCGCCCTCGCCGCACTGTATATTTTTGGTTTCGTGGAAACTATAAGCGCCCAGACGCCCGATAGCGCCGAGGCTTTGGTTTTTGTAGGTAGCGCCGACGCATTGCGCGGCGTCCTCGATCACCGCAAGATTATATTGACTGGATAGACGCATGATATAATCCATTTCGCAGGCGACGCCAGCGTAGTGCATGACGACCAGCGCTTTTGTTCGCGGCGAAATGGCCCGTTCTATTTTTTTCTCGTCGATGTTCATAGTATCGGGACGAATATCGACAAAAACAATTTTAGCGCCGCGTAGCGCGAATGCGTTGGCGGTAGAAACGAACGTAAAGGAAGGCATAATCACTTCGTCGCCTTCGCGGAGATCGCAAAGCAAAGCGGCAAGTTCGAGCGCGTGGGTGCAGGAGGTGGTCAGCAGCGCTTTATGTATCCGGCAGTTCTCCTGGAGCCATTGATGGCATTGCCGGGTAAAGGGACCGTCGCCGGAAAAGCGGCCTGCGACTATGGCCTGCCTTAAATAATCTATTTCAGTTCCTGTAATAAACGGTTTGTTGAAAGCAATCATCAGCGGGGCTTATCGGACGATCACTAATTTACCCATACCCTGTTTAAAAAAAGCGTCGGTCTGCGTATCGTACTTATCGAAAGATTCTTTGTTCGCGTTTTTGGCCACGATTCGGTATAGGTAGACGCCGTTGGCGAGTTTGTCGCCGTATTCGTCTGTGCCGTTCCAGGAAAAGTCCGTCCGGTGGGTACCTATTTTTAAAGAGCCTAATTCGTTCTGCGTAATTTCCCGGACAATTTTACCGGAAACTGTCATGATCTGGATTTTGAAAAAGGTCGGCGCTTCGCTACCGGTCAGTGTATAAACAAATTGTGTGCTCGAGGAAAAAGGATTCGGATAATTGAGGACATTGGACAACATGGATTTATTGATTACCTGGAAGGAAACCTTATAATCAACGGCGCCCGCAGCGTTTCCGCTGGCGTCCTTACCCTTAACGATGAGTTTATAAGTTCCGTCTTTAACAAGCGCCGGGTTGAATTCCACGCGGGCCTTGTTTTCTTTATTCAGGTTGTTCGGGTCGGCGGGAATAAAACGGACGGCGCTATTAGAAAAAGAAAGCGGTTGGACGGAGCCGTCGGGCAGTCCCAGGGAAATGTTCAGGAGCGACGTGTCGGCCAGCGCGAGGTATTTATTGTCGTCCCTTAAAGCGATGGAAATAAAAGGCTTGGCGGAGACAATATCGCCGTTCAGGATATGTAAACCATCGAACGTAACGTCCAGCAGCGGATTTTTAAGGTCTTTCTGGACAAAAAAAGAATTCTGCGAGGTATTGTTAAAATGCGTAAGTTCGGGCTGATCGTTATTGGGATTGACGTCAAGAAAAAGGCGGTTGATTTTTTGTAAGGATCGGGTATCGATCGTCAGGTCGACGAGCGTGGAATCGCCGGGGGACAGCGCCTTGAGTTTGCGGGTTCCGGTCAAAACTGCGGCATTGTTTTCGTCGGAGACGCTATATTTGATTAGCACGCTGTCCGTTTTATAGATGGAAATATTTTCCATGGCTATCTGCATTTTCATTTTATCGCCCTGTTGCAGCGTATCTTTATAGAATGAATATTGAAGATTCGGGTTCAGCGCAATTTCAGGAACGCCGTCGTATTCCACCCTCCAGTAACTCAGCGAAGGCGTCAGGCGCTGAGTCGTATTTTTAGTATGGAAAGAAAGTTGCAGGTAGGGGTAAACAGCCGCGCTGACGTTTTGTAAGGAAACATTGCGGGCGGTCGTGGAAAAAAGAGAATCATGTTTGCCGGAGGCCGTAATTCCAAATACAGAAACTTCCAGGACGTCAGTTTTAAAACTCGCGCTGTCCTTTACTTCCCATTTCAAAGCCGACCATTTTTTAGACGGCCCGATGGGCTGCGTTGTTAATTTGCCTTCATAATATACGGCGGCGAGCGCATGATTGACATAAATAACGCTGTTGACGTCGGCGGCGACGTCTTCTTCCACAAAAGCTTTTCGATTTTTCTGGTACATCAAAGCATACGGGACAGAACCCCTGGAGGCTAAGGTCCGGATCTTCATAGCGCCCTGTTTTTCCAGCACGTTAAAAATATTTTTCCCGCCGTTGGTCAGCGAATCCTTTGCCCAATCTTGGGGCCGGTAGTCCGACGCGGTTGTGGCCTGCGCGGAATAGATCAGGACGTAAGCGCCGTCGGGCACGACGTTTTCCAAGAAGTTAATCATGCTTTTCCGGGATTCCGGTTTAGCCGTTTGATAGATTTGCGGTAAAAAGTTCTGTCCGGTGGTGTTGACGCTGCCGTAAGGCCCGCCGCCCGGAGGATTTTGAAATAAGTATTTAGTAATGATCGAATCAATGACCAGCACGTTGATATCGGCGTCGAGCGTAGCCCACAAATTCCGGAAGGCGTCGTTGATTGGGATGCCAAAATAGAAAACATCCGGCTCGTCGTTGAGATCGAATACTTTATTTTTGATCCGGTAATCGAAGTAATTATAACTGTACCCAAAATTCCTGCCGGCGCTATCAATGCGGATACCCAACAAAGAATCCTTGGTGTATTGAAAATAATTTCCCTGGTTCCACCCGTTCGGGCTATTGGCGATATACGTAAAAGAGCTTTTCGCCCAGCTGTATCCAAATTTGTTGACGCTGTCGGGACTGATTCTCCAGAAATAGACGGTATTGTTCGTTAAACCGATGTTTGGCTTCCATTTTACTACGCCGCCTTTCTGCGTGATCTTAGTCGAAACTTTGCCGGGGCTATTGAAAAGTTCGGTGGTGTCTATCTCCATCAGATAGGTCTGGACGGGGGTCAGCGGATTGACCGAACTGGCCGAGAGGGTCAGATCCGGTTTACTGACAATGCTGAATTCCGGCGGGTAAACCGGCCTGGCGGCGGCGTCAGAAATAAAGACCTCGACGCCTTTCGCGCCGGAGGCGTTGAGCAGATCGTTGTTTAGCGCGGCGGCGGGTTGCGGGGCTTCCTGCGCTTTATTATCTTCATTCAGGCGGATATAAAATTTGTTCACGCCGGCTATTTGCCCGCGGTTCATCGGGAACCTGAAATTTAAAGAGGCGCTATACGCGGGCGCCTTGATACGGGTCTTGAATAAACCTATTTGAACTCCGGCAGGCGTTTCCTGCGCCACGCTGACTGTCAGGCTGTCGTTAATATACTGCCCAATATTTTGGACGTTAAAACTCAGCGAAAAACTGTCCAATTGGGTATTGAGGGTTTCCGGGTTGAATTTGACGGAAGCGGCGTCGGTGATATAGTCGGGGCCGGGGCTTGGATTCAAGCGGACGGCAGGATCGCCGTTAAGCGTAAACTCCTGAAGCGCCGAAATGAGGCTAGGGTTGTTTACTCGTTGCGCGGAGTCGAGAGAGGCTATGTCAAATTTTATAATATCGCCTATTCCTTTTCCATAGAACGCGCCGCCGGCAAGTTTATAAAAATAATTGGTGAAATCATAGAGGGCGTCCGGATAGGCAGTACCGGTGGTGGCCTCGTATGCAATATAGGCTTTGGCGGGCGTCAACACGAAATGTTCGCTGATCCCAACGCTGCCGGTATGGATATTCCCGGAGTAACATCCCAGGGCGATCAGCACAGGATATTTTCCGCGGTTGTTGTATTGATTGAAATCGTCCACGTTAAAATCGAACAGGCCCGTCGCGGAATGACCGAAGAAAGTGACCAGCGTGGCGCCGTTGTTGATCCCGGCGTACACCTGTTCGGTCAGCGCGGTGGGGATTTGGGTGGCGTCGCCGCTGCTTTTAAAAAAAGAATTAACGTTGGCTCCGATCCGGCTGTTGGTTATCGTCTGGGCCATATCAGATAAATATCCTTTAATCAGGTTGGCCAGATCGCCGCCGCCTCCCAGGTGAAAAACCTGTTTCATCCAGGCCCGGCCTTCTATCGTCTGGGGCGCATTTTTTTGCGCGTACTCCGATTCTTTTATTTTTGCCAGATAAATGGCTATATCATTTCCGCCGGTAGCGGGGATACGGCCACAGGCGATAACAGGCGAAGAAGAATTGTTGGAAGCCGCCAGCAAATTATCCGATCCAGGATAGCCCCAAGTGGGGACGTCGAAGCCGGCGTTTTCCGGCAGGGCGAGTTGGCCGGGAGTTCTGGCATACAAATATTCCCGCCCTTTGCCCATTAAAACGAGGTATTTGACATTTGCCCATTTTTTTTGGATATAATGGACAAAATTACGGACGGCAATGGGGTGCCGGGGTTCTCCGTAAGCGAAAGCGTCGTAGAGATTAGCGACGTCTATTATTTTTGTCCGGTAGCCGCCGCCGTCGGGGGAAGCTCGATAAGCGGCGTAATCCTGGACGGGGCCGGATCCGGATCCAATCAGTCGGGCGTCGGAAAGGATGACATAATCGCCCGCGTCTTTGCTGAAATCGGTAAAAGCGATGGGCGCGAAGGTTTTAACGGCGACAGAACCGGACGCGTCGTTCACAAGCGTCAGGTCGCGCGCCTGCGCGGAAGGCGGAAGCAGGATCTTCACGGTTCCCTGGCTGACCGACGTTACGATACGAAGATTATTGGTCAGGTCGTAAAGAACCGGGGGCGTTCCTCCGGCATTGAAATTGTTGATCTCGATGTATTTTGGCGCGTTGGAAGCGGCGATTCGAAAATTAAAGGAGGTCTGATTATCGAAATCAAAAGTTCGGGGATATTGCAGATCGACTACCCCAATTGCGTGTTTATCCAGGGCGCTGGAGGTTCCGCCGACGGTCAGCGTCATGGCGCCGTTGAGCAAAGCGGCGGGAATCGGAATCGACAATTGATGCAGGTCCTGTAGGGAGGCCGTATCCTTTTTTAAAAGCTGATTGTTAATCTTTACTTCCGTATAATGAATATTATAATTAAAAGCCAGCCGCAAATTCAGGGTTGCGTCCGCGCCGGTAAAAATATGGGCGGGCGTCAATGTCAGCGTATGCATTTGCGCCATATCCGTTCCCCAGCCTTCGCCTTTTACAAAATCGGAATAGGAAATTTCCTCGTCGATGCTCGGCTTATTGTGGGCGGCGGTCGGGGCGAGTAAAAGTGAATGCAGGAAATAAGGCTCTTTGGCAGGGACGTTGGACAAGTCATTGGGCGCGGCTGCAAACCGGTTGTTTGTAGCCGCGGTATTCCAGGTCAGGTAATAAATAGCCGTATCGGTTATTACGCTGTAATCGGGATTGAGGGCGTCGGCGGCTCCGTTTTTGAACATATAACCGTCGAGCTCAAAGCGGTTGCGTTTTCCAAAGAATTCGATATAGTCGGCGGCGCCAAAAGTGCCGTCGGTAGAAACATAGAGCGGGATTTCTTTGCCCAGCCGGAATACCTGGAAGTTAACGCCTTTGACCGACGCTGGCGGAACGCCGCCGTTTTGCAAGGTCGCCGAAGTAATCCGGTAAACGCCGTCGGCGGTGACGGGAATTTTAAAATAGGTTTGATTGAATTTGATCCATTCGGGTCCGTAGAGGGTATCCGGGTTATTGACGATCTGCGCTTTTCCGGTAACGGCGCCTAATAAAAATGGAAAAACAAATAGTAAATAATATTTCATAGCGATATATTTCGTGGCGACATATCTCATGGCGACAGGGGGATTGAAACGTGTTCTGGATATTCGATTGCAAAAATAAGCAATTTAAACAATTAGCCGACAGCTATTAGCCATTAGTAGAAGCAATAAATTATATAAACTTAAAACGGCGTTTGTTTTTATCCCAGTATCCGGCCGGAATAAATAAAATGAATAGTTGGCATGTCGAAAAACGGCGGGAAGTGGTTCAGGGTGCAGGTCAATAAGATAGGGGCGCTTCTATCCTATTCGCGCTACGCGCGGGAGGGAAAAATAAATGGGCGTCTTTTATAATTTTTGCAAAAATTATGCGAATAATGGGTTGAAAAAGGGCAAGAAGGACTCCGGGACGATAAACCCGAAAACCGGAAGCGAATACAACAGGCGCGCGGTTCCTTTTATCCCGAAAATCCCGGCCCCGGCGTCCGTTTATCCTTGGCAACCATTGGTTATCCGTCCACCCCTTAAGTCGCATATAAGCCGTACATAAGCCGTACATAAGCCGTATATGTTGCATATAGGAGTCGGATCTGACCCTCTTCTCGGATACCAGTCAATATGAGGAAAGGTCAAACTGAAAGGATCCTCAAAAACGCCTTATTCAAAATGGTTGATAGTTGGATATCCGCAAAATGTAGCCCGGCTTCAAACCGCTATTGCAGGTTTTTAATCCATTATTCGCATAAAAATAATAAAAGATGCCCCTAATCAGTATTGTATATTACATTTTATTGGCCGTTGTAAAGATGCGGCTCCAGTTGATCCCGTTGGACATACTGCCATTTTTGGTGCTGAACCAGATAAAGAGCGGTTTGCCGACGACGTTCATTTCCGGCACGAAACCCCAGAAACGGGAATCCTCGGAGTTATGTCGATTATCGCCCATTGCCCAGTAATAATTATGTTTGAACGTGTAGGAGGTCGTTTCCTGACCGTTAATATAGAACTTGCCGTTTTTTTCTTCCAGTGTATTATTTTCATATACGGGGATCAGGCGTCGATAGATAGCAATATTTTCGGGCGTAAGTTGTACGGTAGCGCCTTTTTTAGGGATATAGAGTGGCCCGTAATTATCAAGCGCCCATTTGAAATGGGCGGTATCATGCGGAAACATGGACACGTCGACGTGGCGTTTGACGGGCGCTTTCGGTATGTTTGAGGAAGGACGTTCGCTGGCGCCGTCGGCGGGTAGTTCGAGCCCGCTGTCGTCGGGCGACCGGAGGACTATCTTGACGTCGCCGCCGAACGCTTTGATTTTTTCCACCTGTAGGGAATCGAGGTTAAAATAGCCCTGTTGATAATCGCGGCGGTCCTCAATATGAACGCCAATATCTTCAAGTTTTGAAACGCTATACGACCCCGTAATCTGGTAAGTATATTGTAAATGCGAAGGGTTGCGAACGCGGGCGCCGTTGATATAGACCTGGCGGTCTTTGATCTCGAGCGTGTCGCCGGCGACGGCGACGCACCTTTTAATATAAAAATCTTCCTTATCCATAGGGCGCGTAGTCATTGGGACCCCTTGCAGGTAGCTATAATTTTCGGGTTTTTTATCCAGCAGGAACTTATCGAACGTGCGTTCGGGCGTGATGAATACGCTGTCGCCCGGCGGATAATTAAAAACAAAAGGGGCGTTGCGCTCTACGCTTTCAAGGGCGGGAAGCCGGTAATACGGAAGGGACGGGTCTCTCAAATAAGATTCGGTATCAAAATAAGGAATCCGGTTGTGCAGCAACGGAATTTGCAGAACGGTTTGCGGCGTCCGGATACCGTAATGGGCTTTGCTGACAAAGAGAAAATCGCCGACCAACAGCGACCCTTCCATGGAAGAAGTTGGAATCACATATGCCTCAATGAGGAACATGCGGATGAAGGCGGCGGCAAAAACGGCAAAAACGACGGCTTCGACCCATTCGCGGAGGCCGCCTTTTTTATAGGGGTTGTTTTTTTCTAAACGGGAGATGGCGATCTTATCGTTCTTTTTATAGGCTTCGGTCAGTTGGTCTCTGAACAGGTTTTCTTTTGGAACAGTCGGGCCTAAATAAGTATCTTTACTTTTTGCGATCATCCAGAAAATAATGGGAGAATAGATCACTGCAAGGGCGCTGTGCCAAAAACGGAACCGCCCGAAAGAACGGACCATATCGACTTCCATGCCCGCATATACAAAAATATTCACGATGGGGATCAGCAACAACGCGGCGTGCCAGGTTGGCTGACCGATGATTTTGCACCATTCCACAAAATTCAGACCCGGAACCAGTCCTTTCCATCCGGGTACGCCCGCTTTAGGAAAAAGAAAAAACAAAGAGACTGACTCTAAGATATACCAGACAATAAAAAACAGGAATATGGTCACTTTTTTGATTTAACGAAACAATAGAGAGCGAACTTTCCGCCGGGCGGAAAATCCATTTTGCTATAAGGGGCAAAACTACGGCAAAAATAACGGAAAAAATATTTTGGACAAGCAAAAGGGAAAAGAGTTTGGACTAAAGAGGGGAAATGGCGGACGAACGACTTTAAACGAGCGGCTTCAGTGCTGAAATCAGTAAAATCTGCCGCGGCCATTATTTTAATCCGCAACAGATAACCCCTCAAACGATTTAATTCGGACGCCCAGGTAACAATCATTAATATGATTCCGTTATAGCTGAACGATCTCATATTTAATAAAAATTCAGCATGAAGAAAACAAATTTACCCAGGGTGCTTATTGTAGACGACGAAGCCGCTATCCGCCGGTCGTTCAAAGACGTGCTGGAATTTGATTACCAGGTAGACGAAGCGTTCGACGGAGTCGATTGTATTGAAAAATGCGAGGCCAACAAATACGACGTTATTGTGCTGGACGTGAAAATGCCCAGGAAAGACGGTATGGACACGCTGGACGCCCTGCAGGAAATTTGTCCGGATACGCCGGTGGTCATGATCTCGGGCCACGGGACGATCGAAACGGCGGTGGAACTGGTCAAGAAAGGCGCTTTTGATTTTATCAATAAACCGTTCGATCTGAACCGGGTGCTGATCACGTTGCGCAACGCGCTCGACCGCTCGCACCTCGTGACGGAAACGCGGATATTGAAACGCAAAGTAACGCAGTCGAAAATACAGGAAATTGTGGGCGAGTCAAAAGCGATCCGCAAAGTCAAAAATACGATTGAGAAATTTGCTAAACAGGACAAAGCCAAAGTGCTGATCTTAGGCCCCTACGGGTCGGGCAAAGAACTCATCGCCCGCTGGCTGCACGAAAAAAGCCCCCGGAGACAAGGCCCTTTTGTAGAGGTCAACTGCGCGGCCATCCCTTCAGAACTGATTGAAAGCATTTTATTTGGCCATATTAAAGGCGCTTTTACGGGAGCGATCAAAGATCAGGCGGGTAAATTCGAGCAGGCGAACGGCGGAACTTTATTCCTCGACGAGATCGGCGATATGAGCGAAGGAGCGCAGGCGAAAGTATTGCGGGCTTTGCAGGATCAAAAAATTTCCCGCCTGGGCAGCGATAAGGATATTACGGTCGACGTCCGGGTCATTGCTGCGACGAACAAAAACCTGCAGGATGAAATTGCCCGCCGCGCTTTCCGGGAAGATCTTTATCACCGCCTGGCCGTGCTGGAAATCGAATCCCCCGCGTTGAACGACCGGCGGGAAGATATCCCGATCCTGGCGGATTATTTTATGAAAATACTTTGCGAAGCCAATGATAAACCGACAAAAACTTTTACGCCCGAAGCGTTGGAGGCGCTGCAAAATATGGATTGGACCGGCAACGTCCGGCAACTCCGGAATGTGGTGGAACGCCTGATGGTCTACGGCGAGGATCAAAAAGAAATCACGGAAGAGGACGTCGTGGAATACGTCACGTCGCGCGGAAAGGGCGTTCATCCGCATAAGGAATTGTTTGAGCGTTTCGACTCGCTCGACGATCTGCTCAAGTTTATGTCGTCTGAGTTTAGAAAATATAGAGGAATGCTGGTTTAAAGAATCATAAATGATGTGTGAAGAATTGTAAAGTTTAATACAAGGAGGTAAAGGAGACGTCAGGTAAAGAAGCCGAAGTAATTTTTAGTTTATCCGTCAAAAAGTTCGATCTCTTATAGGGGTCGAACTTTTTTTGCACAGGGGTTACAAAACCATTAATTTTGACCCCTTTCCAATCGGGCAGTCGCCCGGTGGAAGGATCGCCGGCTGTCCTGGGCCGGGCGAGACGTCGGGTGTATTGATTTATCAACAGGACGCAACCAATATTAAAAATTAAGCATGGAAAAAAATGGTCAGAACGGCGTAAGGCCGACTTCCAGGAATATGAAGCAATGGACGAAGCTGAAAGGAGAGAATGCCTGGACAATGTTCAAAGTCATTTCCGAATTTGTGGACGGGTTTGAGATCCTGAATAATATAGGGCCCTGCGTCGCTATTTTTGGGTCGGCGCGCACCCTGCCCGACCACCCGTATTATTTAAAAGCGGTGGAGATCGCGCGGCGGCTCACAGAGGAAGGTTACGGAATCATCACCGGCGGCGGCCCCGGGATCATGGAAGCCGGCAACAAAGGCGCGAAACTTACCGGCGGCATTTCGGTGGGCCTGAACATCGACCTGCCTTTTGAGCAGCATCATAACCCGTGGATCGATGAGGATAAAAACATCAACCACCGTTATTTTTTTGTCCGTAAGGTCATGTTCGTCAAATACACGCAGGCGTTTATCGTCATGCCGGGCGGATTTGGCACCCTCGACGAGATGTTTGAAGCGCTGACGCTGATCCAAACCAAGAAGATTACCCCCGTGCCGATCATTTTAGTAGGCGTCGCTTTTTGGTCGGGCCTGCTGGACTGGATCAGGCAAGTCATGTGCGAAAGGGAAAATAATATTTCCCCCTCCGATATGGACCTATTTTGCCTGACCGACGATTCCGATCAGGTCATTAAGATCATCGATGATTTTTACCTCGTCGATCACCCGGAAAACGAGCTAAAGCCGAACTTTGAAATGTAGGTTTTTAATGGTAAATGCAAAATGGTAATCTGGTTGAAATAATTCCCAATCATATCCTTACCGCGTCTGGAAAACCGGAAAAGGGATATTTTAATTTTTTCAAAAATTAAAATATCCCACCCCCTCTCCCTGCGCGTGGCGCGGAAGCGCCTCAATACAATTGCCAGAACTGACCATATATTTATAGAACAAAAATCTTCTGGTTGAAATAATTCCCAATCATATCCTTACCGCGTCTGGAAAACCGAAAAAGGGATATTTTAATTTTTGCAAAAAATTAAAATATCCCACCCCCGCTCTCTGCGCGTAGCGCTGAAAGCTTACTTATAATCAGAAAGCGAGAGGGTTTCATGACAAAAATCATAATCGTGCAGGATGTTCGAGGCGATTACGACAATGCGGCCGGCGGCGTGAAGAATTAGATCGCGGTACCAGGCGACGCCCTGGACGTCGAGATTGGTGGTCGGCTCGTCGAGCAGGAGGATGGGAGCGTCCGAATAAATGGCCAGGAGAAGTTTTAACCGCTGCTTCATGCCGGAAGAAAAATATTTGACGGCTTTATTTTTGGCAGACGCGAGGGCCAGCAGGTCGATCAATTCCTCGTTAGACGCATTGTTCTTAAACGGCTTGAAGCGCCGCTGGAAATTCAGGGTTTCTGTTAACGTGAACTCTTCAATCAGTTCCATGTAGGGAGCGGCAAAAGCGACTTTCCGGTAAACGTCGTCCCTGTTTAACGCATTTCCGCCTTCCAGAAATTCTATTTTCCCTATCGAGGGCGATAAATGCCCGCTCAGTATTTTCAGTAAAGTAGACTTTCCCGACCCATTGGCGCCCAGCAGCGCATACGTCCGTTCGCTTTGAAACTGCGCGTCGACGCCTTTAAATATCCATTCGTAGCGATATTTCTTAGCGATATTAGTTAGGCGGATGGTCATTTTTTAAGAAGATCGAATCGTTCTGAAACCTTTGATCAGGCCCCTTTTTGCGGCTCGTATGAATTGGACAATGCGGTCCTTCTCTGGAGAAGCAGGGAGAGTCTCCTCTATGCGTTTAAGCGCCTGCCGCGTGTTAAATCCTTTAATGAATAGGAGCCTATAGACGTCGGAGATCTGGTTGACCTGTTCGATCGTAAAACCCCGCCTCTTTAAACCCGTCGAATTGACGCCCGCGTAAGACAGCGGCTCGCGGGCGGCAGTGACAAAAGGCGGAACGTCGGAGCGCACGAGCGAACCCCCGCCGACCATCGCGTGCTCGCCAATTTTAACAAACTGATGGACGGCCACCAGGCCGCCCAAAGTGGCGTGGGCGCCAATTTCTATATGGCCCGCCAGCGTCACATTATTTGCGAGAACGACCCGGTCGCCGATCGTGCAATCGTGCGCAATATGGACGTAAGCCATTAACAAACAGTGCGCTCCTATGCGCGTCCGGCGGTTTGCATTGGTGCCGATGTTGAGCGTGCAATATTCGCGGATGGTGGTATGGTCGCCAATTTCCAGAAAAGTTTTTTCCCCTTTATATTTCAGATCCTGCGGAATAGAGCCAATGATCGCGCCCGCAAAAATTTTACAATGATTTCCAATCCGTACGCCGTTCTTAATAGATACGTTGGCGTCGATCCAGACGTTGTCGCCGATCACGACGTCCTCTTCGACGGAGGAGAAAGGTCCAATGATCACATTTTCGCCAATTTGAGCGCCGGGGTGTATAATACTGTAACCGTTCAGATTCATGTTAAGAAGTTCTTTTTTGAATAAGCGCGGTTAGTTCAGCTTCTGAAACAACTTTTGCGCCCACGTAAGCGGTGGCCTGCATATGAACAATGCCGCGGCGAATCGGTTCCATGAGCTCCAGTTTTAGAATGAGCGTATCCCCGGGCGTCGCTTTGTCCCGGAATTTACAATTGTCGATCTTTAGAAAGTACGTATCCCATACTTCCCCGTCCGGCACATTGGCCAGCGCCAGGATCCCGCCGGTCTGGGCCATGGCCTCCAGTTGAAGGACGCCCGGCATAACGGGATTATCCGGGAAATGCCCGACAAAATACGGCTCGTTCATGGTGATGTTCTTCACGCCGACGACCCTGGTTTCGGTCAGTTCAATGATTTTATCGACCAAAAGAAAA
Source organism: Chitinophagales bacterium (assembly GCA_038230555.1). Classification (GTDB taxonomy): domain Bacteria; phylum Bacteroidota; class Bacteroidia; order Chitinophagales; family Saprospiraceae; genus JAAFJT01. Next base: position 16,960 of record JBBRMZ010000057.1, read on the forward strand.
GGATAGCGGTGGGGCAATTTTCGCGCTATCTGGGTAGTCGTCAGCAGCGGCGGCTTATTGGGATCGTATACCGGGACGCCCTGCAATTTTTTATGATCCAGGAAATGTTTTTTCAGGATGCGGGCAAAAGCGACGTTGGCCGTATGGCCCGGCCTGGTGGCAATGATCTTTCCTTTGAAAGGTTTGCCGATCAGCGAAAGATCCCCGATGACGTCGAGAAGTTTATGGCGGGCGGGCTCGTTGCTAAACCTCAAAGCAGTGGTGTTCAGGATTCCTTCTTTTTCGACCGCGACGCTTTGCTTGCCCAGTTTTTTGGCCAAGGCATCGAGTTGGTCGCTCCCCATTGGCCCGTCGGCAATAACGATGGCGTTGTCGAGGTCGCCGCCTTTAATGAGGTTCTGGGCGAGCAGGTATTCGAGTTCGTGCAAAAAAACAAAGGTGCGGCTGGGGGCGATCTCTTTTTCAAACTCGCCGATGCGGTCCAGAGAAGCGTACTGCTTCCCCAACACCGGGGAATTGAAATCGATCAGAACAGTAATGGAAAAATCGTCGGCGGGCAGGGCCAAAAACTCTACGCCGGACGCTTCGTCGCGGTAAGCGACGGGGGACATGACGCGAAAATATTCGCGGTCGGCCTCCTGTTCCACAATACCCGCGTTTAGCAGCGCCCGAATCAATTCCGCCGCGCTGCCGTCGAGGATAGGGACTTCCGAACCGTTAATCTCAATCAGCACGTTGTCGATTTCCAAACCGGCGAGGGCAGAAAGCGTATGTTCGACGGTATGCACCAGCGCGTTTTCGTGCCCGAGCGTCGTTCCGCGGTTGGTGGCGCCAACCTTATTCAGATCGGCGGGAATGACGGGCGCGCCGTCTACGTCTGTTCTTTTAAATTTAACGCCGTGGTGAACGTCGGCAGGTTTAAAGATCATGACGACCGCCTCCCCGGTATGTAAACCGACGCCGCTTAAAGCGACTTCCTGCCTGATGGTACGCTGTTTCATTCCATTCCGTTATTTCGGGGACAAATATAGATAAATAATCAGAACGGGGAGGATGTGAATAAGGGGAGCGGGGGTTTGAAAGTTTTACTTGAAAAAGGAGTTCGCTCAATACTAAAATGAACCGGGAAAAAAATGGTTGTATGAGAATTTTAGCTACCCCCTTCCCCCCGCGCTGCGCGGGGGCGAGGAAAAGGGATATATTTTTACATAACCGCATAGCCCGATTCTGATCTCCATTCTTCAGGTACAAACCCGAGCACAATATCTTTAGCCGGAATTCCCAAGCCCTCGAACTCTGTCGCAATCAGCTGGTCGGTATTATTGGCGTAAATCCAGACTTTTCCCGTTTCCGGTTTTATTTGGAAATGGAAGATGGTTGCATTTCTAAAAATCCTTTTCTTATCCCAACCCATGCGAAGCAACTGATAAATATGTCTTTCCTTATCACAAATCAGTTGGTATTCTGTTTCTGAATCCGTCCATTCTTTTGAATAGATTTCAAGCCATTTAATTAGGATGTTCTCGTATTTTTTTACTTTTCTATCCATTAATTGATGGTGTTAACCGGAGATGCAATAATTAACATACTAACTTTATACTTATTAAGGACAAATTCTATTCCTTCCTTTTTAAAGAAAGACTCATAAATAGAATCTGAGATTGATAGATAAAGTTTCCAGTCGGGTTCCTGAATTTCTAAAAGCGCTAAGTAATTCAAATATTGGCCCAATGCTGCATGAAATTGATATGCGACCGACTGTCCTATAAAACTTTTAACCTCAACCGCTATCTTTTCGTTCCCTTTTTTTGCTGCAACCATTTTTTCGGCGCCCAAATCTATTTCATAATCCGGGGTATTTATTACTTTCAGTTTAAAAGGATCGTCGGTAATCGTCCAGCCGTCTTTTTCTAAAGCTTCTCTAACCGCCTGGTGAAATTGGTCTCTGGCCATATTTTCTTCTTTTCTTTGTAACAGCGCCGTTCGATTTCCATGCTGCAAATTACGACAATTTACGAAATTTGAAAGCGCTAAACCGCCTGATTTATTACCGGATAATCGTGAACCGCCGCGCGACGTCCCGCTTTCCCGCCGCCGCCGCCCGCAAATAATAATTGCCGACCGGCAAAGCGCTGATATTGGTCGTCGCCTGATAATCGTCCGCTTCGTCGAAGTTTAGTGTTTTGACGAGGACGCCCACCCCGTTGTAGATACAGAGCTGCACGGCTTTCCCGGCAAAGTTTTTTACAGACAGGGTAAGCTCGTCCGCCGCAGGGTTAGGAAAGACCCGGGCGTCGTTCCAGTCGCCGGTTTTTACTTCTTTAATAGCGGAGATTTGAACCGAGCCGTCCAGCCCGACCGCTTTGACCTGGTAAAAATGAGAACCTTCCGCCAGGGCGTCGTCGGTCAAAGTATAAACTGCGCCGAGGTTGGCGGCGCGGGCTTTTTGGTTTCCGACGGTCTGCCAGACTCCGCGGTCGTCCAGTCTTTGTATTTCAAAATAATCTATACGGGCGGCGCCGGATATCCACATCAAATGCGCTTTATCCAATTCTGTCCGGGCTTCAAAATCAAGGACGGGTTTTGACGCCGACAGATTTGCCGTTCCGGCGTCCGCCATGCCGACGGTCGTGGTTGCCGACCTGCCCGGCAAACCCGGCGTGGAACCCGTCACCCGCGCGTTTCCAATAATTGCCCCGGTCGCGTTCTGAACGTAAAGCGGGACGTCAAGCATAGCCGTTATTCCCGGCGCCAGCGCTGGGATCGTCCATTGATAGCAATGAACGCCGCCCGGACAATATTCCTGCCAAAAACCGGCGGTCGCGGTCGCGGTTCCGCCGTTCACCGTCTTATCCGGGAAAGGAAAGTTAATCGTAATATTGTTCAAAACGGACGTCCCCGTGTTTTTGAAGGTTAACTGGAAAGTCAGCGTCTGGAACTGTCGGTAAGCGCCGCCAGTATGCGTTATGATAAGATTGCCGTCTGCCGAATTTATACAGGTTCCGACGTTATTACTGCAAAAAGCGGCAAAATCCTGGGTAGCAAGGTTCGGATTACCGCTAATATCCACCTTTTTACCGCAATAATACTCAAAATAGGTAGGGATGCAGCCGCTCAATTGATTGTTTGACAAATATAAATCGGTCAAATTAGGCAGATTAAATATGGGGAGCGAGCCGCTCAATTGATTATGTTGTAAATCCAGATAGGTAAGCGCCGGTAAATTGAAACTGGGGACGGAGCCGGTTAACTGGTTGGCGCCGAGGAGGAGGGAAGTCAATTTAGGCAAATTAAAATTGGGTATCGAACCGGTGAATCTGTTGTCGTACAAATTCAAATAGACCAGGTTGGGTAAATTGAAATTGGGGACGGGACCGGATAATTGGTTGCTGTTAACCCAAAGCTGCTGCAAATAAGGCATATTAAAATCAGGCAGCGCACCGCTTAATTGATTTCCTATCAGGTATAAAAATTTTAGCGCGGGCAGGTTAAAATTGGGGACGCTTCCGCTTAACTGGTTCCCGTCCAAGCTCAAATAATATAATTTGGACATGCTTAAATTTGGCAGTGTCCCCTGTAAATTATTATTATCCAAACTAAGCGCGCCAAGACATCCGGTAGTGTCTATATATATTCCATTCCAGGTATCGATCGGCTTTGTCAAATCCCAGGGTTTCGTCCAGTTGGCGCCGTTGGTCGCGTTGTATAAGGCGACGAGTTGCAGGGAATCCTGAAAACGGCATCCGGAATTTATAAAAGTTGAATCGACAATAGTGACGCTATAATCCTCTACTTCCCCCTTGTCAAAAATTTCGCAGGGAGCCGGGTATGCGCCCATCTTCATAGAAACCCGCATCCGCCGCGCGCCGGGCGCCGCGTTCGCCGGTATGGCTATTGAGGCGGCGAACATACTTTGAGCGGTTCCTTCCAACACTTTTTCATTGTCCTGAAAAATGTTGTCGTTGTTGAAGTCAATCCAGGCGCGGCAATATACATTCGGCAGCTCGTTGACCGAAGCGACTCCCGGCGTCACTTTCAGATCAAAAGTCTGGCCTTTGGCAAGGTTGGTTGAAAGATCGGTATAGTTGGAATAACCGGGCGAATGATAGTCCCGGAATTGTCCCGACGTATTATTAATCGTGTTCAACTGCACGTTTTTAACCCATAGTTCCCATTGTTGCTTGCTCCTGGAATCGCAAAACTGGACCCCCACGCCGCCGCCGCTTGTTACGGTAAAAGGGAATTTAGAAACTATGACGTTGTTATTTTCGTTGCTTTCCGCTATCTGATTATCGGCGTCCACTTTAACGATCAGATAATAGGATCCGGGCGCCACACCTGCCGGAAGCGTCAAAGCGCCTTTTACCTGCGTCGCCGTTAAGCCGACTGAAAAACCGCCCGTCGGGATCACGCCGTCCTGATAGTCCTCGGCGCTCAAAATAGTATCTTTTGACAGGTAAGATTTTATTGTAAAAGGGCCGGAGGCGTCGGCGTTGCCCATATTTTTGACGTCGAACTTGAAAGTTAGTATTTTAAATAAGGAATCTGTCGTGTTGGTGATTGTCAAATTGGCGAGCGTCAGATCGGGTAAGTTAAAAGCGTTGTCGCAGGAACCAGCGCCTGAACTACAAAACGAATAAAAATCCTGAACGGGAAGATTGGGGTTGCCGGAAATATTAATAGGCGGATCGCCGCGATAACTCAAACCACAATAAACGCGCAACGATTCAGGAATACAACCGCTTAAATTGTTATGCGATAAATTCAACAGGTTTAACTTGGGCAAATTCAGGTCTGGAAGGGGCCCTGATAAATTGTTCCCCCTCAAATCAAGCAGCCAAACGCATCCGTTGGCGTCAAGCGTAATTCCGTGCCAGGTATCGATTGGCTTGCTCAAATCCCATTTATTCAACCAGTTGGCCCCGCCCGTCGAATTATATAAACTGACTAATTGCAGCGAATCATGTGAACGGCAGCCACCGGGGTCTGATTGCGCTAAAGCGGCAGAAACCGGGATAAACGTCGAGAGCAGCGCGAGAACGCCGGCAGCAAAAGTATAGAGTTTGGTCATTAGTTTGTTTTTTATTTTCAACCTGCGTGGTTTGGCAAAGTTAAACTATTAAACAATAGATTTTCAGTTTTCTTGGGCGGCTAACGTATAAAAAAAGCAGTCCGGTACGAACGCTCGTACCGGACTACTTCTTTTATACAACGAAAAAATGTTATGCTACCATTTCAATATTTTAACTGGAGCAGTTTTGCTATGTTGAGCGGTGACGACCAAAAAGTACATCCCTTTTTGTAAATCGCCCAGATCAACGGCTATTTCCTGGGCGCCTGCTTCGGCGTTTAAGGTCTCCTGTTTTACTTTCCGGCCAAGCAGATTCACAAAATCAAGGGTTACTTCGCCGGGCGCGGCGAGGTTCAGCCCGATGGTCGCCAGGGCGTTGACGGGGTTGGGACGGACGCCGGTCAGCGAAACGGCAGCCCGGTTAGCCGGGTCGCCCGGATTTCCGGCCTCGCCGGAACCCGAACCTGCGGCTGTGAGCGAGGAGGAGGCATGAATAACGACCGTCGCGGCGTCGTTCGCCGCGTTGACGTCGGCGGGATTGCAGGTAAGCAAATTCGCGCCGGCGGTCACGTCGGCGCCCTGCGGATCCAGGATGTAGGCCGAGAGCGTCAAACTCGTGCTGGCGCCCGGCGCCAAGACCGGAATGACCCAGGTTTTGCAGGCCGCGCCGCCTGCGCAATAGTTGTTATATTCGCCGGAACTTGTGGCTACCGCAGTGACGCCGGTTGAAAAGGCCGGTTGCGCGAACTGAACTTTGACGTTTTGAGCGGTCAGATTACCTTCGTTTCTAACGGTCAGGGTCAAATTATACGGGCTGTATTTTTTATATCCCCCTACCCCGGTTATTTGCAGCGACACGTCGGCGCCCTGTATAGCAACGATCGCTTTGCCGTTGGCAGTTGCGTCCGCCGTGCTTTTATCGTTCGCCGGGTTGACGTCCGCCGGTGCGCTCGAAAGCAGGTTAGCTCCGGCGGTCATCGTTGCGCCCTGCGGATCCATGATAAAGACCGACAAGATCAGGGTTTCGGACGCGCCGGCAGCAAGGTTGGGCAGGTTCCAGGTTTTGCAGGCGATCCCGCCCGGGCAATAATCGTTGTAGGCGCCCGCCGTGATCTTTGCCGTCATGATCCCCGTTGAAAATTTGGGTTGCACGAACTGGATTTTGACGTCCTGTACCGCGACGTTCCCCTCGTTTTTTGCGGTGATGGTGAAATTATAAAAGGTATAGCTTTTGTAGGCGCCCGAACCGGCGATCTGGACCGAAACGTCGGCGCCTGCGTCTGACGACGCCTTTGGGACTGCCGCATTGACGTTTTTGTTGACGATGACCTGGAAAGCGCAGGCAGATTTTTGACCCGAAGCGTCGGTCCCCGTATAAATCACCTGAGTAACGCCTGCCGGAAACAACGCGCCCGGATGATAATTAGCGGAAACGGAGGCGCCCGGGCAGGTGCTGGCAAAGGCCGGCTCCGTCCACGTAACGCTCGCGGTTTGAGTTAAAGCGGTTGCGTTGACGTCTTTCGGGCAGCCGCTGAAAGCGGCGGCGCAAACAATATGTCCGACCTTATTTATTTTAATCGGTATCAAAACCGGGATCACGCTGAGGGTAAAATTACCGGTTGATTTATTGTAAAACTGGTTCAACGGCAGTCCTTTCCCATTCTCGCCGTCCAACTGGTAACAGACGCCCGTCGAATCGTCGGGGCTGTAAGAGGCGCCGTCAAAATGCAGGGTCAGCGGTACGTCCGAACGCCGGTTTCCCGGTTTAGCGATCAGGTCCGCCGCTTTTGTCACGGAGTTGGTCAGGTCGTTGGCGTCCTTACCCAGCCAAGCGACCAGGTACTTGGGTTGTTGATTCGCGTCTTCCAATATATAAGCAAATACGCCGCCGTCCTGCTCGTTGGGCGTTTTGGCGTCGTCGATGACGGCGGGCGCGCAATGGAATTTAAGCGCCCCGGCGCGGCTCATAAAGTTATCCAGGGCGTTGAAAATATACTTGGCTTTCAGGCCGTTATTTTCAGCTTTCCACACGCCGCTGGACTGATACGCATAGCCGCAACCGGCATAAGGATCGTCGTAGGCCTCGTAATAACTGGCGCGGTGGACGCCGTACCGGCCCATCATCAGGATATTCCGGACCGTGTAAACGGCCTGCGGGATGGCG
>JBBRMZ010000058.1:0-23835 GCA_038230555.1 Chitinophagales bacterium
AAACGCTTGAGAACCAATTATACACTATTTAGCAGATTTTTATTTCTTGTAGCGCAATCTAAAGCGATTGATACGCTTATTTTTGTCTGAAAATTAAGTAAAAATATTGTTTTTGATGATTTGAACCCATTATTCGCATTAATAATTCAGGTCTTTATCTATTGGTCCGATTCGGCCAAACCGCATTTTTAGATCAATCGGAAACGGATATAAAACAATTAAAAATACGCGGCTGCCGCAAATAAAACATCCCTGCAATTCATCGCCCTTCAAATAATCTGCCTTCTTCATTTTTCGCAGCCAAATATGCGTCAGTTTCCCGGCATATTCCTGCGGTAATTGCGAAAGCGTTTGTTTTATTTCATCAATGGTAGCAGGAAAGTAGAAGTCTTTGGAAGGGTTTTCTGCCAGACAAATGGGAAGCTCATCGGTATCTGAGGGAGGTAATAAATTATGGAAGCGTTTAAAATAATTGTCCGCCATTTTTGTGCGCATCCGTCCGCCCATGATGTCGCCAAATTTCCTGTTTTTTTTCCAGGCGGTATGTTTTCGGGTTTGCATAATGATAAAATCAAAGATTATTTCTTTGTCAACGAATCAGTTTGCCTGATGGTTTCATTTAACTTTTTCAAATATCCCTCCATCGGCTGAACGCCGGGCAGGCTTTCTTTTTGAAACCGTTCAATGACCGCCAAAGTACGGACTACTTTTAGAAATTCATGCAAATCGTTTAATGCGAGCGACTTAGCGTCGATTGAACGTAGTAAAGCGGTATGGCCGGAAACGCCGACTTCATATTTCGTTAGACTATTCTTTATTAAAAAGGCAAGTTTCACGCGTAAAAGAGAATCTTTGATTTGCTCCGTATGCCGTCCGGCAGAGTTATAATACACATGATTTTTCGCGTCAAACTGATTGAAAGCCTTTGCAGAGTCGCCGCGGCTGTCGGCGAGGATGGCAATATTATTCTCCAAACCTTTCAGTTCGGGCGTTTTATCGGTCAGTTCTACATAGAGGCTTGCTGCCAGATCATTATCGCCGCGCGGTAAAACGACTTCGCTCGCGCTGTTGTTTTCCAGCGCTTTAGGAGACGCCCCTTTAGCTGTTGAGTGATTGTCAGCGCGGTCGCAGGAAAGAAAAACAACTGTCCATAGAAAGAAAAAACACGCAATATTTTTAGTATGCCTCATTTACTTTAGGTTTAATAATACGGACCCCATTCAAATTAGTTGTCGCCACGAAGCTAATAGTTTTAAAGCTGTTTTTCCGCTTCCACCCAGGCAGCTTTCAACCCCGCATCCTCGATGCCCGCCGGCGGCCTTTTCAGCGTCTCAGCGTTTTTAATAAAATAAATCCTATCCGTTTCATAGCGGGCGATGTATTCAGCGCTTATATTTTTTGATCCCGAACAGGCTGAAATAAATAACAGGATGACTGAATAAGGAATCATGCGAATAATGAGTTGAAAAAGTGTAAAAAGGTCTCCGGGACGATAGACCCGAAAACCGGAAGCGAATATAACAGGCGCCCAGTTCCTTTTATCCCGAAAATCCCGGCCCCGACGTCCGTTTATCCTTATATCCGTCAACCCCTTGAGTCACATATAAGCCGTATATAAGCCGTACACAAGCCGTGTATGATGCATACACGAGTCGGGTCTGACCCTCCTTTCAGATACTAGTCAATTTGTGAAAAGGTCAGACTAAAAGGCCCCTCAAAAACGCCTTATTCAAAACGGTTTATAGTTGGATATCCAAAAAGGCAGACCTGTGTTTATCCGCTTTTGCTAATATTAACCCATTATTCGCATGAATAATTAATATGGCTGGAATTCGCATGATATAGGCAAATATAAGAAGTTATTAAATTAATTAAGTCTTTCGTTTTAAAACTAATTCCTTTTACGTCAATATAGTGGTTCTATGCCAATCTTTGTGAAGTTTAATTCCAAAGGTATTTCACGAAAATTGTCATATCGCCAAATTATTTCAATACGTCCGTTAAATTCACAACATCAAAATAAGGGTGCATACTAAAAAGAAACTTTAAAAATGGAATGTGTGAAGATCCGTAAATCAATAGGTAACACCGGTCCTTTCCATAATCCGCTTGTCTAAGTATGTTATTAAAATTTCTGACATTGGCGCCGTACCAGAACGTACCTACATAATCCGTAAAACTCATATCGTTACCCGAGCCCATACTATATAAATAATTCCAGTTAGTATAATCATCCCGTTGTAATTTCAATGGCGAGTTTAAATATAATAAAAATTGGGATAACGTTGAATTTTGTAAGACTGAATCCAGTTTTGGTAATTTGTAAGGAAAGGGCAAGTCATAAAATTTGTCGTTAGTTCGGGAACTATCGTTGTTACTTCCAAGTACCTTGTACAAATTCTGGACCGCCCTATCGACGTCGTTTTTAGGCTTATATAAAGAATCGGATAATTCTTCCGGCTGATAATTAACGCCGGTAACTTTTTTAAGCCTAAGCTTTTTGGCCGTTTTCATACCCAGTTGAAAATATTCATTCGCTTTAGTATTGCGTCGCGCCGGCTCCTTTCCATGCAGATAGTCGGTATAAATACTGTCGTAAAAAACTTGGTCTTTTTGAGTGAATTCTAAAAAAATTTTGTCCGGCTTGAACGCTACCAGTTTATTTACTAAATCCTCGACTTCTTTTTGCCGCTGATCGGTAAAAAGATGAGAATGTAGTCTACTGTCGCTGTCCAGGCTTTGATTAAAATGAAAAGTTCCTAAAAGTAAAATCTTAATTTTCGGGGCTGGCGACTGACCAAAACTTGTTGAACAAAATAAGGCAAGTAAAATTAAAATGTTAAATATCTTCATTTATCAACACTTTTAAAAATTATGTTTAAAACTATTATGCAGGTTTGTAATTCAATTATTATCAAGTTTATTGAAAGCAATAGCTTTTGTTCCCTCTAGAATCATTCGAACCCCGTTAAAAATCGTAGCTGCCGCGCAGCCGATCCCCACAAAAGCGACAATGAAATAATGCGCATACGTTTTTTGAACAGAGAAGATCAGCCCGATAATGGCGACCGCGCAGATCCATCCTGCCAGGTAATAATCAAATTTTCTTTTAAAAAGACTTGCCAAAGGGATAAAGTGAAGCCCGACAATCAAGGCAAAGCAGGGAACGAACAGCTCGTCGCGGCCAATGTTGACCAAGATGTTTTTGACCAATAAGATCAAAAACCCCTCTACGCCAAAAACGATGAGGAACCATTTGTCGTTCTTCTTTTCTGCTTCAGAGCCGTCCGGGAAAGTTTCAGATAACTGTTTTTGGGCGTTATAAAAATATAAATAATAATAGATGAATATCAAAATAACGGCGCCTAAGAGAATGCCAACAATTCTATGGTCCCGATTATCCAAAGCATTTTCGGCAATAATGACCCATAACAGCGTAAAAAGGGTCATCAGGAACAGGCCGCCCATGGAGTTTTCAAGTTTTTTCTTCTTCATGCTTGCTATTCTTCTGAATCTGTTTCCACAACTTTTGCGACGACTCGCTTAAATCCTCTTCTTCCACCCCCACGCGGTCCAATATTTCAAGCAAAGCGTTGATCCGCCCTTCCGTTTCGAAGAATTTATTGACGACGGCTATTTTTTTATGCTCCACCAGGCAGTAGCCCGATTGGAAATTACCTTTCTCGTAGCGGACGTCGTAGCCGATTTCGTCAAACAGCGTTTCGATCTTTTGGAGGTTATTTTTTGTATAAGCGAGCATAAAAATAAAGCCTTTTAAAGAATACAAAACCATAACTTTGAAGAAAATCTTTTCTACTGTTTGACGGCTGACAGCAGATAGCTGACGGCTAAATTCCCTCCAGTGAATAAATTCCTTTGAGATTTCTGCCAAGCCCGTCGTAATCAAGACCGTAGCCGACGACAAATTCGTTGGGGATGGCGAAGCCGACATAATCGACAAAAAGGGCCTGTTCGAGCGCTTCGGGCTTTAGCAAACAGGCGGCAATGGCGATCGAGGCGGGTTCTTGGGCCTTTAGGATAGTCATAAAATGTTGTAGCGTTTTGCCGCTGTCAATAATATCTTCCACGATTACTATGTCCCGCCCTTTAATCTCTTTATCTAGGCCGATAGCAACGGAAACCGATCCGGTAGACTGCATGCCTTCGTAAGAAGACAACTTGACAAAAGAAATCTCGCATTCCATGTCGCAGGCGCGAACCAGGTCCGCAGCGAAAATGAACCCGCCGTTCAGCACGCTCAGAAATAATGGTTTTTTGTCCTTATAAACGCCGGTGATTTCTTTACCCATCGCTTTCACGCGCCGTTGCAGATCGGCGGGCGTGATCATCTGCCGAAATGATTTGCCGTGTATTTTCATGCTTCAGTATTTTAAAGATCAAACGCTTTTATTTAACGGACCCAGCTGCCGGCAGGGTAGTCGTCCCGACTGATTTGACTGAAATTGACCGTAAAAAAACATATCCCAAGACTACGGACGCCGTAGAAGCCGGCAAAATTGCGGTCTTCGAGCGCCCAATCAACATAGGATCGCTAAAAGCGGGCAAGGTAATAAAAATGGATATAGTAAACCCGATACCGCCTAAAATTCCCGCTCCAAACAGATGTTTCCAATGCACGGAACCAAGCTTGGACGCCCAGCCCAGTCGCGCGCTCAACCAGGAAAAAAGGAAAATACCGGCAGGTTTTCCCAGAGCCAGACCTGCAAATATCCCTACGCTCAATATAGCGCTAAGAAACAAATTATTGTTTTCGCTACATTAAAATGTTTAGCGCGCGGCTACGCTTTTGTTTTCATAATATCCAGCCCCATTTGTCGCAGGCGCGGGATAATATCGCCGTAGCCGCGCTCGACCATCGGCACGCCGCGTAGCAGAGTAGTTCCTTTGGCGACGGAAGCCGCAATCACATAAGCAAGACCCGCCCGCAAATCCGGTATTTCCATCGGCTCCGAGATTGCCGTCAGGGGCGCCGGGCCGGAGATAATGGCGCTATGTAAATGGTTGCTGCCACTGAACCTACAGGGTAAACTGCCAAGGCAGTGCGTGGTCAACTGCACGTGCGCGCCCAATTTTTTTAACGTATTCAGGTAGCCAAACCGGTTTTCATAGACCGTCTCGTGGATCACCGAGACGCCTTCGGCCTGGGTGAGCAACACGGCAAAAGGTTGTTGCCAGTCGGTGCTGAAGCCCGGGTAGACGTCCGTCTCCAGATGGATCGCTTTGGGCGGTTCGGCCCGGAAAAACCGAATACTGTCGGCGGCCATTAGTTCAAACCCGCCGCCTGCCTGCCGGAAGGACGACAAAAAATTGCCCAGCGTTTCCGGTTTAATACCGTGGACGGTGATATCCCCGTCGGAAGCGGCGGCGAGCGACGCCCAGGAAGCGGTCTCGATGCGGTCGCCCAAAATATTCATCCGGCAGCCGTTCAGTTTCTCCACGCCTTCAATCCTAAATTCCCTGCCGGAGTCGGCAAAAATGACGGCGCCCATCGCGCGCAACATTGTGACGAGTTCCATGATCTCCGGCTCCACGGCAACGTTGGAGATCACGGAGGACCCTTCCGCCAACACGCTTAAAAACAGGCAGGTTTCAGTAGCCCCTACGCTCGGGTAATTGAGTTTGAAATGCGCGCCCTGGAGGCGTTTGGTTTTCTTGGCCACATAACCTTCCGGCGTTTCTTCAATCGTCGCGCCAAAGTCGCGGATGGCGTCGATGTGGAAATCCACGCCCCGCGCCCCGATCGCGCAGCCGCCCATCATCGGCACGGAGACCACGTCAAACCGGTGCAGCAAAGCGCCGGGCATCAAAATGGGTGTCCGGTTGCTGCCTGAATGCGGCTGCCGGACGCGCGATTCTGTGGCCGTCGTCGGGTCAATCGTCATGGTTTGTTTCGCTTTGTCCCAATCCACCGAGACGCCCATGCCCGTCAGCATATCGGCGGTGATCTGGACGTCTCCGATGGGCGGCACGTTGGTCAGGATGGTCGGAGAACGCCCAAGCAGGGCGGCAATCATGGCTTTAGTGGCAAAATTCTTCGCTCCATAACAGGTAATGGATCCGGCGACGGGTTTGCCGCCTTCTATTTTATATACAGTGGGCATTTTTATGGTTTGGACGGCAAAATTAATGAATAAATTGGTTGGCTCAATTATTTTATCCACTGTAAAACTTCCCCCAACACCGCCTGGATCATTCTCACCGGCACCGAATTTCCCGCTTGCTTTCTAATATGCATTCCTGGCGTTGCAATAATAAAAGACTCTGGGAAACCCTGTAACCGGAGCATTTCGCGGGGTGTCAGGCGCCGTTCGCCGTTGACGGTCAGGTAGTTATAAGAAGCGCCGGCGCGGAGGGCGCAGGAATAAGGGTAAGAATGAATATGGCCGGATTTATTTTCATGCCAGATTGATGGCTGGCGTTCCGACTGGTGGGCGGCCTGTCGTTTCTCGCGGATGCGGGTCGACAGGTAATATTTTTGATCGGGCGCGGGTTCCAGGATTTCGGTCAGGGGCGTATATTGCGCTTGTTTTTCGGGAAACTGAAAAGGAACAGGCGAGCGGAAACCGACAATGAGTACGCGCTCGCGTTTTTGCGGCAGCCCGTAATCCAGCGCGTTCAGGATTTGGATATGGAGATCATAGCCGAGATCAATCAAAATGTCTTTGATGACCTGCAGGGTGCGTCCGCCGTCATGCCCGGCCAATTGTTTGACGTTTTCCAATACAAAAGCTTTCGGGCGTTTAGCTGCAATGATGCGGGCGACGTCGAAAAACAGCGTTCCCCGCGCGTCCTCGAAGCCTTTTTTCTGGCCGATAATGCTGAACGGTTGGCAGGGGAAACCGGCAAACAGGAGGTCGTGTTCCGGCACGTCGTCTGCGGCGACTTTGGTAATATCGCCCGAAGGGCGCTCTCCAAAATTGGCCTCGTACGTTCGTTGAGCGAAAATGTCTATATCGGAAGAAAACACGCAATTTGCGACCGCGCCGGTCTCCGCGCAGGCGCCCTGCATGGCCAGCCGGAAGCCGCCGATACCGCAAAACAAATCGATAAACCGGTATGTTTTCATAAATCTTACACGCTCGTATAAAATAAAGAATTATACGGACGGCGGTAAAGATAGGCGCTTTTGCACTTTTTTTACTGCCGCCAAAATAGAGAATCCAAAATTGTTTGTATTTTTCTATATTTGTCCTGCCCGGATAAATACTTCATCATCCATCATTTTTTAATGAGGCCAATCGACGCTTATTTTTTAGAAAAAGAAGAACCCGTCAAAGAGTGTTTGCTATTTTTGCGGAATTACATCCTAAAATACGACCCGCTGATCACAGAACTCTGGCATTATCAGACGCCGTCCTATTTTTATAACGGCAAAAAATTTGGTTACCTGTGGGCGGATAAAAAGCGGCGTCAGCCATACCTCGGTATTTTTAACCGTGTAGGGATCGAGCATCCCCTTTTAGTTGACGAAGGCCGCACGCATGTAAAAATTTTCCTGATCAACTCGGAGAACGATTATCCGGTAGAAGCAATTGACGAAATCCTGAACGCTGTCGCGACTTCTTATAAAAATTAATGATTAAACGCGCGTCTTTGAAGTGTTTCGCCCTTAGCTAGCATTTCATAATTCATATTTCATATTTAAAAAAATTGGAAACTTCGCGGGAGATTGTCGATTATATCGAAATGCACGACCTGGCTCTTATTCGCCAATATTTTGAGCGCGGCGGTTCGCCCAACGATACCTATTTGGGCAAGCCGCTTTTCCAGATATTAATTGAAATGTATTTGCGGTCGCCCGCGTTTAGCCCGATCGTCCGGCTGTTCGCGGATCATGGATTAATTTATGAAGATACCGTTCTTCTAAGCGTTTGGCTAAACGATGCAGAGCAGCTAGAAAAATATTTATCGGAAGACGCCCAGTTGGTTCATAAAATATATACCATACCCAACGCTACGTTTACGCCGCTCGAAGAAGTTACCTTGCTTCATGTTTGCGCGGAATACAATCTTGTCGCCTGCGCGGAGCGGCTCATTCGTCACGGCGCCCTTGTCGATGCGCCAGCCGGACTCGACGAATATGGTTTTGGCGGCCAAACGCCAATTTTTCATACCGTCAATCAAAATAACCATAATGGCGGGCAGATGATGCGCCTGCTGTTGAAACATCGCGCCAGTCTTCAAAAGACCGTCTGCGGAATTGTATGGGGCAAAGGCTACGAGTGGGAAACGCTGATCCCGGCCGTCAACCCGGTGAGTTATGCAATGATGGGTTCGCTTCCGCAAATGCAGCGCAAAGAAGCGACCGTCGCGGCAATTGTCGCCGAATTGTTAAAAACGGCCTACGGGATCGATTATCCGCTCCGCAACGTGCCAAATAAATATTTAAGCGGCCATTAGCCGTTAATCTAAGTTGTAGGGCATTTTAGTGAAACGCCTCTCCCCGCGCTACCCGCATAAAGGTGGATGGGACGTCTTTTTTTGCGAAAATAAAAAAGAGACTTCCCTTCCCGGGTTTCCTGTTGCAATAAGTACCATAAACAAAAAGTCCGTCGCCTAAAGGGGGACGGACTTGGTCATAATTAATTATTAGTGTTATTAATGGCGAGCGGCTTCTAACTGAGGGTGCATTTCTGCCGCTACGACGTCTGCGTCGACGTCCAAAGCTTTGGCGATGGCCATGCCGAAACCAATATCGGCGCGGAAGAAATGACATAACTGACGTTGTATGATGAGGTCTTTTTTAGGTCCGTCAATCCCTTTCATGGATGTAACGATATTGTGTACTAGGTTGGCTCTGTCATGCGGGGTTAATACCCGGCGAACGAAAATACCCGGCTGCGAATAATGATCGTCGTCGACGCCTTTTAGGTTGCGGTCGTAAAAATCAGCGGTAGCAGACTGCAAATTTAGCGGAGCCTGTCTGTAAGCGGGGTCGGCGACTATATTGTCAAAACTATTCGGCGCGTAATTCGGCGCGTCTGCGCCGTTGCCGTCGACGCGCATGGTTCCGTCGCGGTGGTAATTGTTGACCATATAAGGACAGCGGTTCACCGGGATTTGTTCGTGATTGACGCCCAAGCGGTAGCGGTGCGCGTCGGGGTACGATAAAATCCGGCCCTGCAACATCCGGTCGGGCGAAAAACTGATCCCATCCACAATGTGTGTCGGGGCAAAAGCAGCCTGTTCGACGGTCTGGAAATAGTTGACGGGAATCTCGTTGAGTTCCAGCGTGCCGACGTCGATGAGCGGAAAATCTTTTTGCGACCAGATTTTAGAAAGATCGAACGGGTTGAAAGGCATAGCGTTTGCCTGCGCCTCGGTCATTACCTGGATTTTCATGGCCCAACGCGGGAAATCACCTTTTTTGATGGCTTCCACGAGATCATGCTGCGCATAATCGGGAGATTTTCCACGCATATCGCCCGCCTCTTCATTCGTAAAATTTTTGATACCCTGTAAGGTCTTAAAATGGAATTTTATCCAATGTTTTTCATTGTTGGCGTTCAAAAAAGAGAACGTATGACTGCCGAATCCGTGCATGTGGCGGTAACCGTCCGGCGTGCCGCGATCGGTCATCAGAAACAACACCTGGTGTAAACTTTCCGGGTTCAGCGACCAAAAGTCCCACATCATGGTCGCGCTTTTGAGGTTGGTGTGCGGATCGCGTTTTTGGGTATGGATGAAATCGCTGAATTTTTTCGGATCTTTAATAAAAAAGATGGGCGTGTTGTTGCCGACCAAATCCCAGTTACCGTCTTCGGTATAAAATTTAATAGCGAAACCGCGCGGATCACGTTCGGTGTCCGCCGATCCTTTTTCGCCGCCGACGGTCGAAAAGCGAAGGAACAGTTTCGTCTCCTTGCCGATCTGGTTAAATATTTTTGCTTTCGTATAAGCAGTTATATCATGCGTAATGGTCAGTTTGCCAAATGCGCCTGTTCCTTTTGCATGAACGACCCTTTCCGGAATGCGTTCGCGGTTGAAATGCGCCATTTTTTCATGCAGCAAAAAATCCTCCAGCAGGATTTGGCCGCGCTGACCTGTAGTCAGCGAATTTTCATGCTCAAAATACGGCGCGCCGGATGCGGTCGTTAATTTTTTTGGCGTTGATTGATCATTATCCATAGACAAAAAATTTAAAAAACATATAACGGCAATTTAACGGAACAAAAATGACGCTTTTATTATTATCAATACAACTAATTAAAATGATCGTAACATAGATATTGCCTATAATCATGAATTTTCAGCAATTGGAATATATCGTTGCCGTCGACGAACACGGCAAGTTCGCCGTCGCTGCAGCAAAAACCTTTGTGTCGCAGCCGACGCTTAGCATGATGATCCAAAAACTGGAGGAGGAGTTGGGGGTGGAGATATTTAACCGGAGCGAACGTCCGGTTGTCGCGACCTCTTTAGGAAGAAATATTATTGATCAGGCGCGGATAATTTTACAGGAAGCAAAAAAGATGCGGGAAATGATCGCAGAACAAAAACAGGGCATCAGCGGCGAATTCCGGCTGGCCATTATCCCGACGCTTGCGCCCTACCTGCTGCCGCTTTTTTTAGGAAATTTTACCAAAAAATATCCCGATCTACGGTTATATATTACCGAAATGACCACCGAGCAGATCATGCAAAGCCTTCGACAGGATCAGGTGGACGCCGCACTGCTCGCTACGCCGCTGCTGGACGTCGACCTATCGGAACGCCCGCTGTTCAATGAGTCCTTTGTGGTTTTTGCTTCCGAATCTGAATGCCTCCCAGCAAAAAAATACCTGCTGGCCAAAGACGTCAACGTCGACCGGCTAATGCTGTTGGAAGAAGGCCACTGTCTGCGTTCGCAGATCATCAACCTTTGCGAACTGCGCAAATCCGAGCGCTTCATCAATAATGTCCGCTACGAAGCTGGCAGCCTGGAAACGCTTAAAAAAATGGTACAGATGAACGCCGGCTTAACCATCCTTCCTGAACTAGCCATCTGGGACCTGACAGAAGAACAAATGGATATGGTCAGGTATTTCAAAGACCCCGCGCCCATGCGTGAGATCAGCCTCGTTACGCGCCGGCATTTTATTCGCAAAAAAATACTCGATGTCCTAAGCGTTGAAATTATAGACAGCCTGCCCGAACATCTGAAACATAAACGCGTTTCCAAAATTCTTTCTCCGTTTTGATTAAAAAAAATAACGCGCTAAAGCGCGCGCGCCGCAGTTCAGGAAACGATACTTTTTATGATTCCCAGCGCCAGTTGGATCTCTATTTTGTCGCCCGGTTTGGTTTGAGTCGGGTCGGAAAGTGTAACCCCGCGCAGGTGGGTAATGCTAAATCCCCGCCGAAGCGTCGCTTCCACGTCGAGTAGCCCGACCACGATTTCTAAACTTTCCAGCGCCGTCCCCGCCGTTTGTATGCGTCGGCTGGCCAGTTGTGCGATCGCCGTTTCAGCGGCGGCAAGCGCTGCGTCGGCTCTTTCAAGTTGAAAGCGGGCATTTGAATAGGTCCAATGAAGCATTTGTTCCACCCGCGCGCTTTCGCGACCCATGACCTCCGCAGCTTTTTCCCGGACCGAGAGCCAGCCTTCGGTCAGCCGCGCTTCAAAAAAGGCGTTATGAGAAAGGATATAATCGGCAACCGCCGTTGGGGTTTTTAGCGACGCGAAAGCGACGAGGTCGGGAATGGTCTGATCGGTTTCGTGTCCAATGCCAACCAGCACGGGGATCGGAAATTCGGCGATCGCCCTGCCGGCCGCCAAAGTGTCGAAAGCAGAAAGATCCAGCCGGGCGCCTCCGCCCCGGACAAAAGCGACGCAGTCAAATCTCTCCGCCTCTGCTTCGATGCGTTCCAGTTGACCGAGGACTTCTTTTTCCGCCGCGACGCCCTGCATGGCCGCCGGGAAAAGTTGCGTCCTGAAACGATAACCGTAGGGATTGTTCAGTAAGTGTTCGGAAAAATCCTGCATTCCTGCCGCTTCCGGCGAAGAAATGACGGCAATACGTTGCAAAACCGAAGGGAGAGCGGCAGTCGCATTTTTCCCCGTCAACCCTTCTTTCTGCAAAGCGCTAATCACCTGCATCCGTTGCAGCGCCCATTTTCCGACGGTATAGGCGGGGTCAATATCTTCGACGACGAGTTGCAGTCCGTAGCGTTCGTGAAATTCTACGCGGGCCAGGAAATGTATTTCCACGCCCTCCTGTAGGAGCGAATCGGCCAGTTCTTTCAGCGTTCTTCTAATGCGTCTATGCTGATCAGCCCACAGGATCCCTTCGGATTGGGCGACAATAAGACCGTCTTCTTTTTGAACAAAAGAAAGGTAGCCATGCCCTTTTCGCCATCCGATCTGCGCGATCTCGGCGGTGATCCAGACAGATTCCCGAAAATTTAGCGCGACGACGCGCCGTAGAAATTCGTTGACTTCAAAAAGGGTATAAGTAGTGATGAGTTACGAATTATAAATTATGAGCAATGCAATTGTAATCCATCCATTTTAATAACGCTAATTGTCAATAGCGTTTTGTATGGCGTCGACTGGTAACGTCGCCGCAAAAAAATAATTAATATCTCAACTTATTTGCCCGGGCGCTGCAACCTTTTTTCTTAAAGTGTGGTCTTATTCAGGTAGCGGGACGAAGAAAAATAGTAAAGTCATTTTTATTAACGAAAGATTAACTATTAAGGAACTAATTCCGCGCGCTTTTTGTATTTTTGACGCACATTTAAACTCATTTCGGCGATGAAAATAAAAAACCTTACTTCGCTTTTTTTCGCGCTTATTATTTGCATGAGCGCGGCGGCTTTTGTCTTTATGAACGCTCAAACGGTCGGCTCCGACGTTATAGAAAGCGTTGAATTAACGGTTCCCCAAGCGCATGTGGCAAAGCGCGGCGGCGAGATCGAAATCATGAAATCCTTTTTTGTATTGGTTCAGAAATTCCTGCCGGCTTCGTAATAAAACAGGCGTTTAAAAAGCGACGGGTGCGTTCAATGGGCAGCCCCGTCGCTTTTTGCTTTTTTCTGCCAGTACCGCATTAATCCCGCTACCCCCATCCACGATGGATTCGCTAATTCGTAAACGGCAATGATTTCGGGAGTAGCCCCCCCTTCCAGCAAATCATTTTTTGTAAATTCCATAAATTGCGGTACGACATCTTCCTGCGGAACACCCTGGTCTGCAAACGGCTTCATACAGGCCGACCAGGTCTTGAGTTTCTCCGACAGAATATCAAAATGATTTTCTATATCATGGACGGCGCCAAAATGGGTGAGGCGCAAGGTATCGACCGGTAGTTTTCGCATCAGTTCGATGGAATCAAGCCAATCTTCAATATTAATATCCGGCGGTGGGCAGGGAGGAACTACCGGAAATTCGCCGACTTTGACGCCCGCCACGTCGCCGGTGAACAATTCTTTTCCACATTGCCAGGCAATATGATGAACGGCATGGCCGGGCGTATGCCAGGCCGTAATAAAAGAATTTCCAAAAGGAATTTTTTCTCCCTGCGCGACGCTCGTTACCCGCGCGGGATCGATCTCGTTCATAGCGCCCCAGAGCGCGTCCATTTTATCTTGGTAGATCATTTTGGCGGAATTATATAACCTCGACGGATCGACCAAATGTTTCTGGCCTGCCGGATGCACATAGATCTGAGCGCCCAGACGGGCAAAATACCATGCCGCGCCCGCATGATCCAGGTGGATATGCGTCAGAAAAACCTGTTTGACGTCTTCGGGCCGAAAACCGGCGGCGGCGATTCCGTCCAGCAGCGATTGCACGGTACTATATGGCCCCGTTTCAATCAAAGCCAAAGATCCGGCGTCTTCCAACAGGTAAGAACCGATGGAAAGCTCATGCCCCTGAAAATGTAAATCGATGAGTTTCAGCTCCATACTAATTATTTTTAGACAATAAACGATTTAGGCGTCTCCATCGTCCCCGGCGCGGAGCTGTTGAGCCGTTCGTGCAGGCCTTTGATCTTCGGAAGTTCATATTCAAAATAATATTGGAGCGTCGCTATTTTACCGTTGTAAAAATCAACGTCTTCGCCTACGGCGCCCGTAGTCAGCGTGTGCTGCGCGACGACCGCCTGCTTCAGCCACTGCCAGCCAATAACCACTATTCCAAAATATTCAAGATAGAGCGTCGCATCGGCCAACATGGCTTCCGGCCCGTGGTCTTTACCTTTTTGCAACAGGCTTTGGGTGGTATGCCCCAGCTTTCCGACGGCGTTTTGCAATTTATCCGCGCAGTCTTTAACGGATTGGCTAGATTCTCTGGCCGCGCCCAGCGTTTTTTGAATTTCTGCGACAAACAAGGTCAGCGCTTTGCCGCCTTCCATCGAAACTTTCCTGCCCAGCAGGTCGAGGCCGTGGATGCCGGTGGTCCCTTCATAAATCGCGTTTATCCGGACGTCCCGGTACAACTGCTCGAGCGGAAAATCGTCGCAATATCCCGCGCCGCCCAAAACCTGCATTCCCGCCATCACTGATTGCGTCCCCATTTCGGCGGGGTACGATTTAGCGACGGGGGTTAACAATTCGATCAACAAGTGCGCGTTGGTTTTTTCCTCGCCTTCGCCGTGGGTAGCGACGTCCGTCAGCGCGCTGCATTCGAGGAGCAGCGCAATGGAGCCCTCAACCACCGATTTCTGAAAAAGCAGCATTCTTTTGACGTCCGCATGTTCGATGATCGGGATTTGGGGTTGATGAACGTCTTTATTCCCGGGCCGGCGTCCCTGCGGACGTTCATGCGCGTATTTCAGCGAAGCGTAATATGCGGCGGAAGCCGCAGCCGCAGCCGTCATGCCCGTTGCGATCCGCGCCTCGTTCATCATCTGGAACATATAAGACAATCCTTTATGCGGTTCGCCGACGATATATCCGAAACAATTGTTTTTTTCGCCAAACATCAGGTGGGCAGCCACGTATTGTTTCTGCCCCATTTTGCCGTAAATACCCGCCGTCGTCACGTCGTTAGAAACCATCTGACCGTTTTCTTCGCGGTATTTTGGGACGATGAACAGGGAAATTCCTTTCGTCCCGGCAGGCGCGCCTTTGATCCGCGCCAGCAAAAGATGCACGACATTATCGACTGCCGTATGATCGCCGCCGGAAATATATATTTTTTGACCCGTGATCTTGTACTCGCCCGCCCGTTCCGTCGGTTCTGCGGAAGAGATCACGTCCGATAGCGAACTGCCCGCCTGCGGTTCCGTGAGCGCCATCGTCCCCTGCCATTCGCCTGAAAACATTTTAGGAATATAAAGGTCGCGCAATTCCGGCGAAGCAAAGCTCATGATCAGGTTGGAAGCGCCGGTGGTCAAAAAAGCGTAGGCGGCGTTGATGTTGGCCGCGTAAAAAATGAGCAGCCCGGCGTTGGTCAGCGAAAGCGGCGTTTGCATACCGCCAAATTCATGCGGCGCGTGCGCCCCGATCCAGCCGCCCTCCGCCAAAGCGCGGATAATGACTTTCAGTTGAGGATGCACCTGCACCGTCCCGGTCGCCGGATCGAAATACGCTTTTTTTCGATCCATCTCCATATAGTACGGGAAAAGGTCGCGGTCGGCGATCTGGCGCGCGGCGTCCAGCATATTTTCAAAGTCTTCTTTGCCGTAGGCTTCGTAAAAAGGGAGCCGGCTAACGCGTTCGGCTTCCAATACTTCAAACAAAATAAACCGGAGGTTGCGAAAACTGATATAGGAGTTGACCATGCTTATGAAGGTTTTTTTGAAACGCCAAATATAGCGTAATTTGCGGTATCAAAATTATTTTCCCGGGCGTCTAATCCTGAAAACTCAATCGTTATAAAAGCGTACAATCATTAATTTCACCATTGAAAAAAGAACGATGAAAGAGTTTTTATTGGTTTTCAGAAGAGATCAAGAAGGTCAGAACGCAACGCTTTCGCCCGAGCAAATGCAAAACATGATGAAACCCTGGCAGGATTGGATGGGCGGGCTGGCCGCCCAGAACAAATTGGCGAATTCCGGAAACAGGCTCGACGGCGACGGCAGGGTTGTAAAATCCAACCAGACCGTAACCAACGGACCGTATGTGGAAATGAAAGAAGCGATCGGCGGCTACATCGTAATAAAAGCCGATTCCATCGACGAGGCTGCGGAACTTTCAAAAGGATGCCCCATTTTACACGTCGGCGGGAACGTAGAAGTGCGGACCATCGTTCCAATGTAATCGCCAAAGAAATTTCCAGCCGCCTGGTCAATTCCGGGCGGCTTTTTACCGATGGAAAATACCGAATTGCTGCCGCATTTATTCAGGACGGAATACAGAAAAATCATTGCCGTGCTTTGCAAAGTATTGGGCGTCGATAACATTGAAAAAGCCGAAGACGTTGTCGCCGAAACCTTCCTGATAGCTGCCGAAACCTGGGGGCAAAAAGGAATACCTCAAAATCCGTCTGCCTGGTTGTATGCCGTTTCCAAAAATAAAGCCCTTGACCTTTTAAAACGGCATAAGCTATTTACAGAAAAAATTAGTCCCGCTCTGCATGTTTTCGCTAACTCCATTGAGCCCGATGAAATCGACTTATCCAATGAGAACATCATAGACAGCCAGTTGCAAATGATGTTTGCCGTTTGCCACCCGTCCATTTCCACGGAAGCGCAAATTGGCTTATCTTTAAATATACTTTGCGGATTTGGCGCCGAAGAAATTGCAGACGCCTTTTTAACGTCCCGCGAAACGATCTACAAAAGGCTGGCCAGGGCGAAAGAAAAATTAAAAGCGGAAAAAGTAAAAATTGAATTGCCCCTTCCCGATGAAATGGAACGCAGGTTAGAAACGGTTTTAAAAACCTTATATCTTTTGTTCAGCGAAGGCTATTATTCCACCTCGCAAAACAGCGCTTTGCGCAAAGATCTTTGCCTCGAAGCCATGCGGCTGAACTTCATGCTGATTGAAAACGATCATACTAATTCGCCCGCCGCCAACGCGCTTCTTTCCCTGATGTGTTTCCATTCGTCCAGGTTTGAAGCGCGAACCAACGCAAACGGCGAACTCATCTTATATGAAGATCAGGACGAGAATTTATGGAACCAACAATTAATTGAACGGGGAACATTCTATTTGAATCGCGCGTCTTGCGGAAAAAGTTTATCCAAATATCATCTGGAAGCGGCCATTGCCTATTGGCATACCCAAAAACACGACGCGCCCGAAAAATGGGAAAGTATTTTACAACTCTATAACCGCCTCCTGCAAATCGAGTATTCGCCTATAGCGGCGCTCAACAGAACTTATGCGCTGGCCAAAGCCAACGGCGTCGGAGAAGCGCTCATTGAGGCTGAAAAACTTCAGCTAACGAGTAACCATTTTTATTTTGCGTTGCTTGGCGAGCTATATAAAACGGTCAATAAAGAAAAAGCAAAAAACGCTTTTTTGAAAGCATGGTCTTTAGCTAAGACCGTTTCTGATAAGCAGATTATTCAATATAAAATCGACCAGTTGGAATAAGTATTATTATAAATTTTGTTCTTTTTTTGATTTCTAAAACGTCGGCTACGGTTACCTTAAAAACTTAGGCAATTAGTTCTAAAGACATTTATCCTGATTGCAGCGCGCTGATAATACCTTCATTTTTAGCTTTCGCCTCTCACTTCGCCCTCCGCCTCTTTGATCTTGGCTTCTCCAAATGCCGTGTCGAGCACGTTTTTCAGATTGAATACTATCTGAGGCGACGGTCAGCTATGACTTATATATGAATCAGATACGGCTTATGTACGGCTTATGTACGGCTTATGTATGACTCAAGGGGTGACGGATAACGGCGCTTATAAAGGATAAACGGACGTCGGAGCCGGGATTCAAGATATGAAAGGAAATGTGCGGCTGTTATATTCACTTCCGATTTTTGGGTATATCGTCCCGGCGCCTTTTTGGATTTTTTCAACCCATTATTCGCATAATTAGCAAATCCTTATTCGGTTCCGTACCGAACAGTTTCTTGAAGACAAAATCTGTAAACGGATTGATATATTTTTCTTTCAGAGGAACATAACGGCGCGTATTTAAGCTACAAAAAAAATGTTTTACCAAGATTATTTACCGGTTTTTATCCGCCGGCTTTTAAGTTATCGGGCAAATGAATTTGATTCGCTTGAATTTATGTTTTCAGAGCCGGGAATGATTTAGCGCGCATGCGCAAAGCGCCGGAAATAATGCGTATTTTTGCGGCGAAATCCGGTGACGACTATCGAAACCGAGTAGTTTTTACCGAAATTCGGCTAATTTGACTCCTGCGGAGCGTGAAAACTCCTTAATAGAATATAAGAATGAATTATTTGACTTTAGAGCGCGTCACCAAGACATACGGCGAGAAAGTTTTGTTTAAAGATATTTCCCTGTTTATAGACAAAGGACAGAAAATCGCGCTGGTCGCCAAAAACGGAACGGGCAAAACGACTCTCATGCGCGTGCTTTCCGGCGAAGAAGGCGCCGAAGGGGAAAACGCTAAAATTATAATCAGCAAAGAGATCCGCACGGGCTTCCTTCATCAGGAACCCATTTTAAACGATGAGGCGACAGCCCTCGAAGCGATGTTTGAAAGCCAAAATCCTTCCATTCAGGCCATCAAAGCTTATGAAGTGGCGCTGTTGCACCCTGAGCGGGAGGAAGATATGCATGCCGCCCTTACCCTGATCGACGACCTTAAAGCGTGGGACTTCGAAGCGGGCGTTAACGAAATTCTTTCGCGACTGCGGATAGATCAGTACCTGGAACAAAAAGTCGGTTCCCTTTCCGGCGGACAAAAAAAACGCCTTGCGTTGGCAAAACTTCTCATCGACGAACCGGATTTTATTATCCTTGACGAGCCAACTAACCATTTGGACCTCGATATGATCGAATGGCTGGAAGAGTATTTATCCAAATCCTCGCTTACCATTTTTATGGTCACGCACGACCGGTATTTCCTGGACGCCGTATGCAATACCATCATCGAACTCGAAGACGGACAATTTTACCGCTACAAAGGCAACTACGGCGATTACCTTGATAAGAAAGCGCTCCGCCAGGAAGCGGACGCCGCGACGATGGAGAAAAACCGCCAGCTCTTCAAACGCGAACTCGAATGGATGCGCCGGATGCCGCAGGCCAGAACGACCAAAGCCAAATCCCGCATCGACGAATTCTATGACATTAAAGAAAAAGTAAGCAAGCGAAGCGACAATACGGACATGCAGATAGAAATTAAAACGACTTGGCTGGGAAGTAAAATATTGGAACTGCACAATGTGTCCAAGGCTTATAATCGCGGTCCGCTGGTTAAAGACTTTTCTTATAAATTCAAGCGGCGCGAGCGCGTCGGAATCGTAGGTCCTAACGGAACGGGCAAATCGACGCTGTTGCAAATGATGACGGGCCTCGTTCAGCCGGACGCCGGCAAAGTCGTCATTGGAGAAACCACCTTGTTTGGTTATTATACCCAGTCGGGGATGCAACTCAAAGAAGATAAGCGCGTTATCGACGTCATCACCGACGTGGCGGAATATATTCCGCTGGAAAAAGGCTTTAAAATAACGGCGGCGGCTTTGCTGGAGCGGTTCCTGTTTTCCCGTTCGCAGCAGCAGGTCTATGTTTCTCAACTGAGCGGAGGAGAAAAACGGCGGCTCTATTTACTGACCGTTATCATGAAAAACCCTAACTTCCTCATACTGGACGAGCCGACCAACGATCTGGACATTATGACGCTCAATGTACTGGAAGAGTTTTTAGAAGATTACAACGGTTGCCTCGTCATCGTTACCCACGACCGTTATTTTATGGATAAACTGGTTGATCACCTGTTTATTTTTGAAGGAAAAGGCGAGATCCTGGACTATAACGGCAACTACTCTGAATATCGCGAAGAGAAAAAAGCGGAAGCGCGGGCAGGTAACGCTAAAAACGCCGCCGCTAAGGCAGTCGTCGCGACGGGCAAATCGCAGGCCGCCGGTAATGCCGCCGCCCCTGAAAAAGGCGCCGCTCCATCCGTGGGGCGCTTTGATAAAAAAGAACTTGGCAAATTAGAGAAAGAGATCGCGCGGCTAGAAAAACGAAAAGAAGAGATCACAACGATGTTCGACAACAGCGCATTGAAGCCTGACGAGATCCGGAAACTGTCCGTCGAACTTGGACAGGTCAGCCATTCGCTGGAAGAAAAAGAATTAAAATGGCTGGATATTAGCCAGTAAGTAAGAGTTATGATCAATTGCCATGATTAATATTGGACAATATGCGACGCTCGAAGTCGTCAAAAAACTAAGCTTTGGCGTTTATCTGGACGGCGGACCTTTTGGCGAGATCCTGCTGCCTATCCGGTATGTTCCCGCAGATTTGGAAATTGGCAAAGACCTGGAAGTGTTTTTATACACAGATTCAGAAGACCGCATCATCGCCACTACAGAAAAACCCTTTGCAGTCAGCGGCGAACTTGCTTATTTACGCGTCGTCTCCACGCAGCAAAACGGCGCTTTCCTGGACTGGGGCCTATCTAAGGACTTGTTTGTACCAATGAGAGAGCAAGCCGAAAAAATGGAAACCGGGCGTTGGTATGTCGTTAAACTACTGCTCGACGAATCTACCGACCGCATGATGGCGTCGTCGCAACTGGTAAAATTTTTGAAAGAAGAGAACGAGGATTTGACCGTCGGGCAGGAAGTGGAACTACTGATCTACCGTAAAACCAATTTAGGTTATAAAGTTGCCATCGACCAAAAATATATGGGGCTGATTTTTGCCAGCGAAGTATTTCAGCCGTTACAGGTCGGTCAGAAAGTAACGGGTTTCGTGAAAAACATCCGCGAAGATAAAAAGATCGACGTTTTGCTTCAAAAAGCGGGTTATGAAGCGCGCGTCCCAGACGCCGTCGAAACGCTGCTGAAAAAAATTAAAGACAATAAAGGCCTGTTGCCCCTCACGGACGACAGTACGCCCGAAGAGATCTACCGCCTGCTGCAAATGAGCAAAAAAACGTTCAAAAAGGCCGTCGGCAGCTTGTATAAGCAACAAATGATTAAACTAACCGCAGAAGGAATAAAGCTAATCGAGCAAAATACGCCCATCAAACCGCGCCTATCCTAAATAGCCGTTAGCTATTAGCAGTTAGCCGACTGTATTTTGTTGATTATCAATAGCCGATAAAAATTAAAACGGCGCATACATTTTTATATGAGCGCTTAATCCGCTGAACTATTTATTGGAAAGCCCCTCTTTCGTGCTGATTTTTTCCCGTTCTGCCTGATCCAGTCCGCATTGCAAAAAAGCGTGGTAGGCCGTAACGTCGGGCGTGTAGGCGACCGGCGTATTCAATATTTTCAGATCAGCGTCCAGCAATACATAATAAGGCTGCGAATTCCGGTTGAAGTGCATGGCTTCAAAATCGGACCATTTTTGTCCGACGGTGTGCTTTTCTTTGCCGTCAAAAACAGATTTATAGGTTTGATCTAAAGGTTTCCTTTCGTCGACGTATAAAGAGATCAGCACATACTTGTCGCGGATGAGTTCCAGCACCCCCGGTTTCCCCCAGACCTGATCTTCCATTTTGCGGCAGTTAACGCAGCCCCAGCCGGTAAAATCCAGTAAAACGGGTTTCCCAACCTGACGGGCATAGGCTAGTCCTTCGTCGAAATCATGGAAACAATTGAGGTTGAGCGGGCAGGTTCTTGGAAAAACGTAACTATGTCCGGCCGGCGGCATCAGGCCGCTGACAAAGGCAGGCGTATCAAAAGCGCCAGAAAGCGTATTAAGCCGGAAGCCCGTCGCCAAGTAAAGCGCCGCGATGGCCCAAAACGCAGCGAGCCCCGTACGCAGCGCTGTAGCGCCTCTTTTCGAGGAATCATGCGGAAAGTGAATTCTTCTTAAAAAATACAGCGTTAATCCCAACGCGCAAATGATCCAGGCAGCCAGCATAAATTCGTAAGGAATAATTTTATGTCCGGTGGTCAGGTCGGCAATGGAGAAAAACTTTAAGGCCAGGGCGATTTCAACAAAACCCAGCGTAACTTTAACTTCATTCATCCAGCCGCCAGATTTGGGAAGCGATTGCAGCCATGCCGGAAATGCGGCGAACAAAGCGAACGGAAGGGCGAGCGCGGTAGCGAAACCCGCCATTCCCGCTACCGGTCCGGCGGAAATGGTCGCGCTCGACGCAGTTTTAACTAAAAGCGACCCTATGATTGGCCCCGTACAAGAGAAGGAGACCAGCGCCAGCGTAAAGGCCATAAAAAAGATACCTGCGTAGCCGCCCCTGTCCGCCGCGCGGTCGGTCTGGGCGCTCCAGGCGCCCGGCAGCGTGATTTCAAAATAGCCCAGGAAAGAAACCCCGAAAGCGATGAACAGCGCGCCAAAGAAAATATTGAACCAAGCGTTCGTGGACAATTCGTTGAGCGCCGCGCTGCCAAAAAGCAACGTGACTAACAGGCCCAGCGCCATATAAATAGCGAAAATGGACGCGCCGTAGACCAGCGCGTTGCGCAAACCCGCTTTCCGGTCTTTGCCGCCCTTAGTAAAATAACCGACGGTGATCGGGATCATTGGAAAAACGCACGGCGTCAGCAAGGCAAAGAGGCCGCCGCCAAAACCCAGCAAAAAGATCAGCGCCCAGCCCATTTTCTGGTCGTCCGCAGGCTGGCTGCCAATGGCGTTGCAAGCGCTGTTTTCCATATTTTTATCAAAGAGATACTTAGCGACCGGGTGTCCGGCAATTGAAGCGGACGGCGGGGAAGCGCTTTCCGTAATCTCCGCGCCCGGAAAACGGGTTGAGAGGATAAACTCAAATTTTACTTCTTCCGGCGGCAAACAGGTCGATTCGTTGCAAGCCATATATTCCAGCGTGCCGGTTACCGGTTGGGCGGAATCTTTTACCGTTATTCTCTGCATAAAAACGGCTTCGGTCGCAAAATCCACTACTTTCATATTATTAAACAACTGCTCAACGTGTTCTCGCCGCTTAGGGCTGTTTTCCTGCGCCGCGCCGGTAAGAGTTGCGTTGTCGTCTTTATCAAAATGAAAACTCGTCGGGATCGGGCCGTCGCCCTTCAAAAACTGGGAATAGATATGCCAGCCTGGTTCGATGACCGCTTTGAACGTCAGGTCATAGGTGTGATTGTCTGCTTTTTTATTTTCAAAAGTCCATTGGACAGGATGCAACACGCCATTGCGCGGACTTGTAGTCACAATCCCCGAAGCGCTTTTAAGGCCGATTTGCGGCCCAACCGGAACCGGAGCGTTGCGTTGAACAGGCGGGGTTACAACCGGAACTGCGGATGGCGAAACGGACGCGCCGCCGGAACCGCCCGATCCGCCCGGTTTAGCGGCTCCGGGCAATTGTATAGAAAATTCCGCTTCGTCGGGCGGCAAGCATCTTTCATCGTCGCATGTTCCAAACCGGACAGCGCCTTTAACGGGTTTGGAAACGTCCGTCGCTTTGATGTGTTGTACAAAAGAAACCTGGTCGCTGAACTTCGTTACGTCCATCATAAACAACTTATCGTAGCCGGATTCTTTGTGCGCTGAATTCTCCGCCGCTTTGCCAACCAACTGGTAAGCGGTCGAAGGCTGGAAAGTAATTTCGGTCGGTATCGGTCCGTCGCCTTTAAGAAATTGTGAATATACATGCCATCCTTTATCCAGTTTAGCGTTTAATATCAAATCGTATTCCCCTTCGGCGACTTTTTTACTTTCAAAACTCCAGTGAACGGGGTGCAGAATTTGAGCTTCCGGAACAGAATAAAAGAGAGCCGAAAAAGCGATGACCGCCGAAAAACGCAACAGGTAAAAGGAGGAATTCATAAAAAGGGATATATAGGAAATAGTAAATTA
>JBBRMZ010000059.1:0-23526 GCA_038230555.1 Chitinophagales bacterium
CTAAAGCCTTTTCGAACCCAGATACCAGGATCGACGCTAACTCCCTCTTTTTGAGCCGTAACCATACAAGACATCAAGGAGACGATAAGCAGCGGGGACAGGATTGTAATTACTTACCTAGAGTTGTTTTTGAAAATTTAGAAGGTCGACTTTAGCGAAGAAACAGGTTTTTGAATGGACAAGGTAAAAGCGATCTATTGCTGTTCTTAAGGGTTTCAGCGCGGACTTATTATAAAAACGGGCTACAAAATAAGGCCATTTTTTAGACAAATACGTTTCAAAATGGTTTTTATTTTCTATACCTATTTGATTGTAATCACGGGAACCTATTAAGTTGATCTTTTATTCCGGATTTTCTGACATAGGCGGTAGGGACAGGTCGCGACCTGGCCCTACCTTATAGAGGTTATTTCAACCATTCAGTTTTAGACGCCGCAAAAATTGTCATAGAAGCGCCTATTTTAAGACGCCTGCCGGAATCCCGTCAATGGGTTGAAGCCTGATATGGCGGTAGAACACTTCGGCGCCTTCTGACTGCAACTGGATTTTTCCTTCACTAAGCGGGACGACTTTTCCGTCGACGGTATGTTTTGAATGATAAAGGACCATGACGGTTTTGCCGTTTACCACATGGACGGCGGTATCGCCGGAACAATAGAGATCCAACGTATTCCATTGGCCGGTCGGGTTTTCGGCGTCGACGCTTTTAAAAGCGCGGCGGCCTACCGGGGGTTTATCCTGGAAAGTCCGCATCTCTCCGTTGGGGTCGTATCTGTAGGTAGAATCGTTTTCTTTCCTGGTCGGGACGTCGAACATGCCGCCGGCCACGCCCCAATAATCCCCGCAATCGGTTTCCTGGATCTGGAACTCCTGGGCCTGCATCCAAAGTCCGCCGTCGGCGGCGCCTTGTTGACCGTTGGCGAAGTAGAGCAAGCCGCTGTCTCTTTTGGCTTTCTTTTTAGGCGCCCATTTCAGGACGCCCCATTTGAATTGTAGTTGCAGGTGGTAGTTTTTGAAAGTTTCCGCAGTATTTATACCGCCAAACACTTCGCCGGAAACGCGCAGGGCCTTTTTGCCATCCACGGTTACTACAGAAAAGACTTTTTGCGGGTCGTTATTGAGGCCGAGGGAAGGCGCGCCTTTTGCCGCATGGCCGTTTTCGTCAAAAACAGGTCCAAGGTAGGTTTCCCAGCCTGTAAGGTCTTTACCGTTGAACAGATTGCGTCCGTTTTTCAAGGCGCCGGTTTGGGCGTCGCACGGGGTAAGGTTTGTGAGGCTGGTTATGCAGCATATCAGTAAGAAACATTTTATCATGAGGATGCAATTTAGTATTGAACGTTACATATTATTGAGCGCTTCCTTTTGCGCTTTTTTTAAACTGGCCACGATGATTTTATAGGAATGATCGACGAGGCTGCGGATGAGTTTTTCGTCGAGCCCGTTTTCCATTTCGACGGTGTTCCAGTGTTGTTTATTCATGTGATAGCCTGGCAGAACGGATTCCGGATAGCGCTCGCGCAGTTCGACGGCATATTCGGGATCGCATTTCAGGTTGACCCGCGCCGAGGGGACGTCGAGGCTGGTCAACGCGAAAATTTTACCGACGACGCGGAACACGAGCGTATCGGGTCCGAAGGGCGTATCTTCGGAGCCGCCTTTTTTAGAGAGGCAATACAGGCGCAGGGTCTCAATATCCATTTTATTTTTTCCTTTGCGGTCAAATTTACGGCAAAAATCTTATCTTTGTATTCAATTTTTTTAAGCCGGTTTCGTAGTTCAATGGATAGAATAGAAGTTTCCTAAACTTTTGATACGAGTTCGATTCTCGTCGAGACTACTTATTTTTTAGCGTCTTCTTTTAAGGGCGCTTTCTGAAAACTGCAAGGAAAAAAGCGGGTTTTCCCTGGGTTTCAAATGTTTCAGGATAGTGATCGCCCGATAAGTTATAGCAGACCGTTAAGGCTCCGTTTTCTAATTTATAAATGGCGGTAAAATGCTTTCCCTGATTAATACCTTCCCTGCCGTAAATATCCATTTTATCGTCTTTGTACTTTATGATCCCCTTATCGACAGACTCGGCGGTAAACGTATATACGCTGTCGCTGATAATCAGGCGCTGTTTTTCAAATGCCGCTCCCGGAAGCGAGGTTCCTCCCATTTCTTCCTGAACAGGCGCCCAGGCGCCGTTTAATTTACCGGATTTCAGGGCCACGTTTTTTGAACCGGCACAACCAAGCGCTAAAATAATCGGTAAGATTAAGGTTATGAATCGCATTTGTTTTATTTTTTAAATACCTATACAAGGTAAAAATTAATGTAAAATATTTCCGACAGAAAAAGATTGGACGATTAACTCATCTCATATATTTACATGGTAAACTTACTGATCACAGGCGCCACTGGAAATGTGGGCATGGAAGTCATAAAATCTTTAAGCAGGATACCGCACAATATGACCGTATTAGCCAGGCTTCGGGACGTGGAGAAAGAAAAGCAGCAATTAACGGGATATAATGTTGCGCCCGTACTGTTTGACTTTACCAATATCGCTACTTTTCAACCTGCATTGAAAAATTGCGACGCGGTCTTTTTATTGCGACCGCCCCAAATATCCGAAGTACGGAAATATTTCAAACCGCTGATAGATACGGCGGCGCAGCAGGGAGTAAAGCACGTTGTTTTTTTATCGGTTCAGGGCGTGGAAAAAGCGCTATCATCCCGACCATGTTGATTTTGGTCATGATGATGTTGCATTATCTGCCAAGATTTCAACAGGAACCCGCCTTAACGGATTGGGTACAAAGAATCGCACAACGCATCCCCATCTCTTTTGATCAATTTATTGAAAACAATAAGAAAATATTAGCCGCCTGATGTAATTTCATATAGTCTGGTTTTATTGGGAATGGAATATTTAGAGGGTAAGGAACGCATCATCAAAATAAAAGAAAAATGAACACGCCGGAAGAGAATTTTTTGAGTCTGGGCTTAACGCTGCCGCCGGCACCGGCGCCGATCGGCGTTTATAAACCTTGTTTAATAGACGGAAAACATTTATACGTCTCCGGTCACGGCACGGTTCAAAACGACCGGTCGCTGATCGTTGGGCGGATTGGAGAAACGGTTGGTATGGAGGATGGCAAACTAGCCGCAAGGCAGGTTGGGCTGGCGATTTTAGCGACCATTCAAGCTAATTTAGGGAGTTTGAATAAAGTGAAGCGGGTGATCAAAGTATTGGGCATGGTGAATTGCACGCCCGATTTTGAGAAGCATCCCTACGTGATCAACGGATGCAGCGAATTGTTCGCTTCGGTTTGGGGGCCAGAAAATGGGATTGGCGTCCGCAGCGCCGTTGGATTTGGTTCTTTACCGGACAACATTCCCATTGAAATTGAAGCGCTGTTTGAATTGCATTAGACAACTATTAGCCGTTAGCTATTAGCCTTTAGCTTTTAATCTGTTGATTATAAGGAATTTGTACTAAAAAAATGGATTAATTCTACGTTGGGTAACTTGATTTAAATAAAACGATCAGATGGAAACGCCTGCCGGGAACTGGTTTGATGTACGGGACGCCGATGCGATAGATACGCCCGCCCTGATTGTTTATACCGATCGCGTGAAACATAACCTGGAGGTTTTGAAAAGCATGATCGACGACGTCGGACGGTTGCGTCCGCATGTTAAAACCCATAAGTGCCGGGAAGCGATTTTGCTTACGATAGCGGCTGGGATCCATAAATTTAAATGCGCGACGATTGCCGAAGCGGAGCTGCTGGGTCAATGCGGAGCAAAAGACGTTTTGTTTGCTTATCAGCCGACCGGACCTAAATTAGCCCGGTTTATAAAAATTATTCAAACTTTTCCTCAAACAACCTTTTCCTCTCTGGTTGATAATTTCGCTTCCGTCACCCAATTGTCGGATGCCGCCGTAAAAGCGGAATTACAAATTAGCGTTTATGTAGATTTGAATGTCGGCATGAACAGGACCGGCATTGCGCCGGGCGAAGCGGCGTCCCGGTTATATTCGGCTTGCGCGCTTTTGCCGGGCGTCTGTGCTGTTGGTTTTCATGTTTACGACGGCCATATTCACGACGCTGACTTGCAGACCCGCATCAATCGCTGTAATGCGTACTTCGGCGACGTGGAAAAACTACAAACCGAACTTGTCCAAAAAGGGTTTCCCGAGCCGGTTATTGTAGCCAGCGGAACGCCTACTTTCCCGGCCCACGCTAAACGAGCGAACGTGGAATGTAGTCCCGGCACTTTTATTTATTGGGATAAAGGCTACCAGGACGCTTTTACCGAACAGCCTTTTTTAACGGCGGCGCTGGTCATTACGCGCGTTGTTTCGCTGCCCGATACAACCAAAATTTGCCTTGACGTAGGTCATAAATCCGTAGCGGCAGAAAATGCGTTGAACAAACGTATCTGTTTTTTGAATGCGCCCGAACTGACGCCCGTCGGTCAAAGCGAAGAACATTTGGTCATGGAAGCGGGCGAAGGTCATACATATAAAATCGGAGATCTTTTATACGGACTACCTTACCATATTTGCCCGACGGTCGCTTTGTATGAACGGGCCATAACGATTGAGAACAAAAAGATTAACGGCGAGTGGCTGACTACGGCCCGCGATCGCCGAATTAACATTTGAAAAGATATGCTCCTATTTGACGCTCACCTGGATTTAAGTATGAACGCGCTGGAGTGGAACCGCGATCTTAGGCAACCGCTGGCCGTCATCAACGAGCGGGAGCGCGGGTTGACTGATAAGCCCGATCGCGGGAAAGCGCTGGTATCGCTGCCTGAGTTGCGAAAAGGCAACGTGGGTTTAGTCGTTGCCACGCAAATAGGGCGATATGTTGCGCCTGACAATCCTTTACCGGGCTGGAACTCGCCGGAACAGGCATGGGCGCAAACGCAGGGACAACTGGCGTGGTATAATGCGATGGAAGAAGCGGGGGAAATGACGCAAATTGTCGATCTGGCCGGACTGGAAGCGCATCTACAATTATGGACTGTCGATCACGATCACGCGGGCAAACCCGTGGGTTATATTTTAAGTTTAGAAGGGGCGGATTCCATTATTACTATTGGCCATTTAGAGCGGGCTTACCGGTATGGGTTGCGGGCGCTCGGCCCGGCGCATTACGGTCCCGGCCGCTATGCGCCGGGTACCGACGCGACAGGATCGCTTGGGCCAAAAGGCCGCGCATTGTTGAAAGAAATGGAACGGCTGAATATTATTCTAGATACTTCGCACCTGTGCGACGAAAGTTTTTGGGAAGCGCTCGATCATTTTGGCGGGCATGTCTGGGCGAGTCATAATAACTGCCGCGCGCTGGTCGATCATAACCGGCAATACAGCGACGAACAGATTAAGGCGCTAATCGATCGGAAAGCGGTGATTGGGGTCGCGATGGACGCTTGGATGCTGGTTCCGGACTGGATCCGCGGCATTTCTACTCCTGAAAGTATGCATTGCAATATGGAAAAAATAATCGACCAGGTCGACCATATTTGCCAGCTTGCGGGCAACACGCTCCATGTCGGTATTGGCTCCGACTTGGACGGCGCATTTGGGCGCGAGCAAGCGCCTTACGATCTCAAAACCATTGCGGATTTACAAAATATACCGGCTTTATTAATAAAAAGAGGGTATAATGAACCGGATATTGAAAATATCATGCATGGCAACTGGCTGCGTTTTTTGCGAAAAGCTTGGTCATAATCTTTACAATGACCATATTGCTCATAGCCTATAAAGTCTATTTTATATATTTTTGCGCTTCCTCCAGGGCTTTGGACATGATTTCATTGTCCAGGAATCCCCTGAACCCGCTAAAACCAACGGACAGTATAGTTCCATCCGTTAAACTCAGCGGCTGGCCGCCTTCCCATCCGATTAAATCCGGATTTTCGATACCATTGGCATTTTCCCCGATCACATTGGTGAAGACCAGTTTTTCATACTCTCCGGTTTTTATTCCGGTCAGCCATACTTGGCTGGCTTTTGTCCACGCTACTTTAAAAGTATGCCTTCCTCTGGCTTTATTTCCCCCAAATATTTTCCCGTACACATTGCCATCTTCGTCGATGACGCAGGCGGATACGTTGCCATGCGCAATGTTTTTGTCGACTTCGTTTTTCATATAATCCGGGATCAGCTTTTCGATTTCGTTGAACATACTTTGAATAAGATTCCCGGATATTTTATTTTTCATAGTTCCAGATTTTGCAAGTCAAGAGTGATTATTTAACGCTGGCTTCGGAATTACTGACAAAGGCGATATGCTTGCTATCCGGCGACCAGGAATTTACGTTAATGGTTCCCTGTCCGCCATATAACCAGGCGACGACCTTTGGCGCCCCGCCGGACGCCGGCATCAGCCGGAGCATAACCCGTTTGTAGGAAGGGTGGGAATCCGGATCTATGTCCGGCGGGAAGGAAATGAACGCGATCCATTTCCCGTCGGGCGAAATATGAGGGAACCAGTTATGGTATTGATCGAACGTGAGTTGCTCCCTGCCCGATCCGTCGGGTTTCATGCGCCAGAGTTGCATGGTCCCGGAGGGATTTGCATTGTAATAAATATATTTACCGTCGGGCGAATATTCGGGGCCGTCCACGTGTCCGGCGGTATTGGTCGTCAAGGCCGTTTCTTTTCCTGTGTTGACGTCCACTTTATACAAATTATAAACGGGGACGCCGTTGCGCTGGGCGACAATGGTCACTTCTTTGCCGGACGTCGACCATCCGTGCCAATAAGAGGGATGAATATCGGCGACTGGTTTTGGGATGCCGCCGGTTAGCGGAAGGACGTAGACGACCGAAGTATATCCGGTTGCGCCTTGCTTAGCGCCGCTGATAGCCAGCATTTTTCCGTCGAATGTGATCCCGTGGTCGTTGTTGATTCCAGTAACGGTTCCCGTGTTCAATTTTTCGGGAACGCCTCCTTCAATCGGCACGGTAAATAACGCGCCGTCCTGGTTGAACAGGAGCTTTTTGCCGTCGGGCATATAGTTGGGCGCTTCGAACCTGCCTTTTGCTTCCAGAATGACTTTTCTTTTTCCGTCGAAGACGTCCATAATCTCCATACGGCTGCCCACATTTTGAGGCGTCCGGGGTAATGTTTTAGCGACAATGGGGTTTGGGCTGTAATCATTTGGGACGGGTCTATCAATGCGGACGTTCCAGACGCGCGCTTCTTCGACCCTGTCGGAATCATGGGAACCAATGAACAGGCCCGCGTATACCGAATCTTTCATGGAAAGGATCTCATGCGTTCCGACCGTTTGAAGCGGCTCGCCCGGGTGCGCCACCCTCATGGTCAATTTTCTGCCGGATCGTTCCAGTTGGATGCTCTCGCAGCCCTTTTTAGGAAAAAATATTTCATCTTCCGGATCTCGCATAAATGCGCCCCTCATCTCCCGCCACTGCAAAACGGTCAGCCCGTCGCCATGAACAACGGCGTTCATGCTTGCGGCGCCTTCGTCGGAAGATTCCCGGACCATCCAGCCAATTTTACGGTGGGCATTCCCCTGGTTGCCGGTGAATTCAAAATTGGCGGTCAGGATAAAATCGCCCGCCAACTTTTTATACAAATAATGGAACTCGTCGCGGTTAAACCAGATGTTAAAACCAGACCCGCCAATGGTATAGACCTGCGCGGCTTCGTCATAGCGTGCGTAGCCGGCATGTTTTGGATTTCCAATATCTTCCTGACGGTCGAAGACGCCGATCGGGGGATTTTGTGAATAAACTCCGTTATATAAAAGGATTAAAAAATAAAGCGGTAATATTTTCATGACTTAAGGAATAGGATAAGTTAAACCTAAATAAAAGCAATATTATAATATTTCAATCTTTAACGAGAGTTTATTTTAAAAACCATATAGTTCTTTGATTAATGTATGCACTTCTTTTTCAACTTGTAAATCGTATTGTCCTGTTCTTTTAATAGACTCAACAATTGCGCTGGTTTTCTCGGTAACATCAATTAAAACAGCTTTGTTAGGTTCTATAAAAGGGATTTTTTTAATATAATTTGCAGGATTGTTTGCAGAGGGATTGATTGTCCTAATAAGTTGATTGCAGGTCGGCGAATTAAAAAATGCTAATAAATAATAAGTTAAATTTTCGTCTTTAGGGAAAACGCCGACTATACTTTGGTCAAATAATTTATTTTCTATTAGAGCCGCCGTAATGCTTGACGCGCTAATCATCGGAACTCCAACGCCCATTTTGAAATAATAAGAAGGGTTTTGAAATCTCGCTTTTTTATCTTTTTTAAAATGTTTTACCGACTCTTTACTCCAATCCATAAACCACACGTCAGGCTTAAAATATTTTACATTTCCTCCTTTTACTATGGGTAAAAAACAGTCTTCCGCTTCTATACCGTCAAGGATATCATTTGAATGCTGGTAAGTCGTATTGATCTTTTCGTTGACTATCAGACCGTAATTTTTACCATTTTTCAAATTATGACGGAGAACTTTTAAAAACGTTTTATCGTCGCCAGAATAAAAACCGGTTACGCACTTAGCTATATCTCCGATATAAGTAGTCGAATGCTTAATTATTTTAGAAATTTTAGAATTTTCGGAAATGAAAAAAGCATAATCGGGGTTCGAGAGTATTTCTTCCTGCGCAAAATCATATACTTTTAATTTTGCTTTATCATAATAATTTAATTGTTCAACTGTTGAAAAATCAGTTAATACCCTGAATATATTGTTTAAACAATCTTTTTTTGCCGACGTCTTTTGGAGCGAAATAATGCAGAGGTTAGCGTATCCAAAATTTACACCGGGGAAAAAAGAAGAAGGAAATAAAGCTAATTCTATTATTTTTGTCCGGGTTAATAATTTTTCCCTGAGCGCTTTGTGCATGTGTAAATTAAGGAAGGTATCCGGGATAATAAAGGATAACATTCCTCCTTCTTTTAGCAAATCAATGCAACGGAATAGAAACAGCGCATAGCTTTCTTTGATATAAACGCCGGGAAATGTATTTTTGAGAATGGCCTTTTTTTCAGAGTCGTGCCATGCTCCATAGGGGGGGTTAGCAATTATTTTATCGTAAAATCCGCCAAAGCCGGTCTTTAAATTTAAATCCAAATCAAGCAATATATCGCATTCCCAAACGCTGACATTTAGGTAGTCAGAAAATTTTTTATTCAGTAATTCCACCGAATAGGGATTCAATTCGCAAATATCAATGCGAGCGCTATTATTCAATTTTAGAATACCCTCTACCAGTTCGCCATCGCCTCCGCAGGGTTCAAATATTTTATCCATCGGTTGAATAGATAACTTATCCACCATATATTTTACTATAGGTCTGGATTTTGTATAATACGCCTGATACTTTTTTTTCTCTTGTATAGTTACCATTGCAAGTACTTATGTAAATCATTAGACGTCAAATGCGCCATGGTCTCGACGTTAAAATCATGTGTCCAGTCAATGTTTAAATCAATCCAATTCTTTAGGTTGTAACCTGAATATTCATGAATTTTTTGATATGCCGCGATTCCGCAATAACTTTCCCATAGACCAGATTTTTTCAGTATATTGAAATAACTATTATTTTCTTCCGACCTTACTAAAAGCAAACATTTATAATCTTCATTTAAATTATGGTAAATAGAGCCTATCAACAATAATCGATTGGTATTTCCTTTTTCGTTTGAACCAAAGCCGCTTTTAAAATCAACTACATATTTTAAATTCTCATGTTCAAAATGCAGATCGAGCTCCAATTGAGTTTCGCCCGCATTTACTAAGCCCCAAACTTTGTTATAATAGTTTTTAAGGTCGGACTTTTCGATCATTGAAATGCTTAAACGATCAATATAGCTGGTAATCTCTTCCGATAATTTGCCTTTTACTTCAGAAAAGAGCGGCGGAATAAAAAGTCTGATATCATTGAGCGGGTAATAAAAACATAATTGACAAAATGCATCCCATATTTCGCCTACTCTTCTCGAAAAATCCATATATTCATAGGGCTTCAATGAATTTCTGCATTCTATCATGACCACTATCTGGCAATAAGTAATCATCAGAAGGGCCTCTAATTTTTCTTTGTTAGACCAATTTTCCTTTATAGCGCTTTGTAATAATGTAAATATTAAGGTATCTTTTGTCTTATTTAGAAGCTCGTTGATAGTCCGCGCTCTTTTATCCGCTTCTGTCTCGGCGAATTTTTCTTTAATAGCAGGAATAAATTCATTCGCCCTGTTCCTAAAATAATCAAGAAGTTCTAACTTTCTGCTTTTTATGGTTTTGTCTATGTACATTTAATTCGGAATTCAAAAGTTCGTCGGCCTTATTTTTGAATAAATTATTTAATTCTTCGTGCAGAATTGTTGATTTATCTTACTTTTATGAAGATTCCAGTATTCTATTATTTGACCAAAGTTATACAAATTGTTAAACATCCTATTGTTTAAGAAACAAAACTAATGAAAAAACCAATTTTGTTCCTGGCGCTCTTTTTGAGCGCAACCTCTAATTACGCCCAAACCGCCACTATGGCGTCCGGCAAACCCCAACAACTGACGGTCGCCAAGTCGTCTGAATCAGTCGGCGTCTCATCCGAGAGATTAAAACGGATGGACAAGGCGCTCAACGATCTGGTGTTGCAGGACAAAATACCGGGGATCGTCGCGCTATTTGTCCGGAACGGGCAAATTGTTTATCAGAAAGCTTTTGGTTATGCCGACGTGGCGGCCAAACGAGTCATGAAAACCGACGATATTTTCAGGATCGCTTCCATGAGCAAAGCCATTACGGCGACTGCCGTGATGATGTTGTATGAAGAAGGAAAATTTAGCCTGGACGACCCGATCTCCAAATATATTCCCGAATTTAAGAATCCGGTCGTTTTCAAATCTTTCCGGTTTGCGGACAGTACTTATACGTCCGAACCGGCGAAATCTGAAATTACCATCCGCGAATTGTTGGATCATACGTCGGGCGTCGGCTACGGCGTCATCGACGGCGACGAGGGTATTAAAGCGGTCTATAAAAAAGCGGGTATCGTGGATCTGTTTACGACGGATCCGGTAAAAATCGGCGATAATATTAAAAAACTCGCTAAAATGCCGCTCCACAGTCAGCCCGGCGAGAAATTTACATACAGCGAGGGGCTGGACGTCATGGGAGATTTTATCGAAATTATGTCGGGCATGCCTTTTGACGAATATTTGCGTACCCATTTATTTGAACCGATGGGCATGAACGATACGTATTTCTATTTGCCCGACGCCAAAAAAGATCGCATGGTTCCAGTGCAGCGTCCCGACAGTCTGATAAAATGGGCGCATTTCCCTGTTACCTTCTACGATCCCGATTATCCGATCAAAGGCGCGAAAACTTTTTTTTCGGGCGGAGCGGGGCTTTCTTCTACTGCAAAGGATTATGCAATTTTTCTGCAAATGCTGCTGAACGACGGCGTTTATAACAACAAACGTTTTTTGAGCCGACCAACGGTGGAATTGCTGACGCAATCCAACCAGACCGGCGAATTGTTTGGCGGCGCGAACGGGCCGAACTATTTTAGCCTGGCCTTTAGCGTTTTGAACGCGCGCGGGCGCGACCAGGGGAGCGGCAGCGTTGGCCGGTTTAGCTGGGGCGGTTATTTCAATACCAATTACTGGGCGGACCCTAAGGAAAAAATCATCATGGTATTGATGAAGCAAACGCAGGGAAATACGGGCGATAATTCGGAAGCGGTCGCGACAAGGTTAATTTATCAGGCGTTGGACGATTAGTTTGGAGCTATCAACCGTCAGCTATCAGCTGTTAGTAATATAGATTTACAAAGCCATCCATTATATTATTTAACCGGCGCGCGGGACGTGCGTCTAAAACACTCTACTATTGGAAATTCTACCTGACGTCTTTAAATTTGAAACCGGACTTTTTAACTGGTACCTGATCCGGCAGAATGGCCGGCTGACGCTGGTCGACGCCGGGTTTCCCAATCATTATGATATTTTGGCTCAGGGCGTCGAATCCATTGGGCATTCCCTGAAAGACGTCGAAGCCATTATTATTACCCACGGGCATGCCGACCATACTGGTTTTGCAGAACGCCTTCGCCGGGAGATCAACGTTCCCGTGTATATCCATAAAAACGATGCTGCTATGGCGGCCAAGCCGCTTCAAATGCCTTGGAAAGGGTTTATTCTGAATGCCTGGCGACCTTTTATTATGACCAAGCTGGTCGAAGCAGCGAAAGCGGGGATTCTGCAAATGACCAAGATTGAGCAAACCGTCGAAATGCGACATGAAGAGACGCTGGACGTTCCAGGGAATCCGGTTATCCTTCATACGCCTGGACATACGGAAGGGTCTACGGTTGTGTTCCTGCCGGATAAAAAAGTATTGTTCAGCGGCGATACGCTGGTAACGCGAAATTTACTGAATGGCGAACGGATGACGCCTCAACCGCCAAGCCCTATCCTGAATATGAATCCGGCGGAGGGACGGCGTTCACTGGATATTTTAAAGGGACTTGGACAAGTCACGATGGCGCCCGGCCACGGTAAACCCTGGACCGGCGATATGGCTGAAGCGGTCCGCCTGGCGACGGCTGGTGCAACACATTAAGCGCGGGCGTCTGCCTGAACGACGTACTATGAATCGATCCTATT
This sequence comes from Chitinophagales bacterium, assembly GCA_038230555.1. Taxonomy (GTDB): domain Bacteria; phylum Bacteroidota; class Bacteroidia; order Chitinophagales; family Saprospiraceae; genus JAAFJT01. The sequence goes on from JBBRMZ010000059.1 coordinate 12,672, forward strand.
TTTTTAGCGTCGGGACTGTTTGCGGGGTTGCGGCGGTTTGTTACCCTTTTACGGAACTGATCGGCTACCGCGTAGTCGCGCTCCTTTTATTGCTGGCGGTTTCGGTACTGGCGATGAACTTTCAGCTTCGTCCGGTCATACTAGCCGCCGTATGCAGCGCTTTAATCTGGGATTTCTTTTTTATACCGCCGCGCTTTACGCTTTATATCGGGCAGTCGGAGGACGCGCTGATGTTGGTCATGTTTTTTATTGTCGCCCTGCTGAACGGCGTGCTGACGGCGCGGTTCAGGAAATTTGAAGAACTGGCCAGGCAAAAAGAAGAACGCGCCAATACCATTAAACTATACGACGCCCTGTTCAATTCTTTATCCCACGAACTGCGGACGCCGATCGCGACAATTATGGGCGCTTCTGAAAACCTGATGACCGAAAACGTGCGCATTACCGAAGGCGTGAAAGGACAATTAATGCGTCAGATCAACGAATCGGCGGAACGGCTCAACCGCCTGGTGAACAACCTGTTGAATATGTCGCGCCTGGACTCCGGTTTTATACAGCCAAAACTGGACTGGCACGACGTCAACGAATTGATCTATACCGTCGTTAACCGGTTGGAACCTGAAAGCGGCGATCATCCCATAAATATTAATATTGCCGACGGAACGCCCCTCGTGAAGCTGGACTTTGGACTGATTGACCAGGCGCTGTTTAATATTTTATACAACGCGCTGATCTATACGCCTGCCGGGACGACCATAAAAATACAGGCGTTCACGGAAAATAAGAACCTAATCATACTGATCGAAGACAATGGTCCGGGGTTTCCAAGAGACGACGTAGCGCGCGTGTTTGAAAAATTTTACCGCGCGAAAGGATCAAGGTCGGGCGGAACGGGTTTAGGACTGTCCATTTCCAAAGGATTTATTGAAGCGCATGGCGGGACCATTCGTGTAGAAAACGAAAGGGGCGGCGGCGCGAAATTCTCTATACAGATCCCGACCGAAACCAATGAACTATCCAATACCCAAGATGAATAACCCGACCATTCTTGTTATCGACGACGAAGCGCCCATCCGGAAATTGCTGGAAATCACCCTCGACGCGCATGATTTCCGCGCGCACGAAGCCGCTACCGGGAAAGCGGGCCTGATTGCCGCCGCCATGCACCCGCCCGATCTGATCATTCTGGACCTGGGCCTGCCCGACGAAGACGGGCAAATGATACTGCTCAAATTGCGGGAATGGTTTACGAACCCGATCCTGATCCTTTCAGCGCGCAACTCGGAAGCGGATGTGGTCCGGGCTTTAGACGCGGGCGCCAACGATTACCTCGTTAAACCGTTCCGTACCGGCGAACTGGTAGCGCGCATCCGGTCGGCTTTGCGTTCCATGCAGCCTTCCGACGCCGCTTCGGTCAAAACGTACGGCGGGTTAACGATAGACTTTGGCGCGCGGATCGTCCGGAAAAACGGCGCGGTCGTTAAATTGACGACGACCGAATATTCCCTGCTTTTGCTCCTGGCGCAAAACGAGGGCAAAGTATTAACTCATCAATTTATATTGAAAGCCGTCTGGGGCCCTAGTTATACCGGCGAATCGCAATATTTGCGGGTATATGTAGGCCAGTTGCGCAAAAAAATAGAGGACAATCCCAATCAGCCTCAATTTATTATCACGGAATCGGGCGTCGGCTACCGGTTTGTCGGTCAAGATTGATTTTGCCCGAACTTCCCTTTTTTCTTTACCTACTTCTTTATAAAATCTTTATACGGGGCGACAACCTCTTTATCCGGCCTTTATACTGGGCGGCCTACCTTTGCATCATTAAATTTAAAGAATCTTTCATCTTCAAACTTTTAAAACAATGACGACCGTTTTGTTAATTGCGGCTGCGCTGGTCTGTTTCTGGCTTTTTTACAAAGCCATCGACGCATTTGAAAAAATCTAAAACCATTCATTATGTTCCTGCTATTTATTGTCGCTTTAGCGGTCTTCTGCTACATGGCGTATGTGCTGGTTAAACCAGAAAAATTCTAAAAACCCAGGCGGGGATTGAATTCTCCCGCTTCATGATTAAATTTTGCTAACAATGACTGCTGAACTATTGGGGATTATTTTTATGTTTATAGCGACGGTTCTGCTCGCTATACCGTTGGGCAATTATATTGCCCATGTATACCTGGGATCTAAAACGGCGATGGATTTTTTGTCGCCTATTGAAAACTGGCTGTTCCAGATCAGCGGTATCGACGCCCGGCGGGAAATGACGTGGCAAGATCACCTCAAAGCTATGCTTACCTTTAACCTTCTTTGGTTTTTGTGGGCGATGCTGATCCTAATGAACCAGGGGTGGCTGCCGCTGAACCCGGACGGGAACCCTTCTATGTCCGCAGACCTGGCCTTCAATACGGCCATTTCTTTCATCACCAACTGTAACTTACAACATTACTCGGGGGAAACGGGTATGTCCTATTTTGGACAGATCGGATGCCTGGTCTTTTTACAATTTGTGACGGCCGGAACGGGTATGGCCGTATGCGCCGTCGTTTTCAACGCCATGCGGGGACGGACGACGACGCAACTGGGCAATTTCTACAATTATTTCCTGAAGAGTTGCACGCGTATTCTACTTCCATTGTCTTTCATAGTCGCCGTTTTTACCGCTTTCCGGGGAATACCCATGACTTTTGCGGGCAAACAACAAATTATTACCATGCAGGGCGACACGGTTTCCGTGTCGCGCGGACCGGCGGCGGCCATGATCGCCATTAAGCAGGTGGGAACCAACGGCGGCGGTTTTTTTGGCGCCAACTCGGCGCACCCTTTGGAAAACCCGGACTACTGGACGAACGTTGTCGAAAACATCGGCATTATTTTGATCCCAATCGCCATGATCTTTGCCCTTGGGTTTTACCTCGAACGCAAACGGCTGGCCTGGATGATTTTCGGGGTAATGACCATCGGGTTTTTATGTTTGCTGGTTCCTTCCGTTTATTATGAAATGAAAGGCAACCCGGAACTGGCAAGAATGGGTCTGGATCAAACGCTGGGAAGCCTGGAAGGAAAAGAAATACGGTTTGGCTCGGCGGCCTCTGCCTACTGGGGCGTCACCACGACGGTCACGTCCAACGGCTCGGTGAATGCCATGCACGATAGTTTTACGCCGCTAACCGGCATGTGCGCGTTGCTGGGCATGATGATCAACGCATTGTACGGCGGCGTGGGCGTTGGTTTCATGAACTTTTTTATTTTTATTATCCTTGCCGTTTTTATATCCGGACTGATGGTCGGGCGAACGCCGGAGTTTTTGGGTAAAAAAATAGAGGCAAGGGAGATGAAAATTGCCCTGATCGTCGCCCTGCTGCACCCGCTGCTGATCCTGGCGGCGGCGGCGATGGCGTCCTACCTGTTCGTCAACGACCCTTCGGCGTCGGGATGGGTTGGAAACCCCGGTTTTCACGGCTATACCGAAATGTTGTATGAATACACCTCCTCGTCTGCCAACAACGGTTCCGGGTTTGCCGGTCTGGGCAACACGACTCCCTGGTGGAATATTTCGACGGGCGTGGTTTTGATCCTAAGCCGTTATATTCCCATTATTGGCCCCGTGGCCATTGCGGGAATTCTGGCCGGTAAAAAATTCATCCCTGAATCGGCAGGGACGCTAAAAACGGATACCTCGACCTTTGGACTCATGGTTTTCGCGGTCATTACCATTGTCGCGGCCCTGGCTTTTTTCCCGGCTTTGACCCTAGGGCCGATCGCAGAATTTTTCACGATAAGATAATTAAATTGAGGCGTATCAAATAGCTTTTAGCCGGTTATATCCGGCACAAGGTTGAAAAATATAATAAAAAATGGAAAAGCCAAGCGCTTCATTATTTCAGCGGGACCTGGTGCAAACGGCTATTCGACAGTCGTTTATAAAGCTCAACCCGGCTGTCATGATTAAAAATCCGGTGATGTTCACCGTTGAGATTGGCACGGCGGTGATGCTGATCGTATTTTTATACGCGCTAATCACGGGCGATCAGTCGCAGGGGTCGGTCGCGTATAATTTCATTGTTTTTATCGTATTGTTGCTGACGCTGGTATTCGCCAATTTCGCGGAAGCCATCGCCGAAGCGCGGGGTAAAGCGCAGGCGGACAGTTTGCGGAAAACCCGTGAGGAAACGCCTGCCAAAGTCATTATGAAAGATAAAAGCATGGCGATCATTTCTTCGTCAAATCTGAAGAAAGGAGACGTATTTATCTGCGAAACAGGCGACACGATTCCGACTGACGGCGAGATCATTGAAGGTCTGGCGACCATTGACGAATCGGCCATAACGGGAGAGTCCGCGCCCGTCATCCGGGAATCCGGCGGCGACAAATCAAGCGTCACTGGCGGCACTAAAGTTTTATCGGATCATATTAAAGTATTGGTGACGACTAACCCGGGCGAAAGTTTTCTGGATAAAATGATCGCGCTGGTGGAAGGCGCTACCCGTCAAAAAACGCCGAATGAAATTGCGCTGACCATTTTGCTGGCCGGTTTTACCCTGATCTTTATTATTGTCTGTACAACCCTAAAGCCGTTTGCCGATTACGCGCATACGCCGATCACCATCGCCGCCTTTATTTCTTTGTTCGTTTGCCTGATTCCGACGACCATCGGAGGATTGCTTTCGGCCATTGGGATTGCGGGTATGGACCGGGCGCTGCGGGCAAACGTGATCACTAAATCGGGCAAAGCGGTAGAAACTGCGGGCGACCTTGATGTTTTGTTGTTGGATAAAACAGGAACCATCACCATCGGCAACCGCAAAGCGACCAATTTCTACCCGGCCAACGGGGTTGGAGACGATGAATTTATTAAAAATTGTATCCTCTCGTCGCTTGCGGATGAAACGCCAGAAGGAAAATCAATCATTGAACTGGCGGGGGAAAAAGGCGCTGTTATTCCTGTCGGTATAAAAACCGATCCTGACGCCGAGTTCATCAAATTTACCGCCGAAACCCGGTCAAGCGGGGTCAACTTAAACGGATTGCGCATTCGCAAAGGCGCTTTTGATTCTATTAAAAATTTAGCCCTGAAAGCCGGTAATACTTTTCCCGCAGAAACGGCTGATCGCGTGAAAGCCATTGCTTCCAATGGCGGGACGCCTTTGGTGGTTTCCGAAAACGAGCGCGTGCTGGGCGTGATCGAATTGCAGGATATTATCAAAACGGGCATCTTTGAACGATTTGACCGGTTACGGAAAATGGGCGTCAAAACCGTGATGGTCACGGGGGACAACCCGTTGACGGCAAAATATATTGCCGAGAAAGCGGGGGTGGACGATTTTATTGCCGAAGCTAAACCGGAAGATAAAATGAATTATATCCGCGCCGAACAGGCGCAGGGAAAACTGGTGGCAATGATGGGCGACGGCACCAACGACGCTCCCGCCCTGGCGCAGGCCGATGTGGGCGTGGCCATGAATTCCGGGACGCAGGCGGCCAAAGAAGCGGGTAATATGGTGGACCTGGATAATGATCCGACCAAACTGATCGAAATCGTTGAAATTGGGAAACAACTTTTGATGACGCGCGGCACGCTGACAACTTTTTCGATCGCCAACGACGTGGCCAAATATTTTGCCATTGTTCCGGCGCTTTTCATTACTTCCATTCCCGCTTTGCAAAGTCTGAATATCATGCGTCTACATACGCCGGAATCAGCCATTCTTTCGGCGATCATTTTCAACGCAATTATAATCCCATTATTAATACCATTGGCGCTGCGTGGCGTGGCTTATAAACCCATCGGCGCCAGCGCTTTATTGCGCAGGAATTTACTGATCTATGGAGTAGGCGGTATCATCGTCCCGTTCATTGGCATTAAGGCGATCGATCTGGTTGTCGCATTGTTTTATTAATCCGTTTTAAAATTGTGTAAAATGAGAACTTATATATTTCCGGCTTTGAAGCTGAGTTTTCTTTGTTTAATCTTCTTCTCCATTCTTTACCCTTTATCCGTCTGGGCGGTCGCGCAACTGGCGCCCAACCGCGGGCGCGGCGAAGAAGTGATTGTAAATGGCCGGACGGTTGGATTTAAGCTAATTGGACAAGCATTCAAAGAGGATAAGTATTTTACGCCGCGCCCTTCGGCGGTTGCTTTTAACGCTGCTTCATCTGGCGGATCCAATAAAAGCGCTGCAAATCCCGATTACTTGAAAGACGTCCAGGCTAAAATAGATACTTTTCTGGCGCATAATCCGGGCGTGACAAAAGTCCAGATTCCTTCCGAGCTGGTTACGGCTTCCGGCAGCGGGCTTGATCCAGATCTGTCGCCGCAAGGCGCGCTGATCCAGGTTCCGCGTATTGCTAAAATCAGGGGCCTTTCTGCGGAAAAAATAAACGCGCTGGTCGAAAGCCAACTTTCCAAGCCGCTTATCGGTACGGCTACGGTGAACGTGCTGGGTTTGAATATCGCTTTGGATAAATTAAAATAAATATGGAGGAGCGTGGCGCCGGCTATTTCCTGGAATTGATCCGGCAATCGCGGCGCGGAAAGTTAAAAATGTATATCGGGATGAGCGCCGGCGTAGGTAAAACTTACCGGATGCTACAGGATGCGCGCGCGCTTCTGAAAAATGGAGTAGACGTTAAAATTGGTTATGTGGAAACGCATAACCGGGCTGAAACCGTCGCTTTATTGGAGGGATTGCCTGTTATTGAGCGGCGCCGCCTGTTTTATAAAGGGAAGGAACTGGAAGATATGGATGTGCAGGCCATTATTAACCTACATCCGGAAGCGGTGATCGTGGACGAATTGGCGCATACGAATATTGAAGGGTCTAAAAATGAAAAGCGTTGGCAGGACGTCGTGGAAATTTTAGAAGCGGGTATTAACGTTATTTCAGGGGTCAATATTCAGCACCTGGAAAGCATTAACGCGGAAGTAGAGCGCATTACGGGCGTCGAAATTAGGGAACGCATACCCGATAAAATTCTGCAGATGGCGGACGAGGTGGTGAATATCGACCTGACAGCCGACGAACTGATCGCGCGGCTGAGGGAAGGCAAAATATACGACCAGACGAAAATTGACCTTGCGTTGAATAACTTTTTTAAATCGGAGAAGATATTGCAATTAAGGGACTTGGCGCTACGGGCGGTTGCTTCGCAGGTGGAACGCAAGATCAACGTAGAAGTGCCGAAAAATATTAAACTCCGTTCCGAACGTTTTTTGGCCTGCATCAGCGCTTCGGACGAGCGGGCAAAAAAAGTAATCCGTAAAACCGCCCGTTTGGCCGCTTATTACAGTTCGTCCTGGAAGGTGTTATACGTGCAGACGGAGCGGGAAAGCGGCGACACAATTGGTTTGGCAGAACAGCGCCATTTGATCAATAATTTTAAACTGGCGCAGGAACTGGGCGCGGAAGTCTTAAAAATATCCAGCGACAATATTGCTAAAACCATTGTCGAAGTGGCGGAAAGCGAAGAAATGACGACAATCTGTATAGGAAAGCCTCATTTAAATTTATTACAAGTGATTTTAAGCACCAGCACTTTTAACGAGTTATTGAAAAAATTAAGCGCTTCGGAGATTGATCTAGTTATTTTATCTTAACCTAAATGCAGAGTAACAATGAATATTAAAACCAAAATATCGCTGGGTTTACTGCTGTTGTTCGCCATGCTGCTTTTGGTTAGCGGCTTAGGCATGTATAATCTGTACCGTATCTCCAAGAATGAAAAGATTGTACTAACCTCTAATTTTGAGAGTATTGAATACGCAAAGAATATGCTGAAAGCCATCGACGAGTTGCAGCAGATCCGGGATAAAAAGGCGGAATCGGCGGCCAGCCACTTACAATTTGTCAAAAACTTTGAAGACAATCTGTCTAAACAAGAAAAAAATATTACGGAAATTGGAGAAAAAGAATCTACGGTAAATGTTCGCGCCAATTTCGAAGACTTAAAAAAAGCGCTTACCTCGAGCGACGCCTCTACGGTCAATTTTAATATGGCTGAAGTTAACAAAGGGCTATATTATATCATTGACTTGAACAGCCAGTCGGTGATCCGCAAGAATCAGTATTCTGCAAAAATTACCGAGGAGGCCATTACTTTAATGGCTATCGTAACGACTTTATGCTTTTTATTTTGTTTCTCCTTCATCTTTAATTTTCCGGGCTATATAGCTAATCCTATTAAAGAATTAACGACGGGCATAAAAGAAATTGCCAACCGGAATTACGATCAACGACTGCAATTTGATTCCAAAGACGAATTTGGCGAACTGTCGGAAGCCTTTAACGTGATGGCGCAGCGGCTGGACGAATACGAGCACAGCGCCCTGGCGGACGTCATTTCTGAAAAACGCCGTATCGAGGCGATCATCGACGCCATGCAGGACCCCGTGATCGGACTGGACGAAAATAATTGTATTTTGTTTGCAAACATAGAAGCCGCCGCAGTCTTAGGCTTAAAAAAAGAAGACATCATTGGAAAATACGCGCCCGACGTTGCGCTAAAAAATGACCTGCTGCGAAAACTGCTAACCGACGCGTCTAATCAGCCGTTAAAGATCTTTGCCGACCAAAAGGAAAGTTATTTCGATAAAAAAATCATCGACGTAAAAGCGGACGACAAAAAGATTGGATCGGTCGTTTTACTTAGAAATATTACGCTTTTCCAGGAACGCGACGCGGATCATACGAATTTAATGGCCGGTTTATTTCATGAACTGAAAACGCAGATAAGCGCTTCAACCAAAACTTTGAGCGTTTTGGAAACTACGCTGAACCAAGATCAGCAAAATATCGTCCGAAACATAAAAGAAAATCTGGAAAAGCTTACCCGTATAGCGGGCGAATTAACCGGAGAAACGGACGTAAAAAGATAATTTTATAATGCATCGCTTAACGAGCGCGTCCGGTTATATCCGCCGGACGCGTTTATTATTTATAATGCGTCAATTTATCTGCAAACGCGGACGCCAGCATTAGGCTCACAATCGCGGCGCCAATAAAAAACAGGAGCAGCATGGTTTTATTGGCAAATGTCACTTTCCCCCAATAATAAAAAGCATAGGCGATCAATATATTGGCAAGACCCCAGGCAACATTGACCACTGGCGACGTCGGGCCTTTGCCTATCGGGTCGGCAAACGGCGACGGAAATTCATTTCCGGAGACGCCGTTGACAAAATGGGGAACGGCGTTGGCTAAAAACATGCCGGTTAGAAAAGCGAAGAGGTAGTTGTACCATTTCATAGTTTGTTCTTTGTTTGAAAATTTTTCGCTAGTATAGAGGCATTTAATTTGCAAAACTATATAACTCAATTAATTGCAATCCTTTAATATTTTTGAAATCCGACATATTACGAGTTATCAAAATTAAACCGTAGAATAGCGCCGTAGCGGCAATAATCGTATCTGGTAATTTCATGGACGTCGTTTTACGCAATTCAATACATATATTGATAATTTCTCCGTTAATTTCAAGGACGTCTGCTAAAGCGATAAAATTTATGGCAACGGACGAAACGTCTTTATAGCCGAGGAATTCAATGTAGGAAATGAAAGAAACAGTAAAGTCCGCGTCAATAACCGTAGCTAAGAATTTCAACCCATTTTCAGGAGTTTTCCTAATTGCGCGTCAATCAGCGCATTGGTATCTACTAAATATCTCTTTCCCATTCATTTCTGGAGTGAATAATATATTCATGCATTTTTTTACCTTCCTCTTCGCTCATCGTTCCAAAAAAATCAGAAGGCTTTTTAGAAGGCGCTATGGCAGCGTTAATAGTGCTTACTTCATCGTCCACAAAAAAGAAAACGCGTACTTTCTTACCAATATATTCAGAGGGTAATATGACCGTCATTTCAAAATTGACGTTGCGAGGAGTTACAATAGTCTGTACCATATCAGAATTTTTAATTTTTAGTAAGTCGCAAATTACATTTCAGGTTTTACAAAATTACAATTATTTTTTAGATTTGTCAAAGAGCAAGTTTGGACAATTTATTTACTTACTCTCTTAACCTCGGAAACTGATTTTAAAATAGTTTTTCCTTCTGTTAACTGTTTTGGGTCTTTTACTTTTGAAAATGAGTTGATATAAGCGTCCGATAATAATTTTTTGATATAGCCTGTTGGGAAACTGTCTTTGCTTTTCACCAACAAATACCGGTACTGAACTCCGTTTCCTATCAGCAACCGCTCAGGGTCTGCAATTTCAGCGCCCCAATAAAAACCAAAATGGACGTTGTGCGTAGTTCTGCCGACGGCAATATTACAAAAGGTATGGCCTACTTTTTCTGTTACCGACCATCCGAACGCCAAAGCGTTATAGTTATCGTAGATTAACTCGTTAGCGGTCGGGTAAAGATCCCAAACGAATTCCCTGAGCCAAAGCGCCATATCCTTAACCTCGTCGGGGAAAGGGGCTAAAAACCGTAAAAGGTCTTTCATTTCTTCTTTTGGCATACGTTCTGTTTTTTAGCTTTTCTTTAAGGAATGGAATATAATAATTTCCCGCCAATTCAGTTATGTAGATTGTTCCATACCATTTAACGTTCAAATAAAAATGAATGGAGGTAAATATAAGCGCAAGCTTTTATTTTGACTGAATTTATTCATCTTTTTTTATTAAAATATTTACATTAGCGCCGCTTCACCGGAACGCTCTTCCTTTGCTTAAAGTCTTGGGAATTAAAGCTTCAAAGAAAAACCGTTTACCGTTTTCCGGCGTCCGTAAAACGAATTACATACATTATCAAATCCACACCATTTCTTTTTATGAATAACTTGATCTTACTATTTTTCCAGGGCGCCGGCGTGCCGGCTAATGCTGCCGCAGACGCCGCCAATCAACAGCAGA
>JBBRMZ010000060.1:0-23282 GCA_038230555.1 Chitinophagales bacterium
CCGGGCGTTTCGTTTTCCAGCATATTGACATATACCTTCCGGTTGTTGTAGTTAAAAATAGCGACCGGATAAATAAATTTTTCCGAGCTTTCCGTCCCGCTTTTCACATTCAGCCGCGTGGGACGTATTCCCTCTTTCGCCAGCTCTTTGCTTCGTTCGTTGATTTCTTCCGCCGTTCCGACCGACGGGTCTTCATATTTATATTCTACATAATTGGATATGCGGTGAAAATCCTGCAACATAGTTTGTGAGGATTTCTGTAACCTTTTAAAACCGGCAGGGAACGAACCGTCTAATAAAACTTTTACAAATACCACGTCCCGTAATCGCTTTAATTCCTGAACGGTCGGTTTAGTTAATGTAAAACGTTTCTCTTCAGTCAGGTCGACATGAAACTTGAAATAATTAGCCGCTATATTAACAAATATCAAAATTCCGGCAATGAGTAAAAGCCGGATAAAAGATTGCATTTTCTTCATTCTATATAAATAGCCGTTAGCTACGTAGCTTTTAAGGCGTCGACAAATAAGGTATCAAAAATGATAGCAGCGTTTATTTTATACAAACACTTATAAAAACGGTTCAATAAGTAACCTGGAGGTCAAATTTAAGTTTCATTAGCTGATAGCTGATAGCTGATAGCTGATAGCTGATAGCTGATAGCTGATAGCTGATAGCTGATAGCTGATAGCTGATAGCTGATAGCTGATAGCTGATAGCTAAATCACCATTTACGGCTCTCCATTGACGTCTGCGTACAAAAAATAAAGAATGCCATGACCGATAAGAAATAAACCACGTCCCCGGAATCGACTACGCCTCGGCTGATTGACTGATAATGATAAAGACCTCCAAAAGATTGTATGATGTCGTCAATTTTGCCTACAAAAATCGGCAACCGGCTAAAAAAATCAAATCCCCAGTGAACAAGGAAACATAAAAACACCGACCCAATGAAAGCGACTATCTGGTTACTGGTCAGCGAAGAAACAAAAATACCGATGGATACAAAAATGCCGCCTAATAATAATAAACCGATATAAGAACCCGCCACGCTGCCGGTATCTATATTGCCTTTTGGCGCGCCCAATTGATATACCGTAAAATAATATAATAAAGTCGGAAGCAGAGCAAGCGCGACCAGCGCCCAACTGGAAAAGAATTTTCCTAATATAATCTGCCAATCCTGTAAAGGCTGGGTAAGCAACAATTCGATCGTCCCCGTTTGTTTTTCTTCCGAAAACGACCGCATGGTTACTGCGGGGATCAGAAAAAGAAAGATCATCGGAGCAAAATCGAACAATGGATCTAAAGAGGCAAAATTTGCATTCAGGATGCTGTAATCCGGGAATACCCAGATAGTTAGACCCATTAGGATCAAAAAAACGCCGACGACGATATAGCCGATCAGCGAACTGAAAAACGCGTTGATCTCTTTTTTGAAAAGCGTAAACACTGGGATTATTTTGAGGTATATACCGGATTCCGGTCGTCGTAAATTAATAAAGTCTTAAATAATTTCTCGCGGATTTCCTGCCGGGTCATTCCCTCTACTGATTTTAACAGTTTTTGATCGTCCGAAATCCAGTTCTTGAAGTTTTGCAAAGTAAAGTCCTTTACTTCCCCCGTTTCAAACAGTAAAAGTTTTTCGTGCACCTTCCGCTTTTCGGTATCTACTTTTTGCGTCATATACGGTTTACCGGTCAGCGGATTAAACGCCGAGATCGGAACTTTCAATGTATCGGTCGTCTCGTAACCAAAATAGCAGATCTTTCCGCGTGCAATTAACCCAACGAAAGTTTCGCTAAGTTTTTTCGCCGCGAATTTTGGCAGATGCACGTAAGGTATCCCGTCTACCACCACATATTGAATAGAATCCAATCCAATAGGCCTTCTTGAATTTCGATACCGCAGGTACTCGACCTGCATAAGCAAAGTTTGCGGGTTGGTAAAAAGATTGGCCGACATGCTGTCCCATTGAATGGTTGGCATATTTTTTCTCAATTCTTCATGCGACCGGTAAACACCATCCGCAAACTTAAAATTTTTTGTCACTAGCGCCCCATTTTGCGCCCCGGCGCCAAATTGAGCCAAAAAGAAAAACAATAAATTGAATAAAGTCATTTTCATCTTGTATAAAGAAATAATGGATACCCGAAAACGGACTGTCAAAAATAAAGAACGATTTAACCCTTAAATATGCTCTTTTAGACTCCTTTAAAAACCATATTTTATAATTTTTTCGTTATTTTTATTGATAGCTGATAGCTGATAGCTGATAGCTGATAGCTGATAGCTGATAGCTGATAGCTGATAGCTGATAGTTGATAGCTGATAGCTGATAGCTGATAGCTTACTTCGTTAATTCTTGAAAGACGTCCTCTACCGTCGTTGTTTCCATCCGCATTTCCAAAAGCGTCAGCCCCAGAGAAACGGCAAATTGAAAAACGCCGGGTCGAATATCCGTTTGATCGACCGACGTCAACCGCCAGGTCCGGTCGTCTTTGCCCAAAGCTTCTACTGCATGGACGCCCTTGATTTTTAACAACTGTGCTTTGGATACTGACTCTGTAAATTCAACCGTCACTTTTTTCTCCCCGGATAAAATACTCTGCAGACTTTCAATAGGACTATCGGCAACAATTTTGCCTTTATTAATGATCAATACGCGATCGCAAAGCGACTGCGCCTCCTGCATGATATGTGTTGAAAAAAGTACAGTTTTCTCTTTGCCCAGTTCTTTGATCAGGCGGCGAATTTCAACCAGTTGGTTTGGGTCGAGCCCTGAAGTTGGCTCGTCAAGGATCAGAACGGCGGGGTCGTGGATCATAGCCTGCGCAAGCCCTACCCGCTGCTGGTACCCTTTTGAAAGCGATCCGATCAGTTTATACCGCTCCGAAGTTAAACCGGTGCGTTCAATCATTTCATCGACCCGCTTTTTTTTATGAGGGGTCTGATGCAATCCGGCGACAAAATAAAGATATTCTTTGACATACATATCTTTATATAGCGGGTTATGTTCAGGCAGGTAGCCAATGTTACGCCTCGCTTCGATCGGATTTTTAATTACGTCGAAGCCGCAAACTTCGGCGCTTCCCGACGTTTGTGGAAGAAAACAGGTAAGTATTTTCATCGTTGTCGTTTTTCCAGCCCCATTTGGACCTAAAAATCCGACCACTTCCCCTCTGCCGGCTTCAAAACTAATACCGTCAAGAGCGTTTTGTTCACCGTAAATTTTTGTAAGGCGCTGAACTTGAATGGTCATATAAAAAAAATACAAACAGCGAAATTATTTCCTGAGATTTCGGAGAATAAAATTACGCCAATTATTTAAATACAGGTCGGATAATTTACCAAAAAAGCCATTAAAAGTAAAAGGGGACTGAGCTTAACAAAATAAATCTTATTTTTATTTACATATAAAGCTTAACCCGTATGGAAAACGTAAAACAATTTGGCGTCGTATGGACGGTTCTTAATTTTTTTTATTTTGCAGTATAGGCATATTCGCAATCTGCGCTTCTTTTTTTCACAAATGCGCCTTCTTATTTTTCTCTCCGTCGTCCGCCTGCTCATTTGGAATTTAATCTGCTTTTATGTTGTTATATGTTAACCCCTTGAGTCGCATATAAGCCGTACATAAGCCGTACATAAGCCGTACATAAGCCGTACATAAGCCGTATCTGATTCATATATAAGACATGTCTGACCGTCGCCTCAGATAGAACTCAATTTGGGGAAAGGTCAAACTAAAAGGCGCCTCAAAAATGCCGTATTCAAAACGGTTTATAGTTGGACGTCCGCAAAAGGTAGACTGACTTTTAACCGCTTTTACTGTTTTTAACCCATTATTCGCATAAGAAAATAAGCGCTGGAACTTTACGCCGTATCCTTTGTTCTTTTCCAAAATCTAAAGATGTGTTTTGATATAGACCTCTATATAAAACCTGCAGTTGAAAATCCCTTTTCCGGGACGCAACTGGGGAATGAGCACTCGGTTCGGTTTTTTAGGTCGGTTCGCGACCTGCCCGAAAGTTGTTTTACTAAGAACGGCGCGCCGCGAACAAGTAACATATATCTTCAGAAACCTTTTCTGACCGCGCTTGAGCAGGAACCCCCTTCGGGCGCCGCTTTTGCTTACCTGGCGTTCTTTGATGGCCGGGAAACGGTAGGTTTTGCCGTTTTACAGATTGGATATTTCCGCGCCGTCGACAGTTTACGAATCACTGAGAAGGGCTTTCCGGCGATCAATTACTTAAAAAAGCTCGTTGCCCGCCAGATTCATTTTAATACCCTTATTTGCGGAAGTTTAGCGCTGACGGGCGAAAACGCTTATTGGTTTGACCGCTCCATGTTTGATGATGTCCGGGAGGCAGAAAAAATACTGCTCCAGGGGATTGAAGCGGCAAAAGTCGCTTTAAAACGTCAGGGCGTACAAATACAAGCCATCTTATTAAAAGATTTTTACAATAAGCGTCCTTTTAAAGTAAACGGCTATAATGAGTTTTCCGTAGAGCCTAATATGGTTATGGAGATTCCCGCCGACTGGAAAAGCGCCGGAGATTACTTGGACGCCTTATCGTCCAAATATCGCGTCCGCGCTAAAAGAGCGTTCAAAAAAGCGGAGCAAATAGAAAAAAAAGAATTCAATGAAGAAAGAATTATCGCGTATGCCGCGCAAATTCACGCCCTTTATTTAAATATCGCCGACGGCGCCGATTTCAATTTGTTTCATCTAAGCGAAGGCTATTTTCTAAGTTTACAACGTCTCTTAAAGGAAGATTTTACTCTGCACGGCTATTTTCTACATGGCAAACTGGTTGCCTTCTATACGACTATATTGAACGGCGAAACTTTAGAGCCTCATTTTTTGGGATACGATCCACCGGTAAATCAGGAGTGCCAGATCTATCTTAATATTTTGTTTGACGTCGTAGGTATCGCTATCGAGAAAAAAGCAAAAAAAATATCTTTTGCCAGGACTGCGGGCGAAATCAAAAATTCCGTCGGCGCGGAACCGCTCGAAATGTTTCTATATCTTCGGTCTGAACATCCGCTGCTCAATCGGCTCCTTCCTTTCGCGCTCTCCTTCCTTAAACCCCGCGATGCCTGGACGCTTCGACGCCCTTTTAAATAAGGTCTTCAAAAAGCCGGATAAACCGAAGGGCTTTTTTCCTAAAAGTATTTTGAAATTTTCCCCGGTTTGTTAAACAAGGGAGCGAAGTAATCAAAATTTATTTTTAGATTTTTCTTACCACTTTTTACCACTCCTTACACAACCCCGTCCGGCTGCTAAAGTATTCCGCTTGGATAGCTCCTATTTTAACCGGTAAAGGCGTCATAATAATTACATTCATATTTTCGACGAACTATTTTAACAAAATATCAACCGTAATTTAATAGTTACTTTGATAAATTTTTAAGTTGGAAGGGTCTAAAAACCTTTTTTTTAGCCGTTCAGACGTCATTTTCTGCCTTATTATCACAATGTGGATAACTTTTTTCAATAATTAGTAAAAAAAAGTGGTAAAAAGTGGCGAGATGTGGGAAAAAGGAATAATTTTGGTGCATAGAACACAGGAATACATTTAATGAGCTGATGAAATGAATTTTTATGAATCTGGCTACATAAAAATATGCGTGTTTAAGTTCAAAAAATTGTAATGCCTCAACTGCTTGGAGAATATGATTGTGCGATAGACGCGAAAGGAAGGATGCGAATGCCTTCCCAGCTTATTAAGCAATTGGGAGAAAAAGAGAGCTTTACTTTCATTGTAAACCGGGGTTTTGAAAAAAACCTAATGCTATATCCCAAAGAAGTTTGGGAGGGAATTACCAAAGAAGTCAACGGTCTCAATCCTTACGATAAGCAGAACCGTGATTTTGTGCGGTATTTTTACAGGGGCGCGACGGAAATTGATATGGACAGCCAGGACCGGATTCTGATCAATAAAAAATTGACGGATTATGCCGGTATTGATAAAGATATAGTAATTTTTGCTTACAACGACCGTATGGAACTTTGGGCGGCGGAAGAGTACGAAAAATTCATGGGAAGCGAACCAGGCGATTTTTCAGATCTGGCTCAAAAAGTATTAGGCGGTAAAGAGGAATAAAGGGAGATGCCGCAGTATACATACGTTTGGATCAGCTTTTAAAGTTATAGAATGAGAAATGTCGGTATGGATTTCAATAATCTATTGTTAAACAGTTTATTGTTAAAATTTTTCCATAACTCGTCATTCATAGCTCATAACTAATTATGGAGTATCATATACCCGTTTTACTAAAAGAAAGCGTTGATTTATTAGCGGTAAAACAAGGAGGCATATATGTGGACGCTACTTTTGGCGGCGGCGGACATAGTAGGGAGATTTTAAAACGATTAGACGGAGAAGGCGCGTTATTCGGATTCGATCAGGATCAGGAAGCTATGAAAAATATCCGGGAAAGTTCTTTGTTTCATTTTCTTCCTTATAATTTTAGGGAAATGCAGCGCATGTTAAGATTTGAGGGAGTCCCGTCGGTGGACGGCGTTTTAGCCGATCTGGGGGTTTCTTCTCATCAACTGGACGAGGCGAACCGCGGATTTTCCTACCGGTTCGACGCTCCGCTGGATATGCGCATGAACCGGGAAACCGGACCGACCGCCGCCGATATTTTGAATAAATACGACGCGGTTGAGCTGCATAGGGTATTGGGAAACTACGGCGAGGTGCGCAATGCAAAAACACTGGCTGAAGCGCTGGTTGAAGCGCGGCACAATAAGCCCTTTGCTTTAATCAGCGATTTGTTGAAAATATGCGAAGAAAAGAGAATAGGAGAGAAGACGCGCTATTTATCGCAGGTTTTCCAGGCGTTACGGATTGAAGTGAACGATGAAATGGGTGCTTTAAAAGCGTTGCTTGAACAAGCGCTGGAAGTTTTGAAACCGGGCGGGCGACTGGTCGTTATCAGTTATCATTCTTTGGAAGACAGGCTGGCTAAACACTTTTTAAAAACAGGCCGGTTTGACGGCGCATTAGAACAAGATTTCTATGGAAATATCCGTCGTCCGTTCCAATTAATTACTAAGAAAAGCGTAGAGCCGAGCAAAGAAGAAATACAAAGTAACGGTCGGGCGCGCAGCGCAAAACTGCGGGCCGGACAAAAGATATAAAGAGAACAAATAGTAGTCGAAAAACAATAGTTTACCTTTTAATGACTTGGGAACTAAGCGACAAACTATTATTTTCGGAACAATAGGATCTGAGATTGGATAATTAAATTAAAACAGCATTAGGATGGCGATTACCGCTAAAAATTGGAGAGACTACACGGCCCTCGGAAACCTGTCAGCCAGATGGGTTTTTAGCAACCTGCCTTTTGTATTTTTTATTTTTTTTCTCAGCCTTATTTATATTGCTAACGCGCATTTCTCTGAGAAACGGGTGCGTCAGATCCAGGCAATGGAAAAAGATATTAAAGAATTGCGCTGGCGATATATGCAGCAAAAAGCTAGCGTCATGGTCGACAGCAAACAATCTGAAGTTACCCGGATGGTTGAACCGCTGGGGCTGAAAAGTTCCAATGAAAGAACCAAACGTATTATTATTCCGGCGAGATAGTTAAAATAATCCCGACGGCTTCAGCAAAAAACTGAAGCTCGGCGGCTAATAGCTAACAGCTTTCTGCTAACGGCTAAAATATCTGAGATGGCGCTTTTAAATATTAAAGACGAAGTTTTGCAGCGGGTATACCTGGTATCCATCGCGGTAATTCTCATCGCTTTCCTGATCTATTTCAAAGCCGTCAAGTTAGTGGTCACCGAAGGCGCAAAATGGAGGCAGGAAGCCATTAAGAAAAATGTGGCTTTCAAACCGGTTTTGGGCGAGCGGGGCAATATTGTAGGCGAGGATGGAAGTCTGCTTGCTACTTCCTTACCATATTACGATTTATATTTGGATTGTACGACTGCCAGTGAAGAAGATTATATTGCCAACCTGGACTCTTTGTCCTGGAATATGTCTTACTATATTGATAATCAATATACGCCGGCGGCTTATAAACAGTTTTTATGGGATCAGCGAAAGACCTATCAAAACCATTATCTGCCCGTTAAAAAAGGCGCCAGTTACGAAGAGACCGAAATGATTCGCAATTTCCCTTTGCTCCGAATGGGCAGATTCAAAGGCGGGCTAATCGCGCTCAAAGGAAGCCGGCGCGAACACCCTTATAAAATGCTCGCTCAAAGAACTTTGGGTTATGTGCGCGACGGGGCTAAGCCCATCGGCGTGGAGGGTTCTTTTGATAAAATATTGAGCGGCAACGCCGGAAAACAGTTGATGCAAAGGGTCGGAAACGACGTGTGGATACCCGTCAACGACCTCTCCGAAATTGAGCCGCGCAACGGAGACGACGTGGTCACGACCATCGACGTCAACGTGCAGGACGTCGCGCAGCAGGCGCTGATTCGTTCTTTGACATATCACCAGGCAGACCATGGATGCGCCATTGTTATGGAGGTAAAAACCGGCAAATTAAAAGCGGTCGCCAACGTTGGCAAATCCAAAGAAGGGTGGTGGGAAACCTATAATTACGCCATCGGCGACGCCGTTGAACCCGGTTCAACTTTTAAACTCGCTTCCATTATGTCATTGCTGGAGGATGGTTACGTCAAACTGAGCGATACGATCAACGTGGAAGGCGGTAAAACGAAGTTTTACGACGAAGAAATGGAAGACCACGAGCGAACAAATATTACGCTCACCACGGTAAAAAAAGCGTTCGCGCTTTCTTCCAACGTGGGTATGGCCAAAATTACCAATCAGCATTACGCCGATAAACCGGCGGCTTATATTAAACACTTAAAGGATTTTAACCTCGGCGTGCCAACAGGCGTGGAGATTGAGGGTGAAGCGCCGCCTTACCTTAAAGACCCCGCTAAAAAGGAAGATAACTGGAGCGGAACCACTATTCCCTGGATGGCCATTGGCTACGAACTTCAAATCACGCCTTTACAATTGCTGACTTTTTATAATGCGGTCGCCAACAACGGAGTGATGATGAAGCCCTATTTGGTTTCAGAATTACAAAGATACGGAGAAACGGTCCGTAAATTTACCCCCACCGTTGTCAAAAAAAGATTGGCCTCGCCAAGTACGATTGAACAGGCAAAAGAACTGCTGGAAGCCGTCGTCGAGTACGGAACCGCCTCCCACCTTAAAACCAATAAATATAAATTTGCCGGAAAGACTGGCACCGCGCAGCTCGACTATCAGAAATTAAAAAACGATAAAGGAACAGACGTTGGCGGTTATCAGGCTTCCTTTGTAGGATATTTTCCCGCTGAAAATCCCGTCTATTCCTGTATTGTCGTAGTGAGTTATCCTAAAGCAAACGGTTTCTATGGCGGACTGGTCGCAGGACCCGTTTTTAGGGAAATAGCTGACGCTTGTTTTGCAAGCAACATACAATTAAGTGAACCGGTTAACCAAAAAGGCAAACCCGTCCTTACGGCAGACCTGGAACCCCGTGGAGCTGGTTTCCGGGGAGATTTGGAGAAAGCTATGCAAATGACCGGTTTGAAATATGAAGAGCATACGAAAGACGACTGGACGGTATTTAGACCCAGCGCGGATACGATACATATTTTTCCGAGGCTTATGATGAAAAAAGAGGTCATCCCATCCGTTATGGGGATGGGTTTAAAAGACGCTTTATATGTTTTAGAAAACAGGGGCTTGCGGGTCAATTTTAGCGGTTATGGGAAAGTAGCGGCGCAATCCATTAATCCGGGGACGCCTGCGAACGGGCAGACAATTTATATAAAAATGGAATAAGCGCCGGATTAAATATTTATACAATATGAGCCTTGAGTTTGCAATTTATTCATTTATAATAGATTAGATAATGGCTGACGGCTAATAGCCAAAAGCTGAAGTCTACTTAATTTTTTTACCCTTTACGCTACGTAACACTATATCAAGAAATTTATTCTTGACCAAAGCAATCAGAACGACGGACTAAAACAACGAGGTGAAAGATTTAAAAGACCTATTACACGGGATTAAAGTTTTAGAACGGATCGGCGTCGCCGATATGTCTATTATGAAAATCGCGTTTGATTCCCGAAAAGTGACCGAGGGCGACCTCTTCGTCGCCGTTCGGGGGTCGCAAAGCGACGGTCATTTATTTATTTCGCAGGCAATACAAAATAAGGCCTCGGCCATAGTTTGTGAAAAGACGCCGGAAACGCCTGTTGGAAACGTCGGTTATATTGTCGTGGAGGATTGTTCGCAGGCTTTGGGAGCGCTGGCTTCTAATTTTTACGGCAATCCTTCCCGCCAATTAAAATTAACGGGAATAACGGGGACGAATGGAAAAACCACGACGGCCACCTTACTTTTTGATCTGTTCACCGGTTTGGGATTTAAATCCGGTTTGATTTCAACGGTAGAAAACCGGATTGGTCAGAGGGTTGTGGAAAGTACGCATACCACGCCTGACCCGATTGAACTCAACGACTTATTATCGCAAATGACGGGGGATGGATGCGCTTACGCTTTTATGGAAGTTAGTTCCCATGCCATTCACCAAAACCGTATAGCGGGATTGTATTTTGCCGGAGGGATTTTTACCAATATTACGCACGATCATCTGGATTATCATAAAACTTTCGACGAATATATAAAAGCGAAAAAGAAGTTCTTTGACCTGTTGCCTAAAAGCGCGTTTGCGCTGACCAATATCGACGACAAAAACGGGTCGGTAATGGTGCAGAATACGAACGCAACTGTTCACCGATACGCGCTAAAGAAACCTGCGGAATTCAAAGCGAAGATCATAGAAAACGCTGCCGTCGGTCTGCATCTGTGGTTAGACGATCATGATTATTATGGAAGGCTGATCGGTGAATTTAACGCCTACAATACGCTGGCAGCCTATGCCGCAGCCGTTTTACTGGGTATGAATAAACTGGAAACGCTGACGGTTTTGAGCAGCCTGCGCGGCGCGGAAGGGCGTTTTGACTACATCTATTCGCCCGAACGGCAAATTACGGCTATCGTGGATTACGCCCATACGCCGGACGCGCTTGAAAAAGTATTGACAACCATCCGGCAATTAAGAAAACCTGGACAAAGGATCATTTGTTTGACCGGTTGCGGAGGCGACCGGGATCCCATGAAAAGAAAGAGCATGGGAAAGGTAGCGGCAGAACTAAGCGACATAGCGATCCTGACCTCCGACAATCCGCGTTCTGAAGATCCGGAGACTATTATTGAGCAGATGAAAGAAGGAATAACGCCGGAAATTTTATATAAAGTACTGGAAATTACGAATCGAAGACAAGCCATTAAAACGGCGC
This sequence comes from Chitinophagales bacterium, assembly GCA_038230555.1. GTDB lineage: Bacteria > Bacteroidota > Bacteroidia > Chitinophagales > Saprospiraceae > JAAFJT01. Next base: position 11,348 of record JBBRMZ010000060.1, read on the forward strand.
TTAAAATCGCTCAAAAAGGGGATATTGTTTTAACTGCGGGTAAGGGGCATGAAAAATACCAGGAAATAAAAGGAATCAAATATCATTTTGACGATAAAGAAGAATTGTTGAAAAATTTAGAATTAGAAAATTGAAATGTTTTATAAAAAAGACAGAAATAAAGACTTTTAAAAATTTATCATTCTCAGATTGACTTCGGTTTACGGCGGGCGGGTTTCCGTCCGCTGTTTACTGTTTTTTAAAAACGAAATTATGATAAATATTAAATAACATGGAATAATTATACGCCATGAAGCGATAGTATAAATAAACGCGGTTATGATGAGTGGAAAGCTGCGTGGCTAACGGCTAACAGCCACTTACAGAAAGGTTGGATGAATAGGTTGAACAAAGGTCTTCGAAAGCGGACGTCTTTCAAGTCTTAGAGCGGAAAACAAATGCTGTATTCTTTATTTGATTATTTAGGCAGACAATATCACTTCCCGGGATCGGGTTTATTCCGCTATGTCAGCTTCCGGGCCGGTTCCGCCATCATTCTTTCTTTGATTATTTCGCTCATAACTGGCAGGCGCATCGTCCGGTTTCTGCGCGATCTTCAAATTGGCGAGACCGTGCGCGACCTTGGATTGGAAGGACAAAAAGCAAAACAAGGCACCCCGACAATGGGCGGTATTATTATTATATTAGCAATTATCGTACCAACATTATTGTTTTGTCGGCTCGACAACATATATGTTTTGTTAATGTTATTGGCGACTACCTGGATGGGAATGGTTGGGTTTCTGGACGATTACATTAAAGTATTTAAAAGAGATAAGCAGGGATTAAAAAGTATCTTCAAAATATTGGGTCAGGTAGGGCTGGGGCTGGTCGTGGGGCTGATCATGTTGCAAAGCGATCAGGTGGTCGTCCGGGTGGATAAAAAAACAGCCGAATTGAACCATTATAAAATTGAAAAAGTGGTGCAGGTGCAGGATCCAAAGCGAAACGGCCGGACCAAAGAGATGGTTTACGTTAAAGCGTTGCTGACGAACGTTCCTTTTCGGAAGGGCAATGAAATGGATTACGGCAGATGGACGGCTTGGCTGGGGGATTCCACGGGAGCTTTTGCGTGGATGATTTTTGTGCCGCTCGTCATTCTGATTGTTACTGCGGTGAGCAACGGGGCGAACTTAACCGACGGAATCGACGGATTGGCGACAGGGATTTCAGCAATTATAGGCGCCACGCTAGGTATTTTAGCATATTCAACCGGGAACGGAATATTTGCGGATTATTTGAATATTCTTTTCATCCCCAACAGTAGCGAGCTGGTGATTTTTGCGGCGTGTTTTCTGGCGGCATGTATTGGTTTCTTGTGGTATAACGCTTATCCGGCACAGGTATTTATGGGCGATACGGGTAGTTTGACGTTGGGCGGAATCATTGCGGTCTTCTCCATATTAATCAGGAAAGAGTTACTGCTGCCGTTATTGTGCGGCGTTTTTTTAGCCGAAAGTTTATCGGTAATTATCCAGGTCAGCTATTTTAAATATACGAAGCGGAAATACGGGCAGGGGAAAAGGATATTCTTAATGTCCCCTTTGCATCATCATTTTCAGAAAAAAGGGATACCGGAGCCTAAACTGGTTACAAGGTTTTGGATCGTAGGAATTTTTCTGGCGGTATTGACAATCATTACTTTGAAAATAAGGTAAATCAACACACACTAATATTTTAAGACTGAAAACTAGCCAAAATGAAGAAATTAATAATTTTAGGTGGCGGAGAAAGCGGGGTCGGGGCGGCTATATTGGGGAAAAAAGCTGGGTATGAGATTTTTTTATCGGATCAGGGAAAGATAAAAGACGTCTATATCAAAGAATTGGACCAACTGGGAGTTGAATACGAGCAGGAAAAACATACCGAAGAGCGAATTCTAAAGGCCGAAGAAGTGGTTAAAAGTCCGGGTATCCCCGATAAAGCGGAATTAATTCAAAAAATAAGGCGCGCGGGAATTCCCGTTATTTCGGAAATTGAATTTGCAGGCAGGCATACGACGTCTAAAATCATTGCCATAACCGGAAGCAACGGAAAAACGACGACGACAAGCCTGACGCATCACTTATTAAAAACCGCCCATATCGATGCAGGAATGGCAGGAAATGTAGGTTATAGTTTTGCAAGGCTGGTCGCTGAATCCAATAAACTGGTTTACGCCCTCGAGTTAAGCAGCTTTCAACTGGACGGGATAGAAAATTTCAGGCCCGACGTGTCCGTGCTGCTCAATATAACGCCGGATCATTTAGACCGGTACGACCACAGGATGGAAAGTTACGCGCGGTCAAAGTTCAGGATCATGATGAATCAGAAAGAAAACGACCTGTTTATTTATAATAAAGATAGCGCCGCTATCGCCGATTTTTTGAGACACCGTCGTCTTAGGATGCAAAAATTAGCGGTTTCTGAAAAATATTGTAAAGACGGGGTATTGAGAACGCAACAGGGAGCCGTACTGAGTATGGCGAAAAGCGCGCTAAAAGGGCCGCATAATTGGTTGAATGCATTGTGCGCCGTAGAGGCGGCGATGGCGATGGGCGCGTCGCCCGATTTAATCCAAAAAGGATTGAACACCTTTGTAAACGCCGCGCACCGGTTGGAAATGGTCGCTAAAATTAAAGGAGTCGAATATTTTAACGATAGCAAAGCGACCAATGTCGACTCGGTATTTTGGGCTTTGAAAGCAATGACAAAACCGGTTGTGTTGATTTTAGGAGGTCAGGATAAAGGCAACGATTATGAACAGATAGCGCAATTGACGAAAGAAAAAGTAAAAGCAATTGTTTGCCTGGGCGTTGATAACGAGAAGATCAAAACTTTTTTTTCTGCTATCTTGGATGAAATAATTGAAACCAGATCAGCTGCGGAAGCGGTCAGATCGGCGAGTAAATTTGCGCAGTCGGGCGACGCCGTTTTATTATCACCGGCCTGCGCCAGTTTTGATCTGTTTAAAAATTACGAGGACCGGGGAGATCAGTTTAAAGCGGCGGTGAAAGCGCTTCAGGTGAAAACCGCATTATAGCATAACCTATTTTATTTAGATACAGATGTCGATAGGGAACAGAATTTATGCGGAATTAAGGGGGGACAGGGTGATCTGGATGATCGTGGCGATACTGTCGCTATTTTCGGTCTTGGCAGTGTATAGTTCGACCGGAACGCTGGCGTTTAAAGAAAAGGGGGGTAATACAGAATTTTACCTGATCAAACAATTGTTACTGCTGGGATTTGGGTTGGGGCTGACCTACGCCTGTTACCTGATCCACTATATGCGATATAGCAAATGGGCGCCTTATTTATTGCTGGTTGTGATTCCTTTGCTCATGTTGACGCTTGCATTCGGGCCGAGCATCAACGACGCGCGGAGATGGCTAGTGATACCGGGAATTGGGATGTCTTTTCAAACATCCGATATGGCTAAAATCGCTATTATTCTTTACGTAGCCCGGGCTATTTCAGCAAAACAGGACGTTATAAAAGATTTTAACAGCGCTTTTGTTCCGATCATTGTTCCGATCATCATTGTTTGCGCTTTGATCGCGCCGGCGGATTTATCGACGTCGCTGGTAATTTTTACCACTTGTTTTTTGATGATGTTCATTGGCAGGGTCGATATTAAATATTTGCTGCTGCTGATTTTTTGCGCGGTCGTGGTTTTTGCCGGATTGATCGTGGTCGGAAAAGCGTTTCCGCATACGATCCGGGTGGAAACCTGGACGCTCAGGATCAAGGACTTTATTGAAAACACCGAGCACAACCGGATGCAGACGGACCAGGCGAAAATAGCGATCTCCAACGGCGGATGGTTTGGGGTGGGGCCTGGAAATAGCACGCAGCGTAACTTTTTACCAATTTGCTATACGGATTATATATACAGTATTATTATTGAAGAATACGGATTGATTGGCGGCGGGGCGATTACTTTTCTGTTTGTGCTGCTTTTTTTGCGAACGGTTCGCTTGGTGACCATTAGTTCAAAATCATTTGGAGCCATGATGGCCATCGGTCTGGCCATCATATTGACCATCCAGGCTTTGGCGAACATGGCGGTTTCAGTCCATTTAGTGCCGGTCGCCGGTTTGCCCATGCCGTTGGTGAGTATGGGAGGGACCTCGTTATTGTTTTCGTGTATTTCGTTTGGAATTATTTTGAGCGTCAGCAAATTTATCGAGCAGACAAAACACGAACTCTAAAGAAGGATGAACGATGAATGATTTTAATCATATTGAATGAAGATTATTATTTCAGGCGGCGGAACAGGAGGGCATATTTTTCCGGCCATTGCGGTGGCGGATGAATTAATGCGGGTGAATCCGAACGCTGAAATTTTATTTATCGGGGCGTTGGGGAAGATGGAAATGGAGCGGGTCCCGAAAGCGGGATACGCCATAGAGGGATTGTCGATCAGCGGTTTTCAAAGGAAGTTAAGCTGGAAAAATTTGGTATTTCCATTTAAAACATTGGCTGCGATCTGGAAAGCAAACGGTATTATACGGCGTTTTCGGCCCGACGTGGCGCTTGGTTTTGGTGGATACGCGAGCGGTCCGGCTTTAAGGGCTTCGGCAAAACACGGGGTTCCGACAATTTTGCAGGAGCAAAACAGCTACGCTGGGATGACAAATAAAATACTGGCTCTAAGGGCTAAAAAAATATGCGTCGCTTATGAGGGGATGGAAGCATTCTTTCCAAAAGATAAAATTATTCTAACTGGAAATCCGGTGCGAAAGGATTTGATCGAAACGGACGGACGGTCGTCCGTTCAGCGGCGGTCGGAGGGAATCGCGTATTTTGGTTTGGATGGGACAAAGAAAACGATCTTAATATTGGGCGGGAGTTTAGGCGCCCGGACGCTTAATCAGGCGGTGGAAGCTTCGGCTTCGGCTCTGGAAATCCGGAAGGCGGACGTTCAAGTTCTTTGGCAATGCGGAAAATTATACGAAGATCAATTCAGACCTTTGAAAGCAGCTAACTTAAATAACGTCAAAATGAGCGCTTTTATTGATCGGATGGACCTTGCTTACTCGGTGGCGGACGTCGTGATTGCGCGGGCGGGAGCTTTGACGGTTTCGGAATTGTGTCTAAGGGGCAAACCGGCTATTTTGGTTCCGTCCCCAAATGTAGCGGAGGATCATCAGACAAAAAACGCGATGGCGCTGGTTAACCGGCAGGCGGCGGTTTTGGTTCGGGATGCTGAGGCAAAGGAAAATATGATCATTAAGGCGTTGGAAATTTTGGATAACGAGGTAACGGGGGCGTCTCTGGCAAATAATATAAAAAAAATGGGCAGGCCGGACGCGGCGCAAAGAATCGCGGCGGCGGCGATGGAAGCGGCGGGCTGCTAACTGATAGCTGACAATTTACAATTTGCAATGTGCAATTTACCATTTACCATTTACTATTTACTATTTACCATTTACCATTTACCATTGAAAGCGTTAAACGAGATCAGGAAAATTTATTTTGTCGGTATCGGCGGTATCGGCATGAGCGCTTTGGCGCGCTATTTTCTTGGTCGTGGGGTCGAAGTGTTCGGTTACGACCGGACGGAGACGGAACTAACAAAAACGCTGGCGTCAGAGGGTATGCAGGTGCATTACGAGGACGACGCCAATTATATTCCGAGAGATATTGACCTAGCCGTTTTTACCCCGGCCATACCGAAAGATCACGCGGAACTGAACTGGTTATTTGCTCATAATTACGAAGTGTTGAAGCGTTCGCAGGTATTAGGAATTATTAGCCGGGGAATGAGAACGATTGCGATTTCGGGAACGCACGGGAAAACGACGACAAGCGCGCTGACGGCTCATTTATTAAGGACGGGAGGCGTTGACTGCACAGCTTTTTTGGGGGGTATCTCGGTCGACCTGGGCAGTAATTTCGCGCAGGGGAAAAGCGACTGGGCAGTGATCGAAGCGGACGAATACGACCGTAGTTTCTTACAATTGAGACCGGATATTGCAGCGATCATGTCCGTCGATCCCGATCATTTAGATATTTATGGCGACGAAAAAGAGTTTATTCAGAATTTTAGTATATTTATACGAAAAATAAAACTTGGCGGCGTATATTTTCAAAAAGCGGATTTGCAGTTGCCGGAACTGTCGCCGGTATGGTTTGAAGAAAAGCGGCCGGAGGACTGGAATTTGGGAACAATTGAACGCCATACTTTTGGAATAGGGGAGGGTGAATTCAACGCGAAAAATATCCGGGTAGCGGATGGCCGGTATGTTTTTGACCTAAGCGCGGATGGAGTTGAAATTAAAGATATCCGGATGGCGACGCCCGGTAGGCATAATATAGAAAATGCGCTGGCGGCAAGCGCGGCGGTTTTGAGAGCCGGAGTAGGCGTCGACGCAATTAAGAAAGGGTTGGAAAGTTTTAGGGGGATCAAACGAAGGTTTGAGTTCATTATAAATAAAAAGAACCTGGTTTATATAGACGATTACGCGCATCATCCCACAGAGTTAAAAAGCGCCATCGAGGCGGCGAGGGGATTGTTTCCGGGAAAAAAACTAACGGTTATCTTTCAGCCGCATTTATTCTCAAGGACGCGCGATTTTCAGGAAGGGTTTGCGGAGGCATTGGACCGGGCGGACGAAGTGTTATTATTAGACATTTATCCTGCGAGGGAAAAACCGATGGAAGGAATTACCTCGAAGCTCATTTTCGATAAAATGAAATCTTCGCGGAAAGAATTGATCGCTAAACCAGACGTTTTGAAAGCGTTGTCGGATAAAAAAATAGAAGTATTGATGACAATGGGAGCGGGAGATATTGATACGCTGGTTGGACAGATAAAAAAAATGTTCTCCGGGAAAGTGTAAAGAAGCAAGAAAGTCAGGATTTTTACAGCGGGTTTTTACACATAGAGAATGATAAAACTTTTAACCGGCGCGGCGCTTATAGGTTTTTTCTCCCTTTTCGGGGCGGGAAGCGAGGGAAAAAAAACTTTAATCCCTAAGCGAACCTATATAAATTTGGTTCGCGATACGGACGTCATTGATTCATTAGAAGCAGAGCTAATGGAAGAGGCGGCGGAAGAAACGGAGTGGACCGAAAACAACGATTATTTTAGGTACGCAATTGACGACAAGACGCGGGGGAAGATAATGATCCTGCAAAAAAAAACAGGCGCTCAATGGAAAGAAGCGGGCAGGTATAAAATTGGAAAATACGGATTCCGGATAACGGACTGGAATAAAGACGGATTGGACGATATTGCGATTGTAGGTAAAAGAAGCGAACAAATACTCCTGTTTGATCCGGGCGAGAATATTTTTAAAGACGCCGGGAAGTTTGGATTTGATATAAAGAATTTGGAAGGAAACCAGAATATATTTTACGATCTTTTTTACGGAGCCGAAAAAGGAAGCTGGGGATCGACTTTATTTAGAATGAACAACCATTTTGTACAAAAGTTAGCTTACGCGGAATTTGTTCCTGATAAGTTAAATGAAACAACTTCCCGGATTGAGGTATATACTATATCAACTGAAAGCGAAAAGTTTCTAAAAGATACGTTAAACGAACCGGAAGCAAAATTAAAATATAACGAAAAGCAGAATAACGAAGCAGGGTTCAATACGAAAGATTTTTTGAAAAAGTATTGGATGAGTTTTTATTCAAAACTATAGCGTAGCAAAAACAATAATTTGTCTCTTATTTTCCAGAATTTACAATTTACAATTTACAATTTACAATTTACAATTTACAATTTACAATTTACAATTTACAATTTACAATGTCGTCTGGTTTAACGTATAAGTTCGATAAAGGGAAAATGTTTTGGGTAGCAGGCGCCGGTCTACTGCTCCTGACGATCATGGCGGCGGCGACTAACAGGAGCATGAGCAGGGTGAAAGAGGTGATCGTTCATATTCAACATTTACAATCAGGTAATGATTTTATTAAAGAGGCGGACGTCAGGACAATTGTCAAAAGAGGACTGGAGGAAAACCTGAAGGACATGCCGTTGAACCGGGTCGACGCGGCGAGAGTAGAGCGCGTGCTGCAACAAGATCCTTTTATTAAAAAGGCAAAAGCATATATGGACGCCAATAATGCGTTGAATATCAATATTATACAAAGAGAACCGATATTACGGGTGATCGACGAGAACGGATTGAATTATTACCTCGATACGGCGGGCTTCAGAACGCCGCCTTCTAAATATTTTTCTTCGCGCGTGATCGTGGCTACCGGGGCGATTCCGCCGTATAGTTCGGACTTTTTAAGCAAAAAGAAATATGCCCTTAAGGATCTGTTTATCCTGACGCAGCGCATTTTACAGGACGAATTTTTAAGCGCTATGGTGCAGCAAATATATGTTAATCCGGCTGGGGAATTTATTTTGATCCCTATCCTGGGCGATCAAAAAATTATACTCGGTAATCTGGACCGGCTGGAAGATAAATTGTCGCGGTTAAGGGTCTTTTATGATCAGGCGTCCCCCTATGAGGGTTGGAATACTTACGAAACCGTCAATTTGAAATTTGAAGGCCAAATTGTTTGTAGAAGAAATTGACCAGGTTATGGAGGAGGAGGAATAAGGGTTTTTTTGGCTATTATTAATTGGATGGGAACACTGTAATTATACACACGGCTTTTAAAAGGGCTGATTTTAAAACATTAGTTATGAATGAACCAAAAAATTCATTGAACGAGATTGTAGTAGCGTTGGATATTGGCACGACCAAAGTCTGCGCTATCGCCGGACGAAAAAACGAACACGGCAAACTGGAAATCCTTGGAGTAGGCAAAGTCGATTCGGTCGGCGTCATGCGCGGCGTGGTGACGAATATTGAAAAGACCGTAAACGCAATATCCGAGGCGATCAGTTCTGCGGAACGAGCGGCTAAAGCGAAATTCAAAGCGGTGCATGTCGGAATTGCAGGCCAGCACATTAAAAGCCTTCAGCACCGCGGTATCCTGACCCGTGATAACGACCATACGGAAATCAGCCAGCGCGACATCGACAAGCTGATCAACGATATGTATAAGCTGGTTTTGCCGCCAGGGGACAAAATTCTTCACGTTATTCCGCAGGAATATACCGTCGACAACGAGCAGGGCGTGACGGACCCCATCGGAATGTCGGGCGTCCGGCTGGAAGCCAATTTCCATATTATCACCGGGCAGATTTCGGCGTCCAATAATATACATCGATGCGTGGAACGCACAGGGCTGAAAGTGACCGATATGACGCTCGAACCCATCGCCTCGGCCATCGCGGTCCTGAGCGAAGAAGAAAAAGAAGCAGGTATTGCGCTGGTCGATATAGGCGGCGGAACGACGGACATAACAATCTTCCATGAAGGGGTTATTCGCCACACCGCCGTTATTCCTTTTGGCGGCAACGTGATCACCAACGATATTAAAGAAGGTTGCACCGTGATGCATCAGCAGGCGGAGCAACTGAAAGTAAAATTTGGCGCCGCGCTGTCGGAGGAAGTGTTTGATAACCGGATCATTACCATCCCCGGTCTAAAAGGAAGGGATTATAAGGAAATCTCCGAGAAAAACCTTGCGCGGATTATCCAGGCGCGGATGGAAGAAATTCTGGATTACGTGGTTTGGGAAATTAAACGTTCCGGCTACGAACGCCGGCTGATTGGCGGGATCGTGCTAACCGGCGGGGGCGCTCTATTACGCCATCTTGATAAATTAAGCGAGTTCCACACCGGGATGAGTACGCGGATCGGGGTGCCGATCGATCATCTCGCGCACGGTTATCACGAACAGGTCTGCAGCCCTATTTACTCGACTGCGATCGGTTTATTGTTGAAAGGCGTCCATGAACAGGATATCCGGGCGCGTTACAAAGCGGAAAAAGAAATAGCGGAGACCCCCCCAGGCGCTGAAACGCTTCGCGCTGAAGCGCTTAGCGCTCAAACGGCGGAACCGGTAGCCGCTATGGCCGGCGTCAGTTTTGAAGACCGCCATAGCGCTAAATGGTATGAAAACCTGTTCAAACGGACAAAAGAATGGTTTGAAGCAGAGCCGGACAAGGAGTTTTAAAGAAATGATGAATGATGAACGATAAAATATTCAACCATTTACAATTCACCATTGACCATTTACCATTTACAATTTTTAAATCATCTATTAAATTTACGATATATGATGTTTGATATTAAAAAAGACGAACAGTCTATTATAAAAGTGATCGGAGTCGGCGGCGGCGGCGGGAACGCGGTAACGCACATGTACAAACAGGGAATTGTGGGAGTGGATTTTGCGATTTGTAATACCGACATACAGTCTATGGAACTAAGTCCGGTTCCCGTAAAAATACAACTGGGCCCCGGCGTTTCTAACGGCCTCGGCGCGGGCTCTCAGCCGCAAAAAGGGAAACAAGCCTGCATTGAATCCATTGACGAGGTAAAAAATTATCTTTCGGAAGGAACCAAAATGCTGTTCATTACGGCAGGCATGGGCGGCGGCACCGGAACGGGCGCCGCGCCGATCATCGCCAAATGCGCCCAGGAGATGGGTATCCTGACGGTCGGTATCGTTACGCTGCCCTTTAGTTTTGAGGGTAAAAAACGTACGCAGCAAGGCTTCGAAGGACTGGAAGAACTGAAAAAGCAGGTCGATACGCTGATCATTATTTCCAACGACAAGTTGCGTCAGATATACGGCAACCTGTCCATCTCCGGCGCTTTTGCCCAGGCGGATAATATATTAACCACAGCCGCTAAAGGGATTGCGGAGATCATCACCGTTCCCGGCTATGTCAACGTCGATTTCGAGGACGTCAACACCGTCATGCGGGGCAGCGGCGTAGCGATCATGGGGATCGGCATGGCGGAAGGCGAACACCGCGCAAAGAAAGCCGTCGATCTGGCGTTAAGTTCTCCGCTCCTCGAAGAAAACAATATCCAGGGCGCGCAGCATATCCTGATCAACATCACTTCCGGCACAAAAGAAGTGACGATGGACGAGATCTTCGAGATCACCGAATTTGTGCAGGACGAAGCAGGTTTTGGCACAAACCTCATTTGGGGAAATTGCTACGACGACACGCTGGGCGATAAGTTGAGCGTCACCGTCATCGCCACAGGTTTTGAAAGCAGGACCCTGACGCCCACGCAACATCAAAAACAAAGCGAAGGCCCCGTTAAAATATCCCTCGACGACGAGCCTAAACGCCCGGAAAATATCAAAAAAAGCTCTTTTTTCGACCTGGGGTTCGAGGATTCAGAAACGCCGCATACCATAGAATTTGATTCAAATCGTTTTTCCAAATCCCGCCCCACGCAGCAGGAACCGTTTGTAAGAAGCGAAGAAAAAGAAAAGATTGAGGAAGACCGGCGCAAACGGGTCGCGCAGGACGTGCAGCGTCGGGAAAGATTGCGGCTCAACGTCAACAACATGAAACTCAATAATCCGCAAACCATCATCGAGATGGAGAACGAACCCGCCTATATGCGCAGAGGCGTCAAACTGGATCATACCCCCCATTCCTCAGAACAGGCCATGTCAAAGTGGAGCATCGAAGAAGACGAGATCAGAACAAACAATAACGCCTACTTACACGACAACGTAGATTAAAGACCGCTTCATACATCCTCGTTTCAGCTAAACCATTCATCGTAAAGCCTCCGCCGGACTGTTGGGATCCGGCGAAGGCTTTTTAATTTATAAAATATTGCATCAATACTTTCATACCTTTGGCAAGCTATAATATATACACACAAACCTCGTTGACCAAAATATCTGTTAACCCCATGCTTTATTCCATCCGTAGCTTAGCAATCTTTTTATGTTGTTCGCAATCTTTCGCCATTTACGCGCAAGATACGCATCCCCAAATACATTTATGGCCTAACGGCGCGCCGGGTTTTGAAAACCGGAAAGACGAACCCGAAGTGGCAAAGGACTGGTATGTGAA
>JBBRMZ010000061.1:0-23142 GCA_038230555.1 Chitinophagales bacterium
CGGTAGCGCAGGTTTAAACTGGTAGAGATTTTGGATCATCAGCGCGTCGGGGAAATTAACGCTACAGGCTTTTACGGTAACTACGATCTTACCCGGCGACGCTTTTAAATCAGGAATCTCTTCAACGTTCAATTGTTCGGGCGGTCCAAACGCTTTACATAACAGGGCTTTCATAGAAACGGTTGAAAATCATGAACGGACGTCGTTTCTACCCGTAAGATATTGCTTTAAATTTTCAAACTTATCGTATTCTCCGTTGGCGAGATAAATCGCCTGTTCAGGCCAGTAGGTCGGATCGTTATTTTTTAAAGAGACGTCTCCGTCGGATAAGATTGCTTTCAAACGGGCAACAGAGACAACCGAAAGCTCGCGCCAATGATGGATACCCGCCTTTTTTAGCGCTTCTTCAGCTTCGGCGCTTATTCCCTCAATTCTTTTCAAATCGTCTGTATGGCTGTAATCCGGTTGAGTATGTTGAGCCTGATCGGAATGTACGGGTTCGGCAGGTTGGAAAAGCGTCGGTATAGGAGTAGCGGGGATAATGTCCAAATCGCGGGTATGCGGTTCAGTTTCAACCGGCGGATTGGACGTGTTTTCAACGTCAAACCCATTCAATGGAACATTTCCATAAGGCGTTTTCATACTATCGTCTGGCGAAGAAGCTTCCGGATGAACGGCGTCATGGGTCGGAATGATGGTCGCGGACTCCGATTCTACTTTTCCAGACGGATGTTCTACGGGCAAAAATGCAGCCGGAGGGGTTTCTATCGTTGCGGCAGAAATTTCAGGAGCCGAAACAGGCAGTATTTTATGCGCGCCCGAATCGCTTGAATCAGTATGCAAAGTTTGGTCGCCGGAAGGAACCGCTTGAATTTCAGGATGCACAGGTGGAAGCGCTGTAGCAGGAGCGGCTGCTTCTGCGCCGTGAAATTCCTCATGATGGTCGGCGCTTCCGGAGGTACTCGCGTTTGAATCCGGAATCGAAAGAGGGTGAACTTCATGACTTGGACCGGCTTCCGGGAGCGTTTCAGTTTTTACAGCCGCAATACCGTCGATATGGGTGTTCGAATCTGTAGATATAACTTCCGGGCTTTGTTCCTTATGAACGGGGACGTCTGAAGAAATCGTCGCTGTTTTGGTCGTCGAAATTTCAGGCGCGACGGCTCCGTTAGCAGGATTTGGCTCCTGATGCACGGGGAAGGCGCCGTAAGGAGTTTGCAAAATATCAGGCTGTATGCTCGCAGTTTCAGAAGGAGGAATGGTAGCGTCCGGCGCCGGATGGACTGGCGCGGTCATTTTGGGGGTCTCTGCAACTGCTCCGGATATAGTTGCGCCGTCTGCCGTTATTTCAGACGCCGAGGCGCTTTGGCCATTACCGGAAACAATAGCGCTAAGGGCGGGTTCCTTATTTACGTCGAAAGCCCCATACGGCGTTTTAAGCGGTTCGCTGTCGGGCGTTTCTTTGGAAGGAGCGGTCTGGCTAGAGCCTGGAAGTTCGGGATGGGGCTCAACGGTTATATCTGTAGAAGGCGTTTCTGCGGCAGGGTGATCCGTTTTTACGGGAGCCAGGTTTGGGATTTGAATACCTGCATTTTTATAGGCGTCCAGTTCTTTTCTTAAAGAGTCATTTTCAGCGGCAATTTCCGTTATTTTATCTTTGGTTTTATTCAGCGTATCCTGAACTTCAGCTATCTGGCCCTCGCTCATGGACGTGTTTGCATGAACGTCCGCTTTCAACTGATCTCGTTCATTCATTAAGGCGCTCAATTGAGCCTTCAATTTTTCAGCGCCGTCTGTTTGGGAAGCATAAGCCCCGTCCGATTTTATCTTATCATCCAATGCGCTTTTTAAGCGGTTGCGGAGGTCGTTCACTTCGGCTTCCGGAGTAGCCAATTTAATTTGCTTAGCCAGCGTCTCGTTCTGAATCTTCACAGTATCCAGCTCCATTTTTTGGGCTGAAAAGTCCGCTTCGAGCGCTTTATTTTTTTTACTAAAATAATGATCTGCAATCAGGTATCCAACCAGTCCGGCAATAATACAGAATAAAATGTAAATCAAGGTCTCAGCCGTTCCAAATCCGGCAAACAGGTTACTCATAATAATAAATTTAAAAGTGAAATTATATTGTTCCAAAAATAATGGACAGGTATAGTAAAAATTACCAGGCCTGCAATCTCTTTCGCGGTTTTAACCCGCGCGTTGTATGGTCACCTGAAGGCGTTTTTTTACGGCTTTGCCGGTCGCGTCAGAAATTCGCCCTTCTTTGATTAATTTCGAAACGACGGTTATCCGGTTTTCATCCAGTCCTTTTGCAGTTAAATAACCCTTAACAGTATTAAGCCAGTTAAGAGCTGCAAAATTTTTCGACGTTTGTTGATCGTCTATATTGGTATATCCCGTTAACGTAATTTTTGCCGCGGGAAACTGCGCGCAATAAGCGGTCAGCGAATCGGCGTAAACGATAAATTGAGGACTTAAATGGAAATCCCCCGCCTGGCTGGAAGAATCGCTGGACGTATCGGAGAAGTTCATTTGGTCAAAACGAAAGGTTTCCCCCTGTTCCACCATTCTTTCAGTTGAAATGTTTAAGGGCGCTTCGGGAAGAGGAGAAAGTTGTGAATTAGGTAATTCAGCTAATGTATCTGTTAAAGCGGAGGGGAACGTCGCAGAACAGGTAGGGCAAAACTTTCGGACGAAATAAGCGCGAGAAAAAAAACTCCAGGCAAGAACTCCAAGCAGGGCTAGTATCCATATCCTCATCATGCGAATAAAATTGGTTAAAACTTGTAAATAGGGCTAAAAGTATTCTTTTATTTGTAACAAACAAATATTTTTTACTTTATTTAGCGCTTATATAATTGAAAAAAGGCAAAATGTAGGCAGGCGGCCATTTAAAACCTTTTTCCAACAATAGTTTTAATGATTATAGCGCCCCTGTCGGGAACAAAGAAGTATCCAACACCCGCATTAAATTCCCAATCTTTTAAAACGTTGAGGTCCAGGCTGAGAAAAAGCTGGTGATTTTGATCGCTATACGGATCTATATGATTTAGCGGCCCGACAGAGCCATAGTACTCAACGCCGGGAGCAAATTTTTCCGTCAAATCATAAGAAGCTTTAAAATTAGGAGAGAAGATCAATCCTCTACCGGCATTCAGCCCGCGGAATGACCGGTCAAAAACAGGATTGAAGGAAACATACCATTTATTCCATTTCTTATCGATAATTGGCCGGATCTCCAGCGTCCAGTAGTCGTCGCTAAAAGTTGTTTTTTGCCAGCCGGCTTCCAGCGATAAACTTAAACCGACTGGAAAATGCATAGTTTCCGGTAAGGATACCCTGGGACGGATATGGGAACCAACATACTGCGCGCCGGGCGTGGCGCCCAGCGCGTTGAACAGGTAAAAACCAACTTCCAGCCAGGGCGAAAAACCATGCGTGATTTCCACGGTTTCATGGAAGGAGTGGTTATCCGAAAATACGCCGTTCACTATGGCCGGGGCGCCGTTGAACGTGTAGTTGGAATGCAGTTCCACCATGGTGCTTTTCGGCGCCACTAATTCGGCGCCATATACCTGAATTTCATAATTGCCCTGGGCAAGCGCCATAGAAGGCGATAAGCAGCAGGCCCATATAAAAAATTTGGAGATGGATTTTTTCAAGCGGTATAGGTTTCTTAAAAGCGCTTATTTTATTTTCAAAGAATCAAGGGCGTCGCGGATAAAAGATTTGACTTCGTTGTGGTACATGCCTTCGGCGTCTTTAGAATGGTAGGTGAAAATATTCCCTACCGAATTTGGTATTTTCCCGCCGCGTTTTACGAACGCTTTCATAGAATCGATGATAACCGGGGTCAGATCGTCAGAGGCGGAATTAACCAAAGTCCCGTTGATATGCACGCCTTTTTTATCCAGCATAACGCTGAAAGCGGGAGCGGCATTTGTCTTTGCTTTGGCGAGCGCTTCCTGAACGGCGTCCTGTGCCGAGCGACGAACGCCTATGAGCGGCGCGCCGGTGGCCGGGTCATCAATAAACTGGCAGGTCAGATCGTCTGGAATAGAACCGCCGCGATTAATATAGGCCCGCATAGAATCGGCAATCACGGTTGTGGCGTCCTCTCCGGGTTTGCCAATGGATTTGCCGCCTATTAAAAAGCCGGCTTTATAATGAAAGACGACAGAAAATGGTTCCAGCGCCGCAGGAGCGGCGGGAGGCGCCGCAGCCGCGATTTGGACGGAAGCGGAATCCGCAGAATGGCGGTCGTTGGTATCCGGAGGAGCGGATGGATTGTTACAGGAAAAAAGAAAAAGAACTGCAAGTAAAAGGCAAGTATACTTCATATATAATAATTAAATAGGAGAATTAGTAAATTTAGTGTAGGTTTTGAATAAAAGCGGGCCTGCAATATTACAATAAAATTTGGACAGGCTACCGTTTGTTACTCTTATGAAAAACTATATAAATAAAAAACAAAAACCGGTAATTTGTTTAAGTAAATAAGTCAAAAAGGCAGTTTAATTTATAATCGACTGTCGAAATTTCTGATAGTTATAACAACAAACGACGTATTTTCCGGTTCTTCCCTTTGGACAAGGATTTGAATAAGTAGAGCGGAAGCTCTAATAGAGCCATTTTATTTACAATAAGCAACTTCAATATATATGACCTACGAAAATTTCACCATAAAATCCCAGGAAACCATCGTGAAAGCGCAGCAATTGGCCGGCGCGAATCAACAACAGATGGTTGACTCCGCTCATTTAATGAAAGCGCTGCTGGCGGAAAGCGATTCAGTGGCCGGTTTTTTGCTGAAAAAAATGGGCGTTAATTTACCTTCCTTGGAAACGGAACTGGATAAACTAATCGCTTCTTACCCGAAAATACAAGGCGACGTCGATAAGCAATTTTTAAGCGCGGACGCTAATAAAGCGCTCGCTAAAGCCCGCGCGCTGGCTAAGGAAATGGGCGACGAATATATCCCGGTAGAATTATTATTGCTGGGAGTTCTTTACGGGAACGATAAAATGGCCAAAACATTACGCCAGGCGGGCGCGACGGAGGAAGGGTTGAAAAAAGCCATCGAAGAACTCCGGAAAGGGAAAAAAGTCACCGATCCGGGGCAAGAAAATCAATATCAGAGTTTACAGAAGTACGCGATTAACCTGACCGAGCGCGCCGAAGCAGGAAAATTAGACCCGATCATTGGCCGCGATGAGGAAATCCGCCGGGTGCTGCATATTCTTTCGAGAAGACAAAAAAATAACCCGATCATCATTGGCGAGGCCGGCGTCGGTAAAACGGCGATCGTTGAAGGCATCGCCTGGCGCATTGTCCGGGGCGACGTGCCGGAAAGCCTGAAAACCAAACAAATTTTTACGCTTGATATGGCTGCCCTCATTGCGGGCGCTAAATATAAAGGCGAATTTGAAGAAAGGTTAAAAGCAGTCGTCAAAGAAGTCTCCGAATCGGAAGGAGAGATCATTTTGTTCATTGACGAAATCCATACCCTCATCGGTGCCGGAGGCGGACAGGGCGCAATGGACGCGGCCAACATTTTAAAGCCCGCCCTGGCGCGCGGCGAGTTAAGAACCATTGGCGCGACTACCCTCGATGAATACCAGAAATATTTTGAGAACGATAAAGCTTTAGCGCGCCGTTTTCAAACCGTTTTTGTGGACGAACCGAGCGTGGAAGACACGGTTTCCATCCTGCGGGGATTAAAAGAAAAATACGAGAACTACCATAAGGTAAAAATACTGGACGAAGCGCTGGTTTCAGCGGCGGAACTTTCGCACCGCTACATCAGCGACCGGCAGCTACCCGACAAAGCGATCGACCTGATCGACGAAGCGGGCGCCAAACTGCGCCTCGAACTGGACAGCGTGCCGGAAGAAATCGACGAGCTGGACAGAAAAGTCCGGCAGTTGGAAATCGAGCGCGAGGCGATCAAACGCGAAAAGGACGAAAAGAAACTAGCGATCCTGAGCGAGCAGATCGCTAATTTGCAGGAACAACTCCATGAAGTAAAAGGAAAATGGGAAACTGAGCGCGAGATCGTGGACGCTATTCAGAATTGCAAGCAGAAAATCGAAGAACTGGAGCTGCAGGCCCAAAAAGCGGAACGGGACAGTAATTACGAACTGGTCGCCACCATCCGGTACGGAAAAATAAAAGAGCAGGAAGCCATCCTGCACGTGGCGGAAGAAAAACTCCGCGAGATCTCCGCGAATAGCCGGATGACTAAAGAAGAGGTCAACTCTGACGATATTGCCGAAGTGGTCGCCCGCTGGACGGGAATCCCCGTTGCCCGGATGCTGCAAAGCGAAAAAGAAAAACTCCTGAAGCTGGAAGAAGAGATCGGCGAGCGCGTCATTGGTCAGCATGAAGCGATCGAAGCGGTTTCCGACGCCGTCCGCCGGAGTCGCGCCGGGTTGCAGGACGCCGATAAGCCCATCGGTTCTTTTATTTTCTTAGGCCCGACAGGCGTAGGTAAAACCGAATTAGCTAAGGCGCTCGCTTTTGTGCTTTTTGACGACGAGCACGCCATGACCCGGATCGATATGAGCGAATACCAGGAAAAACACAACGTTTCCAGACTCGTGGGCGCTCCTCCGGGTTATGTGGGTTATGAAGAAGGAGGCCAGTTGACCGAAGCCGTCCGCAGACGACCATACCAGATCATTCTGCTGGACGAGATCGAAAAAGCGCACCCGGATACCTTCAATATTTTATTGCAGGTGCTGGACGACGGCCGGCTGACGGATAATAAAGGCCGCGTGGCAAATTTTAAAAATACCATTATCATTATGACCTCAAATATGGGATCGGAAAGGATACTGGAAAACTTTGAAGACTTGGCTGCGCTCGGCGAAAAAAAACGCCAGGATATCATCGATACGACCAAAATAGAGGTGATGGAAATGTTGAAAGAACGAATGCGCCCGGAATTTTTGAACCGGATCGACGAAATCATCATGTTCCTGCCGCTTTCCACTACTGAAGTCCGCAGTATTTTAAACCTCTTGTTGAAAGATTTGAACGGCATACTGAAAAAACAGGACTTATATTTGTTCCCGACCGACGAAGCGCTGGATTACCTCGCCAACATCGGATATGACCCGCAGTACGGCGCGCGCCCGCTGAAAAGAACGTTGCAAAAGGAATTGGTCAACGAACTGTCCAAACAAATCCTGTCCGGCAAGTTCAAAAAAGGAGATTCCGTAGTGGTCGGCGTTTCAGGAAAAGGTCTGAAATTTGAAGTAAACAGTAAAGAAGCAGTTGCTTAGCTAATAGCTAACGGCTAATAGCTAACGGCTAATAGCTAATAGCTAACAGCTACTTAGTTAAAATACTTTATTTTCAAATATTGAACAGGCTATACGGTTTTGGCTGATAGCCCGTTCATCTTTTATCGCTTATCGCCGTATTAATTTCATAATTTATTAAGAATCAATTACTTGTTATATACCGGCTGACAGCTGACAGCTGACAGCTGTCAGCTAAAATATCATGGAATCAAACGGCGTATGGGAGGAATCCTTTACTTTTCAAAAGTCCCAGGCAGACGAGCAAGGAGCGGTTCGCATTACAACGCTTTGTAGCCTGCTCCAGGAGATCGCAAATAATCATGCTGATTTTAGAAAGTTGGGATACGCGGACATGCAGGAAAAAGGCCTGTTCTGGGCGCTTAGCCGGTTAAGGATAAAAGTGGACCGCTACCCGGCCTGGAAAGAGAAAATAGCGCTGCGCACCTGGGTCAGCGAAATGGAGCCTTTCTCGCACCGGCATTTTACTTTCCATGAACCGTCCGGCGCTATCATCGCTTCGGCTTATACGATCTGGGTTCCCGTCAACGTCGAAACGCGTAAGCCCGCGCGCTTAAAAACTACGGGTATTCCTTTAATGAATATTTTGTCGCCTTCCGGCGCGCCTGAAAAACTTCTTCCGTCGTCCGACGCGAAACCTGCGCTGACGCATGTAGTTGTTTCAGACGACCTCGACCTGGCAGGCCATACAAACAACGTGAAATACGTGGAATGGATCATGGCGCATTATGACGCGGAAACGCAAAAATCGCCGCGCGCTTTGGTCGTGAATTATCTCGGCGAAACGCTTCTAAGGGATGAAGTGATGATCTCCTTTCAGCCGGATGCGGACTATTTCGCTTACCGGCTCCAAATTGCCGGATCGGGGAAAGAGGTTTGTTTGGCGCGGGTTTATTTGTAAACTCATTGGTTAATAACGCGCAAATCTTTCCTATGCGTTAAAAATAATGCCTATTTTTGATTTTTTAATCAACCGCTTAACCCCCTTTAAAAAATGCCTGCTGGAAGCCTCACTTCTACCGACCGGGAAGACCTTCAAAAAGGCAAAAACTACCTGTTGGGGATTGCCGTCAATAATTATCAACACTTCAAAAAACTGCGCAATGCCCGAAAGGACGTCGAAGACCTCGCCGATGTCCTGGCAGAAAGCTATTATTTTGAGCGCGAAGATATCCGGCTGTTGTGCGACGCGGAAGCTACCCGCGAAAATATAATCGACGAACTCAACGCCCTGCGCTATAAAATGCAGCCGGACGATCGCTTGCTGGTTTACTACTCGGGTCACGGGCACATGGACGGGGAACGCGGTTTTTGGATTTCGGTGGACGGAAAAGAGGATAAGCCGCATAGCTGGGTCTCGAATGCGGAAGTCCGCGATATCATTCAATTCATCAAAGCCCGACACGTTCTACTGATTTCGGATAGCTGCTTTTCCGGTTCGCTGCTGGCGCGCGTTCCGACTAAAGAGGCGGCAGGCGCTTTTAAAGACTGGATTCAAAAGCCGTCGCGCCATGTGTTCGTTTCAGGCGGCGGCTTGGTGAGCGACGGCAAAGCGGGCGAAAACAGTCCGTTTGCCGCGGAAATTCTGGCGCAATTGCGCCAAAATGAAGAAGAAGCGATTAATATTGAGATTTTTGCCAACAGGGTAGCCATCAACGTCCGGCACAATTACGATCAACTGGCCGAACTCAGCGCGCTACAGGGTTCGGGGCACCAGGGCGGACAGTTTGTTTTTTTGAAAAAACAAACGGATACAGACGACTGGGAAAGCGCTTTGCGCCGGAATGCCAAAGCGGGATTTCTGGCTTACCGCAGAAAATATCCGAAAGGCCGGTATATAAAAATGGTGGGCCCGAAACTCGACGAGCTGGAAGAGGAGGAGGCTTGGCGGGAAGCAAAAAATCGGCACACCTTGTCCGGTTACATAAAATACCTGGATCAATACGAAGGCGTCGGGAAACATTCAGCCGATGCTGGCGCCGAGCTGGATTTGATAGAGCAAGCGGAAGAGCAGGAGGAAAAAGCGTCGGTTGAAAGAATAGCGCGCGAACGTTCAGCGCAAACCGAAGCGGAACAGGCGCGGAAAAGACTGGCGCAGGCGGCGGCGGAAAAGATAAAACTCGAACGGCTGCTTGCGCCGGAAATGATTTTCGTGGCGGGCGGCTCTTTTCAAATGGGGAGCGAGAATAAAGAGGCGGAAGCGGACGAACACCCGCATCCCGTTATAATCGACGACTTCCGGATCGGCAAATACCCGGTCACCGTGGAGCAGTTTGCAAAATTCGTTGAGGGGGCGGCCTATAAAACGACGGCGGAACGCGAAAACGGCAGCTATTTTAGGGATGGAAAAGCTTGGAAATTAAAGAGCGGCGTTTTTTGGAAACACGGCGTAACGGGCGTTTTGCGTCCGGCGGCGGAAAACAATCACCCGGTTATTCACGTCAGTTGGGACGATGCCGTCGCTTATTGCGGCTGGCTGAAAAAGGAGACGGGAGAGGCGTTCCGTTTGCCGACGGAGGCGGAGTGGGAGTATGCGGCGCGCGGGGGTAAAAAATCAAAGGACTTTATCTATAGCGGCGGCAATAATATTGGCGAAGTAGCGTGGTATTGGAAAAATGATGGAGATAATACCCATCCGGTCGGTACTATGAATGCAAACGAACTGGGCATTTATGATATGTCGGGCAATGTGTGGGAATGGTGCGCTGATTGGTATGGCAGTTACGCCGGCAGTGCTATCAGCGCTGCTGTCAGTAATCCAACAGGCGCAGTGAAGGGTACGTACCGCGTGATTCGCGGCGGCAGTTGGGGCTTCAACGCAGGGCGCTGCCGCGTCTCGGGCCGACTCAGCTACACGCCGTCGTACCGGCTCAATTATTTGGGATTCCGGGTTGCTTACTCCCTATAGTTTAAGATCAGCCGTTCGACTTGAACCTTGAGCTAAAGAAAAAAAGAAAAGAAAGGAATTGAGTAAAATGGAGCTGCAGGCGGAGAAGGAGGCAGGGAAGCTGACTGATCGCCTGTCGGCGACATGGAGCGAATGGGAGAAGTGGTGTCTTCCCGCGTTAGCGGGAAATTTTGGCGAAATCAGACGCGATAAATCGCGTCTCTGTCTATTTTTTAAATTCTATTTCCAAATAATAAACTGCCGATCCTAACCATCGTGGCCCCTTCTTCCAACGCAATCTCGTAATCGCCGGACATGCCCATGGATATTTCTATAAATTCGGGACGGTCGTTGAAAAATCGGGCTTTTAGGTCGTCGAATATCTGTTTTAAAGCTTGAAATTCTTTCCTAACCTGCGCTTTATCGTCCGTAAAAGTCGCCATACCCATGACGCCGCAAATACGGGCGTGGGTCAGTTCCCGGTAGGCGTCTGAAGACAACAGCGCTTCCGCCTCCCCGTATTCCAGGCCAAACTTGGTTTCTTCCCGCGCGATAAAAAATTGAAGCAGTCCGTCGATCATGCGGTTGTTTTTTTTACCATACCGGTTCATTTCCTGCAAAACGCTCAGACTGTCGACTCCGTGAATCAGGCTAACGAACGGGGCGATATATTTTACTTTGTTGGACTGGAGGCGGCCAATAAAATGCCACTCAATATCAGACGGCAGCGTTTCCTGTTTAGGAACCAGTTCCTGCACGTAATTCTCTCCAAAAATCCGCTGCCCCTGCTCGTAGAGTTCAAGAATCGCCTCATTCGGTTTCGTTTTGGAGACGGCGACCAACCGGGCCTTATAAGGCGCCAATTTTTCTAAAATTAACGATAGAGGAGCGTTCATAAAACTTAAATTAACGCGAGTTCGAAGATTTTTAGCGACCCCAATAATTTTTTAAATGATTTTAAGCGCTTTTGACGCTAACGAAGACGCTAAACTATATGTGGCGGCGAAGCCGCAATTACGAATACGCCAGTTCCAGCTTTGGACTGATGCTTTCCAAAAACAACTCCAGCCCGGCCTTTTTGGCCTCGTCGAGTTGGTAGCTGATACAGTGCGTAAAATACTCTTTCAGGTCAAATCCGGCGGCGGGGGTAGGCAGCAAATAAGTTAGTTGCGGGATATGCGCGATCCCCGCTTCCAGCGCTTTGTTGAAGGGTTTGACAAAAGCGGGCGGCAATTCTATATTGCTGACCCAGGCGGCGAAAACAAAAGGCAGACCCGTGAACCGCATCCACTCCTCGCCAAGATCGTAAACATAAGGAAATTGCGCGTGCAAACCCATGGTTTTATCCCCAATGGCCAGCGCGGCGCTGTGTTGATCCAGCCGGTCAAATGGAATATCGGAAGACAGAATCAGGGTCGGCGCAAGTTTCCAGTATTTTTTTAACAGCAATTTAGTCAGCGCTACTGAAGTCCGGGAATCCTCGTCGAGATAAAGCCGCCGGATCTGCTCAATGGGGCAATTACTAAAAATACAGACGGTGGCCACTTTTCCGACCGCGCCGATGCAATATTCAGAAATAATGTGGGGCGTCTCTAATTCCGGGATAATTGCCACCGGGACAAGCCCCATATCCGCTTCGCCGGATTTTAATTTGGCCGCGCAAACGGAAGGGATTTCCAGCGAAAGTTCTATTTTATGCTGAATCGCGCTTTGCAGGATGCCATACAATAACGGTTTAGTATTTAAATAACTGACCGCGACGACTTTTAACTTTTTCATATTTAAGCAGTTAGCTAATAACTATTTATTCAAATGCCGTGCGTCGTTTTCGACCTCGAAAATAAACTCTCCGTTCAAGCGGTGAACGACGTACAGGCCCGTATTTTGGTGTTTATAAAGATTCATGTTTTTCAGAGGTTCCCCTTTCAGCAGGGTAATCAGGCAGAGCAACGTTCTGCCGTGCGTACAGACCAAAACATTTTTAGCAGTCGACGCCCGAAGGTAATCGACGACGGTCTGCACGCGCTCCGCCAGTTCATGGGCGCTTTCGCCGCCTTCAATTTTCGTGTGATAATTTTCGCTTTCCCATCCTTGCATCATATTTTCATAAGCGCTTTGCAGGGCCGGAGCGTAAGCCTGTCCCTCGTGGGCCCCCCAGCTAATTTCGTCGAGCGCGTCCATCTGCACCCAGCGGTCGCGGTTTCTGCGGATAAAGGGATCGACGGTTTGGTGGGTCCGACGCAGCGATGAGGTTAAAATCAGGTCGAAATCAATATTTTTGTGGTATTCATGAAACAGTTTTCCCTGTTCCCAACCCGTTCGGTTCAGCAGGGTATCAATTTTCCCCTGCACCATATTCCGTTTATTGTAGTCCGTTTCGCCGTGCCGGATGATATAAATGGTCATAATTAAATAGTTATGCGGATAATGGGTTGAAAAAATCCAAAAAGGGGTCCGGGACGATAGACCCAAAAATCGGAAGCGGATACAACGACAGCATAGTCCCTGTCATCCCGTAAATCCCGACCCGGACGCCCTTTCCTCCTGAATAACCATCCGTTATTCGTCAACCCTTGAGTCGCATATAAGCCGTACATAAGCCGTACATAAGCCGTACCTGATGTATATCTGAGTCAGGTGTGAGTCAGGTATAACCGTCCGCTCAGTTGTGCTCAATTTTGGATAAAGTTGAACTAAAAGGCTTCTCAAAAACACCGTATTTATCTTGGTTTATAGTTGAATATCCGCCAAATGTGGCCCGATGTTTAACCGCTTTTGCAGTTTTTAACCCATTAGTCGAATTAGTTATGAGTTATGAATTATCAGTTATGAAATTTCAAATAATCCAATCTCAACAAATTGTATAAAATCAAAAAGGCATTTATCCTGTTCTTTTAATTAACGGATTTTAGCCGGAAGTAAACGTCGTAAAATCAGTTAAGAACCGGCAACTCGAAATAGCCTTTGAAAGCGGCGTCCTCTTCAAAGACGACGTCCGTATAATCGTTCACTACGTTGTACAAAGTATCCCGCTCGATCGGTCGCCGGCCTACGCGCCGGATCATATCGACCAGGTCCTTGGTGCTAAGCGCCGGATGTTGTTCTTCCGAACCGGCCATGGAATAAATTTTAGTAGAGTCGTCGATGGTGCCGTCAAGGTCGTCGACGCCAAAAGCGAGGGCAATCTGCGCGGTCGTTCTGCCGATCATCGGCCAGTAGGCTTTAATATGGTCGAAATTATCGAGATAAATCCGGGAAATGGCGTAATTGCGTAGGTCCTCGATGGTCGTGGATTCTGCAATATGCGACATCTGATTGTCTTTATTTCTGAATTTTAAAGGGATAAACGTTTGAAAGCCGCCGGTTTTATCCTGCAACTGCCTTAGTTTTTCCAAGTGGTCGATCCGGTGTTCGTATTTTTCAATATGCCCGTATAGCATGGTCGCGTTGGAGCGCATCCCCAATTCATGCCAGACTTCGTGGATTCGCAGCCATTCTTCGCCCGAGCATTTTCCTCCGGCGATCTGATCCCTGATCTCCGGGTGAAAAATCTCCGCGCCGCCGCCCGGCATCGAGTCCACGCCCGATTCCTTGATCTGACGCATGCCCTCTTCGTAACTTACTTTAGCTTTCTTAAAAATATAATGATATTCGACCGGAGTTAGCGCTTTGACGTGCAGTTCCGGGCGATGCTTTTTGATCTGCCGGAACAGTTCCGTATAAAATTTCAGATCATATTGCGGCAGCACGCCGCCGACAATATGCACTTCCGTCACCGGCTGTCCGTCGTATTTTTTTACAATATCAAGCATCTGATCCATCGTGTATTCCCACCCTTCGCTCCGTTGTTTAATCAGGCGGGAGTAAGAACAAAAAGAACAGGTGTAAAGGCAAAGATTGGTCGGCTCAATGTGAAAGTTCCGGTTAAAAAAAGTTTGGTCGCCGTGTTTTTTTTCGCGGATGAAGTTGGCCAAGATCCCCAGATAGGAAAGCTCGCCTTTTTCAAACAGCGTTTGGCCTTCGCTAACGCTGATTCGTTCGCCTGTGTAAACCTTTTCAGCAATGGTTTTCAGCGAGGGTTCCAAAGAGCGGTCTTTCAATAAAAGTTGAAGCGGAAGCGCCGTATTTATAGAAGAATCCATTAAGTTGAAGGTTTAAGTTAAATAAAGAAAACAGTCGCAAGCAGTCGCTCAATCTACTAACCTGTATATTTGAGCGTATTGCAGCAACATAATGGTTTTGGAATCGCAAATTTCGCCGGACTGCATCATCGCCAGCGCTTTTGAAAAAGGCAGTTCCAGAACTTCTATATCTTCCTGTTCCTGCTCGAGTCCGCCGCCGTCGTCAATTTTCATGTCCGGACTATAGGCCCCTACAAATAAATACAATTTTTCGGTGACTGAACCGGGCGACATATAGCTCTCAAATACTTTTTTTACTTCCGTGATTTTATAGCCCGTTTCTTCTTCCGTTTCCCGCCGGATGCAGTCTTCCGGATTGTCGGCGTCCAGTAGTCCGGCGCAGGCTTCAATCATCATGCCGGATGAATTGCCATTCAGGTAAGTCGGCATTCTGAATTGTTTGGTCAAAACGACGGTCTTGCGCGACGGGTCGTATAAAAGAATTGCAGCGCCGTTGCCGCGGTCGTAGGCTTCGCGGGTTTGACTTTGCCAGGTTCCGTTACTTTTCTGAAAATCGTACGTCACTTTATTCAGCACGTACCAATTTTTAGAAAGTACTTCTATGCGCTCGTTTTTAATTCTTTCGTTCATCGGATCGGAAGTTTAGTATCCTAACAAATTTCAAAACTTTCAGTTTAAATTGAAATCATAAATTATTATTAAAATCAGCTATCAGCTATATAACAGTCAGCTCTTTCGGAATGATTTTAACTTCTTTTAGGGTCGCTCAATCCGTTATTGTCAATCAAAGATTAAATAAATCCCAAAACCTCGGCCATAACGGCGGCGTTAATTTTATTGGAAAACGCCATCTCAAGGATCTCTTTTCTCAATTTAATCAAATGATCGGAGAATTGAAGATTCATCGCGCTCTCTACCGCTTCTTTCATTTCTTTGGGAGTGCGGGCGACAATACATAGCGATTTTAGACCCGTATCGGCGACCGCAACGGGATTGACGATACAAAATTTACCCTTGAACAACGCGTTCAATAATTTTAATTTCATACCCGCCTGTTGAAAGGAAACGACCAGGTTGAGCTGCGCGCCGCTGATGAGCGCGTTCATTTCTTTTTCCGAAGGGTCGGCGACAATCTTAACGTACGGATACTTTTTAGCGGCGTCCAAAAGACGCTGAGTAGGAGCGGCGCCGGCTACTACAAAAGGAATTTCCATATCGTCCAGCACTTTCTCAATCAGGTAAATGGCTGCCAATTCATTGTCCACGACGCTCAGTTTACCTTGGAAAAGCGCGTAATCGCTTATTTTTTGCTGGATTTCCACCCGTTCATTGGGATGAAAAGGCGGAACATATACGCAGCGCTTTTCGGACCGCGAGAAGTACTGAAAATCTTTATGAGAAATAGCAAATAAAGCGTCGGCATGGCGGACGACTTTTTTCTCATATCGTAAAAATTTTCTGCTTTCTATTTTGAAGTAAGCCTTCTTAAAAAAATGCCCTTCGAGTTTGGAGAGGTTCCGGTAATACCGCCATTCCACATTATGCATTCTTATGGCTTTGAACCGGCCTTTCAGGTTTTTATTGCCGATAAGACCGCAACAATGTAACCCTTCAAAGAGGATAGGGTAGTGGTCTTTAAGCAGATTTTTTAATACGTCCTTGTGATCCCGGGACCGCACGTTGAACGGATCGACGGAAAACTGCGCTTTCAGCGACCGGTCGCGCGGGTAGTAATATACGCGGTTGCAATACTGAGCCAGTACTTCCGACGGTTCCCGAAGGCCGTATTGAAAACAATGCAGGATCACGCCGACGCCCATTTCATGGAGCGCTTTCACTTTATAAAAGACGTCCATTACGCCCCCGTAATTGGCGGGGTAAGGAATATCAAAAGAAATGACGTGTAGTTTTGCCGGATCCATACGATTTTAACCGCTAATTTAGCTCAAAGATAGAACTCTTTTATTTCTTTGCGCAACGATCGCCGACTTCCCGCTTTGAAAGGGAACAGCGTTCTATTATTTTTAACGTATCAAATTATGGAATTAAGAATCTATCAAATAGACGCGTTTGCTTCCGGCATTTTTGAAGGGAATCCTGCTTCCGTCGTTCTCCTTCAGGATTACTTGCCCGACGAAACGCTACAACAGATCGCCGCAGAAAATAATCAGGCAGAAACGGCTTTTATTTTACCGCAAAAGGACGGTTTTTCGCTTCGATGGTTTACGCCCATTGTGGAAGTTGATCTTTGCGGACACGCAACGCTTGCCGCAGCCCATGCGCTTTGGAAACGCGCGCTGTATCAACCCGAAATTATTCATTTTCATACCCGCAGCGGGTTGCTGGAAATCAAAAGAAAGGAAGACGAATACGCAATGAACTTTCCAGCCGACCCCTCCGTAAACGTGCCGGAAGAAATGGAAACCATTGGGTCCACCCTCCGCACAAAGCCCATGGAATTATATAAAGGCAAAACGGATTATATGGCGGTCGTTGCTACCCAGCGGGAAATTGAAAATCTACAGCCTGATTTTAGCCGGATCGCCCGGCTTCCCGCTCGCGGGGTCATCGTTACCGCTCCGGGGAATGACGTCGATTTTGTTTCCAGGTGCTTTTATTCGCCGGCAGGTATCGACGAGGACCATGTCACCGGTTCCGCGCATACGACCATGACGCCCTATTGGAGTAAAAAATTAAATAAAACCGAACTGACCGCCATTCAACTCTCTAAAAGAAAAGGATTTATTGGTTGCAAAGATTTAGGCGACCGGGTAGAAATCTCCGGTTCGGCAAAAACTTATATGTCGGGTCATATTTATATTTAAGTATACGCCTACAATTTTATTTACTCGTCTGAATGGATCGGTTCCGCCCGGTCTCTTAAAAATCCGCCTGCTCTGCCTGAAAAAAATGCAATGATCTCGGCGATGATGGACATTGCGATCTCTTCGGGCGTATTGGCGCCAATATCCAAGCCGACAGGCGCGAACAGGCCGCTTTCCTCCATCAAATCAGGTTGCGTTTCAAGGGTTTGGGTCATTTTTAACCATCTTTTCTTAGGCCCCAGGACGCCAATATAAGGCGCCCGGGCCGCGAGGGATTTCTTTAAGTTTTCAAGATCCGTCGAATAATCATGCGCTAGTAAAACGACAGCGGTAAAATCATCAACGGGGAGCGGCTCTGCAGGCTCGACGAGGCGGTCGGCAACGCCGCTCAGGGCGGCGCTGAACTTCCGCGCCGCCGCGACCAGGACAATCTCCCATCCCAATTCGCAGGCGCACCGCGCTAAAGGAAATACGTCATAGTTGGCGCCCGCCAATACCAGTCGGACAGGCGGCAGTATAGTTTCAAGCAGTAATTTGACGCTTCCACCTGGAAGTTGATATTCGACGATGGATGATCTTTTGCGGGCCGATAATTGTTGAACGTCTTTTTCCAATCGATTGCGGAGAGCTTCCAGTCTGTTAGCCTCCGCCAGTCGCTTCAGCGTAATTAAATCAAAAAATTGACCGGCTTGAAAGGGAACCGCGCCGCGCGTTTCAATAACCGCGACGACAATATGAACCGTTCTTTGTTGAGTCAATTTTCTGAAAAGGCTGATGGGATTATAGGGATCGGCAGGATCGATGGGCGTGAAAAGGGTCTCGATGACGCCGTTGCAACCCAGCCCGACGCCGATCTGATATTCGTCGTCGCGCGTTGTATCGTAAACTACAGTAGACGATTTATTTTGATGGATGGCGAGGCGCGCGCGCTTGAGCGCGTCGCCCTCGAGGCAGCCGCCGCTGATCCCGCCCGTCCAGACGCCGTCGTCGAGGACGAGCATCCGGGCGCCGACCCTCCGGTAGGCAGATCCTTCCACGCGGATCACCGTAGCGAGCGCGGCCTTCCGCCGTTGAAAATCAATGGTATCGTATAAAGCTAAGATGGTTTTGATCTCTTTCATAATTCCTTCAGCCAACCAACAAAATAAATGATTTTTCGTTTTATAAAAGTTAGTCCGGCTGACCTTGTTTTTCTGTCTATACCAATCCGATTCGCTTTTCTATAGAATGAAAGTTGCCTTCGCTTGTTTTTTAATGATCTCCTTATTGGTCACCTGCGGAAAAAAAACGCAGGACGCTCCGGCACTAGATTCCGAATCGTTGACAAATATACCTTATTCGCCGCAAAACTTCGTATTACCGATTCCCGACAGCATTAGTTTTCCAAAAATGTCGATCCCCGTTGATAATCCCCTCGCCGTTGAAGGCGTTGAACTGGGCAGGCGGTTATTTTACGACCCCATTCTTTCCCGCGACAGCGGTATGGCCTGCGCAAGTTGCCACCAACAAAAATTTGCTTTCTCCAGCCCTACGGCGCTAAGTCGCGGCGTCGACAGCCTCGACGGCGTCCGCAACGCCATGTCGCTCACGAATGTGGGATTTGTGAATAAAGGTTTATTTTGGGACGGCAGGGCGGCTACTTTAGAGGATCAGGGACTCCAGCCGGTGGAGGACGTCCGCGAAATGCACGCGCTCTGGCCGAATATAGAAATCAAATTACAGCGCAGCGCCGATTATCCGGCCCGCTTCCGCAAAGCTTTTGGTATTTCCAAAAAAAGCGAGATCACTAAAACGCTGGCAATAAAAGCGGTAGCGCAGTTTGAGAGAACGATACTTAGTACTAATGCAAAAATAGACCGCATTGCCCGCCGTTTGACCGACTTTACCGACGAGGAATATGAAGGCTACGGCCTTTTTACCAGCATCAGTTCGTTCCCCGACGCGCAATGCCTCCACTGCCATAATTCTCCTTTTTATACGGCCAACAATTATTTCAATAACGGCCTCGACAGCGCGGCGTCGCTGAACGATTTTAAAGACAAAGGCCGGGGCGCATTTACTGTTAACCAAAACGACAACGGTAAATTCAGGGCTCCGACTTTAAGAAATATTGAACTAACCGCGCCTTATATGCACGACGGCAGATTCAAAACCCTCGACGAGGTACTTGATCATTATGCTTCCGGCGGACACTATTCTGAAAATGAAGATCCTTTTCTTCCGCAAATTAAGTCCATTCAACTGACGGCTAAACAAAAAAAAAGTATTATCGCTTTCCTTAAAACCCTGACAGATACTACATTTGTGCAAAATCCGGCGTTAAGCAATCCCTTTCATTGATTCGGCAGTTCCACATTGGCCTGTCAGCCTGAAATTATGACCAACTTTTATAAACTTATATGATCCAAATAACAGTAATTGACCGCGCGGGGGTTCAACAACCGTTGGAAGCGCCAACAGATATGGGATTGAACCTAATGGAGTTATGTAAAGCCGCAGAACTTCCCGTGGAAGGAACCTGCGGCGGAATGGCTTTATGCGCTTCCTGCCACGTCTATGTTGAAAGCGGACATGAATTACGCGAACCCAGCGAAGACGAATTATATATGTTGGATCAGACTTTATACGTCAAAACTAACAGTCGCCTGGGTTGCCAGATAAAAATTGACGACAAGCTGGAAGGTCTGATCGTACGGTTGGCGCCGGAAGCGTAAATATTTTAATTTTAACAGAGCAAACCAAATGGAAAACCCGCCGAGATATCCGGTTAAGCGATGATTTCCAATTCCATGCTCACGCCTTCCCATTTGGCCATTTCCATTTCCAGATCTTTTTTCAGGCGCGCGTGTTTATCCAAAGTTTTGGAAGATTCTTTACGCTCATAGAAATCTGTACTACTCATTTCTTTCTCTAAGGACTGGATATCAGTTTCTAAATCGCCGATCCTTTTCTCAATGGATTTGATGTTGTTCTCCAATCGCTTTTTATCTCTTAAAGCGGCTTCATTTAAAACAACCGGTTTTCCGTTCTGAACATTGGAGGCTTTAGGGGAACTCATTTCGACGTCCCGCATATTATCCAGGCTTCTTCTTTCGAGAAAATAATTTATATCGCCCAAGTATTCATGTAGTTTTTTATCCCTGAATTCAATGGTCCTGTTGGTCATTCCAGATAAGAAATCCCGGTCGTGAGAAACGACGATGAGCGATCCGTCGTAATCCATTAGCGCCTGTTTCAAAACTTCTTTCGAGATCATGTCCAAATGGTTCGTAGGCTCGTCGAGGAGCAACAAATTGAACGGTTTTAACAACAGGCAAGCCAGCGCCAGACGGGCGCGTTCCCCTCCCGACAATACGGCGACTCTTTTTTCAGCGTCCTCGCCGCTAAACATAAAAGCGCCCAGGATTGAACGGATACGCGGACGCATTTCCGGCGGCGCGTGCATCTCCATCGTTTCAATCAGCGTCATATCCGGGTAAAGGGCTTCTGCCTGATTTTGGGCGTAGTATCCGATCTGTACGTTGTGCCCCACCTGGATTTCTCCTCCGGTGTTTGGTTCCATGCCGACCAGAATTTTCGCCAGCGTCGTCTTTCCCTGACCGTTTTGCCCGACGAAAGAAACGCGGTCGCCGCGATCCATTTTAAGGTCAATCTGGTCTAAAATATCGTACACTCCGTAACTTTTGCTGACGTCCTTAGCTTCCACCACGACCTGACCACTTCGGGGCGCCGTCGGAAACCGGATATTCATGGCCGCTACGTCTTCTTCGTCCAGTTCGATGCGCTCGAGTTTATCCAATTGCTTTTGCATGGATTGCGCCATTTTGGTTTTAGTGGCTTTAGCCATGAACCGGTTAATGGTGCGCTCGCGTTGCGCGATCAGTTTTTGCTGATTGTCAAACGAATTTTGCAGCAGTTCCCGCCGCTCGGCCCGCATGGTCACGTATTTGGAATAGGAAGCTTTATAATCGTAGACGTTGCCCATTTCAATTTCTATGGTTCGCTTAGTCACATTGTCCAGAAACTGCTTATCGTGGGAAATCACCACCACGGCGCCGGGATAAGTTTCGAGGAAAGTTTCCAACCACATAATGGATTCTATATCCAAGTGGTTGGTCGGCTCATCCAGCAACAAATAATCAGGACGTTGTAACAGCATTTTTGCCAATTCTATTCGCATCTGCCATCCTCCGCTGAACTCTTCTGTTTGCCGGTCCATATCGCTCGACTTAAAACCGAGGCCGCGCAATACTTTTTCGGTATCCGCCTGTGCGGTAGCGCCGCCCAGCAATTCAAAGCGATCGTTTGCGTCCGTAAGTTGAGTGATGAGATCCATATAGGAGTCCGATTCATAATCGGTGCGCTCTGTAATTTCGATATGTAAGTCTTCTAATTTCTGTTCCAATTTTTTGACTTCATCGAAGGCGGTCAGCGTTTCGTTCAACACCGTTTTTCCTTTTGGGGTCGACATGTCCTGGTGCAAATAGCCGACGGAAGCGCCGCCTGGCCGGGCGACAGAACCGCCTCCGTTAGGAAGGGTCTGACCGGCAATGATCTTCATCATGGTCGATTTTCCGGCGCCGTTCCTTCCAACGAGACCGATGCGATCGCGCGGAGTAATGCTAAAATTGACGTTATCGAATAAAGCCCGTTCGCCGTAGTAGACGCTGACGTTTGAAATATTAATCATAAGATAGTTGCGGGATGATCTTAAAAAGCAGAATGATTTGAAAGTTAACAGCCAATTACGCCGCAAAAATACAAAAAATAAGGGGTAAAAAGTTAAACAATACGTTAAAATGTATAGTTATTGGCATTTAGCTATGAGCAATCAGCGTTAGCCTTAGGTTTAAATGATTAAAACCTTCAAAGCCGGAGCGTTTTTCCGTTATCGCTTACGCTTTTTCCAGCGTAAAACCGAAAGTAGACCCTACCCCCTCCGAACTTCGTAAATGAACTGTTTGTTTATGGGCTTCAATAATATGTTTCACGATGGACAACCCCAGGCCGGATCCTCCCGCTTCCCGGGAGCGGCTTTTGTCCACGCGGTAAAAACGGTCAAAAACATGCTTCAGGTGTTTGCGCGGAATACCGATGCCATTGTCGGTGATCTCTATGAGCGCGACTTTATCCATATCGTAAAAACTTATTTTGGTGGAACCGCCCGTTTTCCCATATTTAATGGAATTATTAATTAGATTGACCAATACCTGGCGCAAGGATTCGCGATCGGCGCGCACAGTATAACCCCAGTCAGCTCCGTCTTTAAATATTAATTTAATATTCTTCTGCCCAGCTTTCATTTCCAATTCTTCGATCACCTCCTGAGCCAGTTTTTGAATATCAAACACCTGGAGGTCAAGAATCATTTGCCCGGATTCCAGTTTCGAGATCACCTCCAGGTCTTCAATAATGGTTTGAAGTCTTTCCACATTTTTAGCCGCTTTTTGCAGAAAGGATAAATTGATAGCAGGGTCTTCCAATCCTCCATTCAGGAGGGTGTATAAAAACCCCTGTATGTTAAAGATCGGCGTTTTCAACTCGTGGGAAACATTACCCAGGTATTCGCGCCGGTATTTCTCCAGTTCTTTAAGATTTTTAATTTCTTTATTCTGATCGGCCGTCCATTCGTCTACTTTTTTCTCTACTTCGCTTAGAAAAACGGGGTACTCCATTTCTTCCGCGTCGGGGTCGGATTTTCTGAACTCCGAGATTTTCTTATAGATCGTCTTGACCCTCCGGTAAATAAAAACTTCAATGAACAATTTCACTACCCAAAAGCAGAATGCAAAAGTAAGAGCCGGTATTAAAGTAAGATTAAGCGCGTCGGCAAGATTCGGGACTATAGATTTAACGCCCAATATCAGCAAAAAAACAAATGTGGAGGTGAGCAAAGCTGCATAAAGGGCGATCTGTTTGGGCGTGGCGTTCTTAAACATAAACGAAAAAAATCTGAATGGATC
>JBBRMZ010000062.1:0-23054 GCA_038230555.1 Chitinophagales bacterium
AACGGATGATCAAGGAAGGCGGGAAAGATATACCCGCCAGAATTCGTTTTGGCTATAAAGCGCTGCTAGGCAGAGCGCCTCGATTAGACGAGACGGCGCTGATGGAAAAAATGTACGAAGAAACGCTACGGGAAAAACGTAAACGCCCGCAGGATGCGGCTAAATTGATTGCCGTCGGAGATTCTAAAGCCGATAAGCATTTAGATCCGGCGGATTTAGCAGCGACGGCTTCCGTCGCAACGGTATTGATTAATTTTGAGGAGACGGTAACAAGGAGGTAGCTATCAGCCGTCAGCTATCAGCCGTCAGCTACCAGCCGTCAGCTATCAGCAATCAGCAATCAGCAATCAGCTTTTTATTAGTTATCAAGTCCTATGATTGTTTTTCTTCTTTAAAAGCTTTTTCAGATGGATAAAAACCTGGATATTAAAAATATGCTGCACGCGCTGCACCGGCGCGACTTTTTGAAAACGGGCGCCGTCGGGTTAGGGATGGTCGCGCTTGGCTCGCTGATGGACGGCTGCGCGAAAGAAGAAAAGGCAAAAAAAATAGCTTCTGCGCCGGAGACGTCGCCCGTTAAGTTTCCGCAATTTGCGCCGAAGGCGAAACGGGTGATCTATCTGCTCCAAAGCGGGGCGCCTTCTCAATTAGAATTATTTGATTATAAACCCAAACTCAAGGAAATGTTTGGGCAGGAACTGCCGGAATCCATCCGGGGGGCTCAAAGATTGACGGGGATGTCATCCGGTCAACGGAGTTTTCCATTAGCATTTGGTAAGTTTGAATTCAAACAATGGGGTAAAAGCGAAGCATGGCTGAGCGACCTTTTGCCGTATCACCGCGAAATTGTCGACGATCTTTGCTTCATTAAAACGATGCACACCGAAGCGATCAACCACGATCCTGCGGTTACGTTTCTTCAAACAGGGTCGCAACAATCGGGACGGCCAAGTATGGGATCGTGGATGAGTTACGGACTTGGCAGCGAAAATAAGAATCTGCCGGCGTTTGTCGTCTTGTTATCCAGCGGCAGGAATGGCGATCAGCCTTTATATGCAAAACTTTGGGGCAACGGTTTTTTGCCTTCCGAACATCAGGGGTCTATTTTCAGAAGCGGCAAGGACCCGGTGTTGTATCTGAACGATCCGGCGGGGATGGATAAAACCTCGCGGCGGCAGATGCTGGATTATTTGACCCAGTTGCACCGGTTACAATATAATCAACTCCACGATCCGGAAATTGACTCCCGGATCAGCCAGTATGAAATGGCCTACCGGATGCAAACTTCCGTGCCGGAAATTATGGACGTCAGTAAGGAAACGGCGGCAACTTATGAAATGTACGGGCCGGAGTCCAAAAAACCGGGGACATTTGCCGCTAACTGCCTGCTGGCGCGGAAATTAGCCGAAAAGGACGTCCGGTTTATCCAGTTATACCACCAGGGTTGGGATCAACACGGCAATCTGCCGAAGGATATTGCGCTAATGGCAAAGAGCGTTGATCAGCCGTCTACAGCTTTGATCAAAGACCTCAAAATGAGGGGGATGCTGGAAGACACGCTCGTGATCTGGGGGGGAGAGTTTGGTAGAACCAATTATTCGCAGGGCAAACTGACCGTCGACAATTATGGTCGCGACCACCATCCGCGTTGCTTTTCGATCTGGATGGCGGGCGGCGGGATCCAGCCAGGAATCACTTATGGCGAAACGGACGAATTCGGGTATAATATTGTGAAGAATCCCGTTCATATACACGATTTACAGGCGACTATCATGCACCAAATGGGAATCAATCATGAAGAATTTACTTTCAAACACCAGGGGCGGCGTTACCGGCTAACCGACGTAGCCGGGGAAGTAGTGCGCGATATTCTTGTTTAACTCAAGCGATAGAACCTGCAAAATTGCCGATCCTACGGGACTTAGAAAAAATTGAATATAGCGACCTATTACAAAAATGCCGTTCCTACGGAACTTCTTAAGGGGAGCACAAAAGCGTGTTAAAATAGAAAAACTATAATTTTTTTGTCATTATTTGAAGCGAAGCCTACCAGCATGCGCTAAAATTAAACCTTTTTCAACTACATCAGAATATTTCGTAAAACCCTGCGTTTTCCTTCAACCGCCCCTAAATAAAAAAAGAACTCAAAATTTTATCCCGAAAATTTGGTTAGATTTCAGAATTAAACGTACCTTGCCTAAGCATTAATAAAATTTTAATTTAATAAAATATGAATCGAAGAGACGTCATGCAACAGATGGGCGTGATAATGGGCGGAGCGATAGTATCGCCTTCCTTATTGCGTTTTTTAGAAGGAAAAAAACCGCTGATCCGGGCCGGTGAAGCGCGTCTTTTCTTTGCCGCCGATAAAGAAAAGTTGGCCGCCGAGATTGCCGATACGATCATTCCTCCTACCGGCACGCCCGGCGCCAAAGAAGCGGGAGTTGGTCCGCTGATTATATTATTACTGAACGACTGCTACTCCGCCAAAGATCAAAAGATCATGAACGACGGATTTGATATGGTAGAAACCATGTCCAATGATATGTATAAAAAATCTTTTGTCGATCTTAGTCTTGCCGATCGCACCGAGGTATTAAAAAAAGTAGAAGCCAATGCGATAGCCGATAAAAAAGCGGGCGTTAAAGGTCCTAATTTTTGGCCGATGATTAAAGAGTTGAGCATGATGGGTTATTTTACTTCAGAAGCAGGCGCTACCAAAGCGCTGGAATATGTTCCGGTTCCGGGCGCTTACCACGGCTGTATTGATCTGAAACCAGGACAAAAAGCCTGGGCAACCTGATTTATTGTTTTCGCTCTCCCGACTGACGTCAGAAAATGATTTTATCAACACCTACTTAAAAATGCGGTATTCATTCAATGAATTTAAATATAGAGGCTAAGAAAAAAAATACTTACGACGCTCTGGTAATCGGTTCCGGGATCAGCGGCGGGTGGGCGGCTAAAGAATTGACAGAAAAAGGGTTGAAGGTATTGGTTATCGACCGCGGACGCCATATCGAACATGTTAAAGATTATACGACTGCGATGACCCCGCCCTGGGGCTTAAAACACCGCGATCATTTGACGGAAGCAGATAAAGTTACTTATCCGGTTCTATCGCGCGTACCCTGGTTTTTTAACGAGCGAAATGAAAGTTTCTGGCTCAAGGACTCGGACGCGCCTTATACGGAGACCAAGCCTTTTGACTGGTACCGCGGCAATATTGTCGGCGGAAAATCCATTATGTGGGGGCGTCAGTCTTATCGCTGGAGCGACATTGATTTTGAGGCCAATGGAAAAGAGGGAGTCGCGGTTGACTGGCCTATCCGGTATAGAGATATTTCGCCCTGGTACGATTATGTGGAAACATTTGCGGGAATTAGCGGAGAAAAACTGGGGCTCGACCAATTGCCCGACGGACAGTTTCAGCCTCCGATGGAACTAAACTGCGTGGAACAGGACGCCCGTAAGAAAATAGAAGCTAAATTTAAAGGACGAAATATGACGATCGGCCGGGTAGCCAACCTGACCATCCCCATACACGGGCGCGCTTCCTGTCAATACCGGAACCTTTGCGACCGCGGTTGTCCATTTGGGGCATATTTCAGCACGCTTTCCTCCACTTTCCCCGCTGCGCTGGCTACCGGAAAACTAACTGTGCGTCCCAACGCGCACGTCAGTTCGATCATTTATGACGAGAAAAAAGGGATGGCTACGGGAGTTCGCATCATCGACAGCGAAACTAAGGAAACGAGCGAGTATTACGCTAAAATTATTTTCCTGAACGCTTCTACCATTGGGTCAACAGCTATTATGCTGAATTCGACGTCTTCCCGTTTTCCAAACGGCTTTGGCAACGACAGCGATCAATTAGGTCATAACCTGATGGATCATCATTATAATTTAGGGGCTTCCGGCGACGTCGTCGGGTTTGAAGATAAATATTATTCTGGCAGACGAGCCAACGGGATTTATATTCCGAGGTTTAGAAATATACACGGCGAGAAAAGAGATTATTTGCGCGGTTTTGGATATCAGGGCGGCGCGGGCAGATCCGGTTGGCAGCGCATGGTAGCAGAGGTAGGCTTTGGCGCCGACTTTAAGGAAACGGCGACGACTCCTGGCCCGTGGACGTTCGGGATGACCGGATTCGGCGAATGTTTACCGTATTACGACAACAAAATGACGCTCAACCATGAAAAGCCGGATAAGTGGGGCTTGCCAACCGTCATTTTTGACGCCGAATTAAAGGAAAACGAAATGAAAATGCGGAAAGACATGGTGAACGACGGGGCCGAAATGCTGGAGGCGGCCGGCTTTAAGAACATTAAAACCTGGAATACGCATTTTAACCTGGGCTCCTGTATCCACGAAATGGGAACCGCGCGGATGGGCCGCGATGCAAAAACTTCCGTACTGAACGAATGGAATCAAGTGCACGCTTCCAAAAACGTATTTTGTACCGACGGCGCGTCTATGACGTCCGCTTCATGCGTGAATCCTTCGCTGACCGATATGGCGCTGACTGCGCGCGCCGCGAACCATGCGGTGGAAGAGTTAAAAAAAGGTAATATTTAAAAAAAATAAATCTTAATCACACGATGAACTTAAATATCGAGGCTAAAAAGAAAGCTACCTACGACGCCATTGTCGTCGGTTCCGGTATCAGCGGAGGCTGGGCGGCAAAAGAATTAACAGAAAAAGGCCTGAAGGTTTTGGTGTTGGAACGCGGCCATAATCTCGAACACATTACCGGCTACACGACCGCCATGGAGGCGCCCTGGGAACTAAAGCATCGCGGCCGGCTAACGCAGGATCAAAAAGCGACTCATCCGTTTCTTACGCGCGATTATCCTTATGGCGAACGCAACGAAACTTATTGGTTTAAAGACTCCGACGCGCCATATACCGAATCCAAGAGGTTTGACTGGTTCCGGCCAAATATTGTCGGCGGGAAATCTATTATGTGGGGACGTCAGTCTTACCGTTGGAGCGACCTGGATTTTGAAGCCAACGCGAAGGACGGAATTGCGGTCGACTGGCCGATCCGTTATAAAGATATAGCGCCGTGGTATGATTATGCAGAAAAATTTGCCGGTATCAGCGGAGAGAAATTAGGTTTGCACCAATTGCCGGATGGTGAATTTCAACCGCCAATGGAGCTTAATTGCGTCGAAAAGGACGTGCGCAAAAGCATTGAAACAAAATTTAAAGGTCGTAACCTGACTATAGGCCGAACCGCTAATCTTACGGTTCCGATCAACGGCAGGGCTTCCTGCCAATATAGAAACCTTTGCGACCGGGGTTGTCCTTTTGGCGCTTATTTCAGCACGCAATCGGCTACTTTCCCTGCGGCTATGGCGACTAAAAGACTGACGGTGCGTCCGAATTCAATTGTGACCAATATTGTTTACAACGAAGCGACAAATAAAGCTTCGGGCGTAAAAGTAATCGACGCCGCCACCAACGAGCAACTGGAATTCAACGCTAAAATTATTTTTGTTAACGGTTCCACGGTTGGCTCTACCTGGTTATTGATGAATTCCACTTCTAACCGCTTCCCCAACGGATTTGGAAACGACAGCGGTCAACTAGGCCATAACCTCATGGACCACCATTTCAGAAACGGGGCGTCCGGAGAACCGGTTGGCTTCGACGATAAATACTATTCCGGCAGACGCGCTAACGGAGTTTACGTGCCGAGGTATAGAAACGTGAACGGCGATAAACGCGATTATTTGCGCGGTTTTGGCTACCAGGGCGGGGCCAGCAGAAGCGGCTGGCAGCGCGGAATTGCGGAAATGGGTTTTGGAGCAGGTTTCAAAGATTCGCTGACTACTCCCGGACCGTGGTCGATGGGATTGGGCGGTTTTGGAGAAACCCTGCCATATTTCGACAACAAAATGTCGCTTAATAAAGATAAGCTGGACAAGTGGGGCCTGCCGACCGTTAATTTTGACGCCGAGTTTAAAGAAAACGAGATGAAAATGCGGAAGGATATGACGAGCGACGCGGCAGAAATGCTGGAAGCGGCGGGCATGAAAAACGTCAAGACCTTTGACGGAGGCTGCTCCCCGGGTATGGCGATCCACGAAATGGGCACCGCGCGAATGGGTCGGGATCCCAAAACGTCGGTATTGAACGAATGGAACCAAGTGCATTCCGCTAAAAATGTGTTTTGCACAGACGGCGCTTCAATGACTTCGGCGGCCTGCGTCAATCCGTCGCTGACTTATATGGCGCTGACGGCCAGGGCGGCCGATTATGCGGTGAGCGAAATGAAAAAGGGTAATCTATAAAATAGATGGAATTGATGAATAAGAAAGGTATTTCAAGACGAAACGCGATGGGGCGGGTGGCTTCAGCGATGGCGATAGGAATTGTTTCGACCAAATTGCCAACCAAAAATAAGATGGAAGCAGAAGCGGCAGAAATTAGCGTCGTCGGTAAACGAATCAATCATTCCGCCTGCCGGTGGTGTTATAACGACGTACCGATGGACGAATTTTGCCAAGCGGCGAAGAAAATGGGCGTCGAATCCATCGACCTGGTAGGGCCGGAAGATTTTGCCACGCTTAAAAAGTACGGACTGACCTGCGCGATGGTGATGTCGAATCCGAAAGGGTACGGGATCCCGAAAGGGTTCAACCGGATCGAACATCATGACGATTTGGTCGCGCATTATGAAGACCTGATTAAAAAAACGGCGGAAGCGGGTATGAAAAATGTGATCTGCTTTTCCGGCAACCGTAATGGTCTTCCTGATGAAAAAGGAATTGAAAACTGCGCCATTGGGTTAAAAAGGCTCATGCCGACTGCGGAAAAGTACAACGTAACGATGACGATGGAACTGCTCAACAGCAAAGTGGATCATCATGATTATCAGTGCGATCATACAACTTGGGGCGTGGCGCTGTGCAAAGCCGTCGGTTCCGACCGGTTTAAGTTGTTATACGATATTTACCACATGCAAATTATGGAAGGAGACGTCATCCGCAACATCAGAGATTATCATCCCTATATTGTACATTATCACACCGGCGGCGTGCCGGGCAGAAACGAAATCGACGATACGCAAGAATTATATTATCCCGCAATTATCCGGGCGATCATTGACACGGGTTTTACGGGATTTGTTGCGCAGGAATTTATTCCATTAAGTAAGGATAAGCTAAATTCTTTGAAGCAGGGCGTACGGATTTGCGATGTTTAAAGGGAAAATTGTTATCATCTTTAACAAAGCATATTGAATTTGCTTTTTGTCGTGATGTAAAACTTAAAGATGTGTTAAAGGCGTAAATTATTATAGCGCTTTTTGTCATTTTTGCGTCAAAGTAGAGGGTCGATTGACCGTTCAAACAATTTAGTACACTTGAAAAAATAATCAGCAAAAATGAGGGTTTCAAAAAAATTATTCTTTGTCGTCGGATTCGCGGTTTTCGCGGCTGTTCAGTCTGAAGCGCAGGCGAAATATGATCCGCCTGCGGATATTCAGTTGCTTTTAATGAAAAACGCCTGTTCCGGTTGTCATAAACCGTCGGAAAAACTGGTGGGGCCATCTTATTTGGACTTATCAAAGAAAAAATACAGCAATGAAAAAATTGTCGAGTTAGTGCATAACCCTAAGCCGGGCGACTGGCCGGGCTATCCCCCGATGGCGGCATTGCCTTCAGCGCCTAAATCGGAAGTTATAAAAATTGCCACCTGGATCAATACGCTACGCAAGAAAGCGTAAATCAAAAAGAGAATCTTTTAACGCCCTTACTGGTTGCAGTAAGGGCGTTTGTTTTTTATACTAGAAATTATGCAGCATCAAAGTGGCGGATTTGTCTTTGAAATAGCCAATAATGTACCAGGTTAAAAAAATTTATCAAAATTTTCTATTGAAAAATAGAGCGGATTTCAATTTAATCGTACCTTGCTTTAGTGTTTAACTGATAGTAAATCAAACTTTATGAATAGAAGAAATTTTCTTAGAACCGGCGCTTTAAGCGCGGCGAGCGTATCCGTTTTGCCCAGCGTTTTTAATATGACGCACAAAAAACACGGCCATATTGGCGTGCAACTTTGGAGCGTGCGCGAGGATATTAAAAAAGACGCAAAAGGAGCACTAGCTCAGTTAGCGTCTTTTGGTTATAAAAACGTGGAAAGCGGCAATTACGCCGACGGTAAATTTTACGGATTTACGCCGAAAGAATTTAAAGCCATGCTGGACGAAGCTGGCTTAAAAATGCCAAGCGGTCATGCCGCTACGATGAGTAAATATTATGATTCCGCTACGGGTATTTCCGACGGATGGAAAACGGCAGTCGAATCGGCGCTGACGGTCGGGCAAAAATATATTATTAACCCTTATATGCAGGAACCCGACCGCAAAACGGAAGATCAGTTGAAACATATGATTGAAACCTACAATAAAGCGGCGCAATACGCGCATACGCAGGGACTGAAATTTGGGTACCATAACCATGACTTCGAATTTCAGAAAGTAGGCGATCAACAAATTTTTAAGCAATTGTTG
The DNA here is from genome assembly GCA_038230555.1 of Chitinophagales bacterium. Lineage (GTDB taxonomy): Bacteria > Bacteroidota > Bacteroidia > Chitinophagales > Saprospiraceae > JAAFJT01. The sequence continues at coordinate 8,525 of JBBRMZ010000062.1, forward strand.
GAAGGCTGCGACAAATCGCTGGTTGATTTTGAAATGGATTTGTACTGGGTCGTCAAAGCAGGGGAGAATCCGATCGACTGGATTGAAAAATATCCGGGTAGGTTTAAATTATTCCACATGAAGGATATGGCCAAAACGGCGACCAAAGAAACCATTGAGGTGGGAAACGGCAGTATTGACTTCAACGATATTTTAAAACACCGGAAAACCGCAGGCACTGAGTATTATATCGTCGAGTTAGAGAATTACCTGACTTCGCCGCTACAGGGGGTACATGAAAGTTTGACAAATTTAAGAAAACTGGATAACTATCCGTTCTAAGAAGTTATGAGTTATGAGTTATTTTAGTAAATAATCTATTACACAAAATTACTTTAGCATAAAAATGGCTGTTCATTAATTTCTAAAATTAAACCTGACGTTAATTCAAATGGGAAAATTAATTAAAAATAAAAAGGCCGGTACGGTAGGGCGAAGAGATTTTATCAGGCAGACCGCTACGATGGCTGCGGGATTTTATATCGTTCCGAGGCATGTGCTGGGTCGCGGTTTTGTCGCGCCGTCGGATAAATTGAATATTGGCGGAATCGGCGTAGGAGGCAAGGGATGGAGCGACTTGCAGGAAATGGCTAAAGGCGATACGAATATCGTTGCGCTTTGCGACGTAGACGACCGTCAGGCTAAAAACGCATGGGAAAAATGGCCGAACGCCAAGCGGTACCGTGATTTCCGGTAAATGCTGGATAAGGAAAAAGGCTTAGATGCGGTCACGGTCAGCACGCCCGACCACACGCATACGGTGGCCGCCATGCCCGCCATGCAGCTGGGCAAACACGTATACGTGCAAAAACCGCTGACGCATGATATTTACGAAGCGCGGATGATGACCGAAGCCGCCAAAAAATATAAAGTAGTTACCCAGATGGGCAACCAGGGCGGTTCCAACGAAGGCGTCCGGCTGATGATGGAATGGTACCAGGCGGGTCTGATCGGGGAAGTGCATAAAGTGGAATGCTGGACCAACCGGCCCGTTTGGCCGCAGGGCGTCGCGTCGCCGACCGGCAAGTTTGACGTCCCAAAAGAATTAGACTGGGAGTTATGGCTGGGAACCGCTCCCACGCGAGATTATAACCCTGCCTATCTGCCGTTCAATTGGCGCGGCTGGTGGGACTACGGAACTGGCGCGCTCGGCGATATGGCATGCCACATCATCGATCCCCCTTACCGGGTGTTAGGCCTGGGGTATCCTTCTGAAGTGGAATGCAGCGTATCGAGCGTTTTTGACGGGCCTTTTAAAAAATATTTTAACCCGGATAGCGCTCCGGCGTCTTCTTCCGTTCACCTTAAATTCCCAAGAGCGGGCAAGCCGGACGTTAAACTCAACTGGTATGACGGCGGTATTTTACCGGAGCGGCCTGACGGGCTGGACCCGGAAATAGAGATTAACAGTAACGACGGCGGCGTAATGATGTTGGGCGATAAAGGCATTATGATGTGCGACGTTTACTCGCTCAACCCCAGGTTATATCCGCAAAGTCTGATGGAAAATACGAAAAATGTGCCTAAAACGCTGGCGCGCGTTCCGGAAGGGCATTATTTGCAATGGGTAAACGCCTGCAAAGCCGGGTATGGAAAAAATAAATTAAGTTCCTCTTTTGATTTTGCCGGCCCACTGACGGAGGCCATCCTGATGGGCAACCTGGCTATCCGTAGTTTCGACGTCAAAAAGCCAGGCGTTAAAAAAGGATCTACTACTTTCCCGGGGCGTAAGAAATTGCTATGGGATGGTACCAATATGAAGATCACTAATTTTGACGAAGCCAATCAATACGTTAAACGCAATTACCGTATGGGCTGGAGTATTTAAAAACAAAACGAAAAACAACTTAATAAACATTGCCAATGAAAAAGCAGCATACCTTTTTACAGAAAGAAATTTCCAGGCGTTCTTTTATTACCACATCGGCGAAAGCGGCGGCGGGCTTCTATATCGTTCCGCGTCACGTATTAGGAAGGGGATTTACCGCGCCCTCGGATATGCTGAACGTGGCGGCGATCGGAGTTGGCGGGAAAGGCCATGACGACCTGGGCGGCTTATCTAAAGGAACGACCAATATTGCCGGTCTTTGCGACGTAGACGACCGTCAGGCAAAATGGGCGTGGGAAAAATGGCCTAAGGCGGCGCGTTACAAGGATTTCAGGCGAATGTTTGACCAGGAGAAAGGGATTGACGCCGTCACCGTCAGTACGCCCGACCATACTCACGCCGTGGCGGCGATGGCCGCCATGCAATTGGGTAAGCATGTCTACGTACAGAAACCTATGACCCACGATATTTATGAAGCCCGAAAACTCACCGAAGCCGCTAAAAGATACAAAGTGGTTACTCAAATGGGCAACCAGGGCGGATCCTACGACGGCGTTCGCCGGATGAAAGAATGGTACGAGGCCGGTTTAATCGGAGCGGTCAATCGTGTGGAATGCTGGACAAATCGTCCGGTATGGCCGCAAGGCGTTCCGTCCCCGACGGGCAAATTTGACGTTCCCGCTGAATTGGACTGGAACTTATGGCTGGGAACTGCACCGCAAAAAGACTATAATCCAGCCTACCACCCCTTTAATTGGCGCGGTTGGGTGGACTACGGAACGGGCGCTTTGGGCGATATGGCCTGCCACATCATCGACCAGCCTTATAGGATTTTGGGCCTGGGCTATCCTTCCGAAGTAGAATGCCGCGTTTCGAGCGTGTATGGAGACTTTTTTAAAGAATCTTTCTATAACGAAGGGTTTCCGGCGGCTTCGGTGATTAATCTCACTTTTCCCAGAGCGGGCAAAAAAGACCTTAAGTTGAACTGGTACGACGGGGGTATGAAACCCGAACGGCCCGATTGGGTTGGGCCAAACGAAAAAATGGGCGGATGGGACGGCGGAACGATGATGATCGGCGAAAAGGGGATTATTATGTGCGATATTTTATCGGAGCATCCTCGCGTATTCCCGGAATCTTTGAGGGAAGCCGCAGAAAAAGTACCCGTTACGCTGCCCCGCGTACCGGAAGGGCATTATATTCAATGGATCGAAGGCGCTAAAGCGGGGTATGGGAAAACGACGCTTAGTTCTTCATTTGATTTTGCAGGGCCAATGACGGAAGCGATTCTGATGGGCAACCTGGCCATCCGGAGTTATAATAACCAGGTAAAAACCGGAAACGCTACAGATTATCCGGGGCGCAAAAAATTGTTATGGGATGGCGCTAATATGAAAATTACCAATTACGACGAGGCGAATCAATACGTACGGCGAACTTATGCTCCTGGCTGGAGCATTTAAAAAACTATTTATCAACCATATTAACCTGCTATATGAAACTCTTTACCTCTTTAGTTCCCTTTGTTTTTTGCGCTGCGGTGTTTTGTAATTGTCAGAACGCTCCGAAGCCCGTTGCAGAGCAAACGCCTGTCTCGACTACAATGCAAACCTTAACGCCGGAAGAAATAAAAAACGGCTGGAAGTCGCTATTTGACGGATCCACGCTTACTGGCTGGCATACTTTCAACAAACCGACAGCAGGAAAGGCATGGCAAGCGGCCGGCGGCGCCATCGTGCTAGACGCTTCTAAAAAAGACAGCAGCTTTCAGTCTGCGGAAGGCGGCGACCTGGTGACGGATCAGGAGTTTGAGAACTACGAACTGAGCGTTGACTGGAAGATCAGTCCCTGCGGAAACAGCGGGATCATTTTCAACGTCAAAGAAGACCCGAAATATAAATATGTCTGGTTGACGGGGCCTGAAATGCAGGTATTGGATAACGACTGTCATGAAGATGGTAAAATTCCAAAACATCGTGCGGGCAACCTTTACGACCTGATTAAATCGCCGACCGAGAGCGTCAAGCCGGTAGGGGAGTGGAACACGGCAAAAATTATGCTAGATAAAGGCCATTTGGTATTATGGCTGAACGGCGTTCAACAAGTCGACACGCAAATGTGGACGGACGACTGGAAAAAACTGGTTGCGGGTAGTAAATTTAAAAGTATGCCCGATTTTGCCGTTTTCAAAAAAGGTCATATCGCACTTCAGGATCACGGAAATAACGTGGCGTTTAGGAATATTAAGATCAGAGAACTTTAATTAAATAGGAAATATGAAAGATGAGTGATGAAATATTTTATCATAAAACTCGTCCGTTAGCTTTTTTATAACAGGCATTTATTACTTTAAACATTAAAAATATCATGGAACAAGTTGATTCGGCGCGTCTTTTTCTTACGAGCCGCATAGCATTGATCGTAACGGCAATGACCTTTGGGATTCGCGCCAGGCTAATGCCAATCTGGGAAGGCCAGTTTCATTTGACGGGAGAACAGGTCGGCTGGGTTGCGGCCACCGCTTTTTGGGGCTTTACGCTGGCCATGGTTTTTGGCGGGCCTCTCTGCGATATTATCGGCATGAAGCGCATTGCGCTGTTTGCTTTTATCGGTCATTTGCTGGGGGTAGCGCTTACTATTTTTGCCGGCAGCTACTGGACATTATTTTTAGGAACGCTCGTCATCGGCGTCGCCAACGGCATGGTAGAAGCTGCCTGCAATCCGCTGGTGACCGCCCTCTTTCCAGATAATAAAACAACCATGCTCAACCGTTTCCACATGTGGTTTCCCGGGGGTATTGTGATTGGAGGTCTCGTTTCGTATTTAATGATCGACGTAATGGGACTTCCCTGGACGGCGTTGATGGGCATTTTATTAATTCCTACCGTTATTTACGGCTGGATGTTTTACCAATTGGCTTTTCCGGCTACGGAGCGTGTTTCCCGGGGAGTCAGCAGCGGCGATATGTATGCGGCCGTTGCTTCCCCTTTATTTATCGTAATGGTTATTTGCATGCTAATGACTGCGGCGACGGAATTAGGGACAGGCCAATGGATCCAGGCGCTGTTAAATCAAGCGACTACCTCGCCAATCCTGCTGCTGGTTTTCATCAACGGTATTATGGCGTTCGGCAGATCTTTTGCCGGCCCTATCGTGCATCGGATCAACCCCTCCGGGATGTTAATTTTTTCCGCCGTATTTTCCTGCCTGGGACTTTATTTATTGAGCCAGTCCAGCGGCGCGATGGTTTTCGTTGCGGCGGCTGTTTTTGCGGCCGGCGTTTGTTTTTTCTGGCCGACTATGTTAGGGTTTGTGGCAGAATACGTTCCTAAAAGCGGGGCTTTGGGTTTATCCATCATGGGCGGGGCGGGAATGTTATCCACCTCGTTAATTATTCCATATATTGGCAGAATTTATGACGGATATTATCATTTGGCTCAAAGTTCTGGGGCGACGGACGCCGCCGCGAATCTTTCCGCCGGTTCGCAATCTTTAAAAACAGTGGCTATCCTGCCATTCATTTTGATTTTCGCTTTTGTACTGATTCATTTCTGGGTAAAAAACAAATCGCGCGTGTTGAATACGGAAAGTTCTTACGCCGCCTGAAAATAATTCTTTATGATGCGGGACGAAAGACGATTTCGTCCCGCATTTTATTTTAAATATATATCTATGCAAACGATTAAAGGACCGGCTATATTTTTAGCGCAGTTTATGGGCGACGCCGCTCCGTTCAATACGCTGGAGGGAATCTGCGAATGGGCGGCTAAATTAGGATATGTCGGCGTTCAGATCCCCGCCTGGGATTCCCGTTTGATTGATCTGGAGAAAGCGGCTTCCAGCCAGGCTTACTGCGACGACCTAAAAGGTAAAGTTGCGGGATTCGGTTTAGCGATCACCGAACTTTGCAGCCATTTACAGGGGCAACTCGTGGCCGTGCATCCGGCTTACGACGCTATGTTTGACGCTTTCGCGCCGAAGGAAGTGCATGGAAAACCTAAGGAAAGGACGGCCTGGGCCGTTCAACAACTCAAATGGGCGGCGAAAGCGAGCGAACGGATTGGGTTGAACGCACACGCTACGTTTTCGGGCGCTCTGTTATGGCATACCGTTTATCCATGGCCGCAACGGCCAAAAGGACTTGTAGAAGAGGGATTTAAAGAACTGGCCAACCGGTGGACGCCGATTCTAAACGCTTTTGACGAATCGGGGGTCGATCTTTGTTACGAAATACATCCCGGCGAAGATTTGCACGACGGCGTTACGTTTGAGCGGTTTTTAAAAGCAACCAATCATCATAAAAGGGCAAATATTTTGTACGATCCAAGTCATTTTGTATTACAACAACTGGATTACCTGCAATATATTGATTTTTACCACACCTATATCAAAATGTTTCACGTGAAGGACGCCGAATTTAATCCGACTGGCAAGAGCGGAGTTTACGGAGGCTACCAAGACTGGATCGACCGTCCGGGACGTTTTCGGTCTCTGGGCGACGGGGAAGTGGATTTTAAATCCATTTTCAGCAAACTGGCGCAATACGATTATAAAGGCTGGGCAGTCCTGGAATGGGAATGCGCCATTAAGGATTCCGAACAGGGGGCTTCAGAAGGCTCCGGTTTTATCAAAGACCACATCATCAAAGTCACAGCGCGCGCGTTCGACGATTTTGCCGGCGCGGAAGCAGACGCCGACAGCAACCGGAAAATTTTAGGTTTATCGTAATTACGTAGCCGTTAGCTATTAGCAGTTAGCTACGTAGCTTTCAATTAATTGACTATGAACAAATTATAAAAATTATAACCGCGTTTATTTTCATACGAGTAATTAGTAAAAATTATATGAGCAAATAATTTTAAATTATATACCTTTGCTTGATTTTTGAGCAGTAAACTATTGCATTTCAATAGCTTACAATAATATGCTTCCTGCAAAACAGCGCTAACTTCTGAATTAAGCCTTCATGTCTTTGATTACTCCTGCATCTGAGCAGTTTTTACAATCTTATTTAAACAATGCTTCTCCTACAGGATTTGAGGCGGCCGGTCAGAAATTATGGTTAGCGTACCTGGAACCTTATATTGACGAATGGCATATCGACAATTACGGAACGGCTTACGCGGTCGTTAATCCGGGTCAGCCGTTTAAAGTGGTCATTGAAGGCCATGCGGATGAAATTTCCTGGTTTGTTAATTATATTACCGACGACGGCTATATCAACGTTATCAGGAACGGCGGCAGCGACTGGCTGATTGCCCCGTCGAAACGGGTCAACATCCACACTAAAAACGGTTTTGTAAAAGGCGTTTTTGGATGGCCCGCTATTCACGTCCGGCAGGGTAAAGACGCCGCGCTGGCGCCGGCAATGGACAATATTTTTATAGACGTCGGGGCTAAAAATAAAGACGAAGTGTTGGGCATGAAAATTCATGTTGGCTGCGTCGTCACCTACGAGGATGAATTTATGATCCTCAATAATCAATTTTACGTGGGCCGCGCATTAGATAACCGGATTGGCGGATTTTGCGTTGCAGAAGTTGGCAGGTTGCTTCACGAAAACAAAATTAAACTTCCTTATACTTTATATATTGTCAACTCGGTTCAGGAAGAAGTCGGTCTCAGGGGGGCGCAAATGATTGCCGACTCCATCAAACCCAACGTCGCCATCATAACCGACGTTACCCACGATACGCACACGCCGCTGATGAATGCAAAAGCCCAGGGCGATGTGCGGTGCGGCAAAGGACCGGGGCTTACCTACGGACCTTCCGTCCAGAATAAACTATTGGAACTGATCATATCCACCGCCGAAGAAAAAGAAATCCCTTTCCAACGACAGGCGGCCTCCCGTTCAACCGGAACTGATACGGACGCTTTCGCTTATTCCAACGGAGGCGTGCCTTCCGCGTTGATCTCCCTCCCGCTCCGGTATATGCACACCACGGTTGAAATGGCGGATAAAGACGACGTATCGAACGTGATCAAGCTGATGTATGAATTATTGTTGAAAATAGAGAACAACCATAATTTTAAGTATTTTTGAACGGCTGCCGATCTGCGCGCATAGCCTTTATTTGATTACATATATTCACTTATTATGGACGGTCAGGCTATTTTTAAAAAGTTGCGGCTCGACGACTCGCTTCAAATACTAATCATTCATGCGCCGACAGAATATCTGGATATATTGAACGGGTTAGATTTCAACGCCGAGATTCAACCGGGTAAAAAAGGTCTTTACGATTTCGTGCAGATATTTTCTTATTCAGTCGCAGAACTGGAGCAGGTCCTTGCCACATATAACAAAGTCGGAAAATATGATTGTTTATTTTGGTTATGCTATCCGAAAGGAGGAGGCGCCATTAAAAGCGATTTGAAAAGAGATCTTATTAGGGAAGCATTTCGGGTAGTCGGCTTAGAGACCGTCACACAGGTCGCGCTAGACGAGACGTGGAGTGGCTTGCGGGGGAGACCGCTTGATAAAGTAGGAACTTAAGGTAAAGAAAAAATGCTGTGAAATAGAATTGTTATAAGTAAGTATTTTCACTCCCAAAGGGGCATCTGTTTTGATTCCGCAAAGGTCTTTAATTCCTATATTGAAAAAGAAGGCATCCAATAAGCTCTATCCTATGCCGCCTGGCGCCTGGAAGAAGTTGAAAAAATCCGTGCGCAATATTTCTCCCTTATTATAAATAATTATAACCCTTCAGATCAATAACAATGATTTTAGTGATTAGAAGCCAACGCCAAAGTAAGCGTTTTGCCCTGCCCTTCATAAAGCCGACAACCTTTCCGCCGTTATTAATATAGCCTTTCTCAATTTCGCGACCTCTCTTTTTTTATCTTCATAGCTTAACAAGTCCATATCGTCATCGTGCTTTTGTTGTTTCAACCGTCCTGACAGCGTGATGCAATCATGATCATCGGGATATGCGCTTCTCAGTAAATTAACCGCTTTATCCAGTTCCCCTGCCGATATCAGATCTCGGATTTCTTCAATTTTAAAGGCGGGGATCTGGGAATGCCGCAAAATTTCCAGAATAGGGATTTTTTTTCGGCTGAGCCTACACCATTCTTCCGTTGTGCCGTCCTGCAATAATTCAATCAGCCAGGTATAATCGAAAAAATAAGGTTCTTGTCCGCGTTTACGCGCTTGTTCGCAAGACTCGCACGGGCATGGCGCTAATTTTTCGACTTTCAGATTGTTCAATTTTGTGCCCGCATGGATCTCGTCCAATTCGTCTACCACGGTTTTAATTAAAGTGCCTTTTTGGGATCCGAAAGCGAATAATTCTATCTGGTGCAATACGCTGTTCTCCCGAGCGAATACCCGTCCGTCGCCTTTTTTACAGACGAATTGAACGGCGTCCGACCAGATTTGATCCTTTTCGATCCAGTTATGCAGGCTACAACAAAGTTGCGTCAGCAAACCGCTCGGCATGAATTTGTATTGGTAGATCAAATGCGTCGAGTCGGTATCCGGCACAAAAGGTTCAGAACGGGGAGGGAGCCTTTGCGGCACGATATATTGTTCGCTGCGTTTTGTTTCATAGCACAAACGAAACTTGACCATCAGATGAAGCAATATGCCGTGCATATTGTCGTATTGGGAATCAGACCAGATTTGCTCGGCATCTGCTTCTGTAAAATGCCCTCTGTTATGCTCTACGGAGGGATGGTACAACAATTTAAAGAGGGCGTCGATTATCCATTTAGGGTTCAAAAATACCTGGCTTTTAAGATGAATATCGTCGTGGAAATGGAGGGCGATACCCAGTTCTGTCATCCAACGGGCGTAATCGTTCATCAGTTCGCGGTCTTCTATTCCTTCCTCCTTACAAAGGTTTTGAAACTCGCTGTAGAATATGGTTTGACGATTTTGCGAAATGTTTTCCAATTCACGCCGCACGTTGGAAAACGAGGTCAATACTTGCCGTTGAGTATGCGGCAACTGAGTGGCGGCGGCGAACAGTTTGAGTCGCAAAGCCTCAAATCGGGGATCGGAGGCCGCCTCTTTAAGATTGACCTGCTCTACCGATTGGAATGTGATGGGGAAACGCTCCTGAATTTTGACGGCGTCTTTCAAATGTTCTTTATGCCCGTCGCGTTCATTTTGAACAACGAAAAACGGGCTGTCCTTGCCTAACAGTTCGATGATGTTCAGCCAGTATTGAAAATTAGGGTTCTGTTCGCGGGTATTTGATAGCACGGCATAGACCACGGAGTCGGACATGAAGAACTGATGGGCATAGCGCTGAATTTCCTGCCCCCCGAAGTCCCATACTTTGACGGTGAAATCCGATCCGTATTTAGATGGACAAATGATGGACTCTATATTGACGCCAAGTGTGGTCATATCGGCCGCCGGCATAGGCGCTGTTGAGCTTTTCAGTTTATCTTTCAGGGTGGTTTTGCCGGCTCCCCCTTGTCCGACGATCAGCAAACGGGCTTCATTGATGGTGGTTAATCCCACTCTCTCTTGTTCTTTCCAATAGCGAAGTATGGCTTTATTGCCTTTTTGTGCGATTTCAATGGGCGGATTGACTAACGGCGTTTCGCCACAATAAATACCGTGATGGCTTTCATATCCTTCTTTATATCTAACCTCTATTCCCTTTTCAATTAGTGCTTTTAAAGGACTCAAATCGCTTACATCTGTGTCAAAAAACTTAAGTGAGTGCAAATTTACCAACGACGTCAACGGACTCAAATCGCTTACTTGCGTATTGGAAACGGAAAGCGTTTGCAAATTGACCAATCCTTCCAACGGACTCAAATCGCTTATGTGGGTACTGGAAACGTTAAGCATTTGCAAATTGACCAATTCTTTCAAAGGACTCAAATCGTCTACATATGTATGTAGAACGTTAAGTTCCTGCAAATTGACTAATGCCGTCAAAGGGCTCAAATCGTTTACCTGAGAATGCCAAAGGTCAAGTGATTGCAAATTGACCAATCCTTTTAACGGACTCAAATCGCTTACATTGGTCTCGGAAATGTCAAGTACTCGCAAATTTACCAATGAACTCAACGGAGTTAAATCGCTTACTTCGGTCTCGGGAACGGTAAGTACTTGCAAATTTATTAATGACCTCAAAGGACTCAAATCGTCAATTTCGTGTTTACAAAAGGAGAGTCCGGTTTCGTTATTTATTTTAGCTTCCCAGATTTCTTCCAGGGCCCACTCGGAAGCGCAATGAGCATAATTCTCAAAAAAAGTTTCTTTCTCGTCGGCCATAGGAGAAATTTTAAAAAGGGGGTTAAGAAAAAACCGTCCGTTTGCTCACGTGGAGAAAGCGGAAACGGGGATTATAAGACCTTTATATTTGCCGGAAAGATATTGAAAAGATTTTAATAAGCCCGGTGTTTTTTTGCATCTAAACAAAACAGCGCCCCATCGGAGTTGAACTTGATTACCGATCAGCAAAATAGCAAATAGTAAACCCTTTTTAAAACTTTGCGATTTCTACATCTCCTCATCCTCATCCCTTCTTTACTATCATTTACTATAATTAAATATTATTATTTATTAAATAATAGAGTAGAAGAGGTTAAAAAGTATAAGAGTATAGAAATAGTAATAAAGTAAATAATAAATGGCTTTCAAAACTTATCGAAAAATAAGGGAGGGGAAAGGCATGAAAGGGGAGAGAGAAAAAAGAGAAATACAAAGTTTCAAAAGCGGTTTACTATTTACTATCCTGCTATTGACTATGAGGTCAAAAAAAACGGGCGACTTTTGCAGCCGCCAGTCCTTAAACAAACAAATCATCCTATATGCTTACGAAAACAAATAATTTTTGCCCAGATAACCCTGCAACAGAACGGATTTTATCCAATACTTACATATAATAAACTTCTTGCCGCGCTGATAATCCTTTACCCGCGCCGGTTTTTTTAGTATTTTATTCATTTCAAAACAACATCCCGGATTGAGCAATACCTCCGGCAATATGGCGTTTCCCGGGAGGCAAACGTTCAATTATTAGCGTCGATTAGGCAGGAGGATAAATAAGCAGATTCGCAGTATGACGGATAACCAACGCCGACAATTTCCATTTCAGATATTCAGCGTCGCATATATATGCGCGATGTTCTTCCCGAGAACCGTTACGGAAGGAATGTTTTTTGACGGGTTGTATTACGCCAATATTGCGCGCCATATAGGGGCGGGCTACGGCGGCTTATGGAATCCGCAAATGATCGTCGCTTATGACCACATGGGCATGGCGGTAACCGAACCCTTTTACGGTCACCCGGCGTTGGGGATGTGGCTGTCTTCCTTTGGGTACAGGTTGTTTGGAGACCATTTGTTTGTCGAAAAGGCTATCTGCATCCTGGTTTGGGCGACGTCAGCGTGGTTGATCGCCAGGATATGGCGAGCGGTTTCCTCACATCCGGAGATGTGGCACCTTCCGTTAATGGTCTGGTACGGTATGCCGATGGTCGTTTGGTCGTATCCCTCGTTAATGCTCGACAACCTGATGGGGGTATTTTGCTTATTGGCTTCCTATTTTTTATTAAGCGACCGGGAAGCAACAGGGAAGGGGCCGGCAATTAAAGGAGCCGCTTCGCCAGTCCGGTTTATGGCAATCAGCCATTGGTTAGCCGTCGCGTTTTGCCATGCGGCATTTCTGACCAAAGGTCCTGTCGGACTATATCCGTTGGCGATACCGGCTATTTGGTCGTTCGTGTTCCCTGAAAACGGCGCTTTCAAAAAAGGCATAGGTCTATCCGCTTTTCTGATCTTTTTGACGGCGGCGAGTTTGGGATGCTGGTTTTTTTACGCGCCTGCCCGGGAGTTTTGGCTTCAATATTTTCACGCCCAGATCATGAGCAGTATTACGGTCAACGAGCAGACGGTATCGTACTCCTGGAAAAATTATCTAATGACGCCCATCTTTATGTTGCAGTCCGTCATTCCTATTGCGGCGGCGGCACTTATATTCTATATTTTTTCAAAAGCGAAGCGAGCGATATTCAGAATAACGGAGCAAAACAAACGATACGCCTTGTTATATTTACTCATTTTTCTGAGTGGATCGGCGCCCATGGTGATTAGCCATAAAACGAGCGCGTATTATCTGATTCCAAGCGTCCCGTTTATGGCTTTGAGCTTTTCAGCGTTATTGGAAGATACTTTCGCCGAATGGGCTGAGCGATATCGGCTGTCGAGCGCTCATAGTCTCAATGTCAGGCGATTTTTATGGGCTTTATGTTTAGCGTTAGCATTATATACCGCCATGCGGATTGGCGCTGTGGGGAGGGAAAAAGCGTTGATAGCAGATTTACGTCTGCTGCATACGGTTATTCCGGCGCATACCAATGTCGGCGCTCCGCAGTCTATTTACAAGGACGAAACTTATATTGCCTATTTTACGCGCTACGATTCACGCGCTTTGCTATCGTTGCAAAAGAACTTTGACTTTGCAGTGTTTCCGAAAAATGAATCTCCCGACGCGCATTTTCTTGAAACCTACCGGCGGGTAAATTTACAGGGGCTGCGACTTTTAGATCTATATCAGCAAAAAAGGGAATAGAAAACGTGTTACGTAGATGTTAGCTATTAGCCGTTAGCTATTAGCTTTCAACTCCTGGGCTATGAACAAATAATGAAAATCATAACCGCGTTTATTTTCATACGAGTACTTAAGAAACGCTACAAGCTGGTATTTTTCTGTTCTGCTCTCCTCATATAAATTTCCGGCTCGTTGATCTCCATAAACCTTTGCGGATTTTTTAACGGGCGAAAACCCGACTTTTCATATAATCCATGCGCGTCCAGCGTCGCCAATACCCATCGTCTCAAACCCTGCAATTCCGGATGGGCGAGGATGGTTTCCATCAACCGCTTCGATAAGCCCTTTCCCCTAAATTCTTCGATAATAAAAACGTCGGCTATATAAGCAAAAGTAGCAAAGTCGGTCGTTACCCGCGCGAACCCGATCTGTCGGTCTTCAAAATAAACGCCAAAACAAAGCGAATAACGGACGCTTTTCTCGACGATTTCAAAGGGAATTTTTTTTGCCCAATAGGATGACCCGGACAACCATTGATGAATAAAAACAAGATCGAGTTTCTTTTTATCCGATGAAATGGAGTAACCAGTTTCTGAAAACATAGGGGGATTAATTATTTTCACTCAGGTAACGCTCTTTATACACTTTCACATGGTTCAAATGATGCCCTAAGGTAATATACCCAATCGCTCTCACGGAGAGGCGATTGTCGTTAGCTATACCCGCAGATTTCCAGCTTACCTCGTCAAAACTATCATATAAAGCAATGGTCGAACGCCGTAACACGTCAAATTCGGCTAGTATATCGTCTAACGATCGTTCGTTCGCGCGCGAATAAACAACATAAGGATCCTGATCGAAACCAGGCAACGGCGTTTGATCCCGGCGGGCGAAGCGTAGGGCGCGATAGGTAAAAACCCGTTCGGCATCCATCAAGTGAACGAGGATCTCTTTCATATTCCATTTCCTCTCCTCATACCGGTAAGCGAGTTGGCTTTCGGTTAATCCTTTCGCCAGAGCCGACAGTTCGGAAAAGGCAATTTCAAGGTTTTCGACCAGCGCGCCGTCGTTGGGACAGAGATCAATGTATCCTTTATAAAAGGCGCCGTATTCGCCTTCCTGCGGTTTTTCTACCTTCATT
>JBBRMZ010000063.1:0-23053 GCA_038230555.1 Chitinophagales bacterium
ATTTACCATTTACCATTTATCATTTACCATTTATCATTTACCATTTATCATTTACCATTTATCATTTACCATTTATCATTTACCATTTACCATTTATCATTTATCATTTACCATTTACCATTTACCATTTATCATTTATCATTTATCATTTACCATTTATCATTTACCATTTATCATTTACCATTTATCATTTACCATTTATCATTTACCATTTATCATTTACCATTTCAAAAGATTTCTAACTCCCGTTCGTAAGCGACGCGGAGACGCCACATTTCCACTTCTGTTTCCAGCGCGTCCAGTTCCATGCGGTGCAATTCGTGCAAACTTTCTAAAACCGCCGGGAGATCGCCGGTGTTTTGTTCGTAAGCGATTAGCGCGGTTTCATAGCTTTTTTGCATGGCGGGAATCATTTTTAGCCGGTGATGCTCGATCTCATGCCGTTTATTTTCAATCTGCAACCGCAACAAAGCTATTTTACCGGTAACGGCATTCGTTAAACTATTTTTTTCCGATTCTAAAACGCGCTGTTCCAAACGGAGTCCTTTCACATTGGCGGCGCTTTCTTTAGACGCCCACGGAACAAGCGGTATCGTGATCATTCCCATCAGCGTGAACTGACTGGCCTGGTTTCCCAGCGCAAACATGTGATCGAACCGCGCGCCGTAATCGGGCGCGCGTTTGCTTTCCTCCCATTCGATATTTCTTTTCTGCCGCTCGATCTGCCGGTCGTATATTCGGAGATCGCTGCGCGCGTCGGCAATGCGTTGACTGTCGGCGGGCGGCGGCGAATAATCTCTGGAAACGAAGGTAGAATCAATCTCAAAATCGCCCGACTGGTCGCGCGCCATAAGCGTATTTAAAGCGGACTGCTTTTGATCCATTTCATTTTCCGTTGTTTGTTCTTTGCTTTCCCATTCGTAGAATTCGGCTTTAGCCTTATACACGGCGCTTAAAGATTCTTTTCCCAATGCGTACCGGTTTTCGCCGGTACGGATCATATAATCCAACGCGGCTTTGGCTTTCAATACGATCTGTAACTTTTGTTTTAGCAACGCCCACTCGCCGTAATATAATTTAGCGTCGTTCCAAAACTGGTGTAGGGTCAGGAGCCTTCGCGCTTCTTCCACGCCCGCCCCGGCAGACGTCCAGCGCTCTTTTGCCGCCTGTTTTTTAGGATTTGGAAACATTTGCTGTACCGAAAACATCACAAACCCAATGTTTGGATTCCCGAACGGGTTATACGGCGTCTGGTAAAAACCGGCGCCCGCCTGCGGCGCGTCCCAGTTACGGACGCCCTGCGCATAAGCGCGTATGGCTCCCGCGCTATATTCAAATTTTAGAATTTCAGGATTTTGGCGTTCAATTATAGCGCGGACGGTATCGAACGAAAACACAGGCGTTTGCGCGAAGGTTATCCCCTGCCATAACAGCGCTATGAAAAGTAAAAAGTGAGGCTTTTCGACGGCCAAACGAAAGCCGGATTCCGGCGCGTATCTAAACATGTAAAAAGGAATAAACATAAATGAGAACAAAAACGGCGGGGAAAGATATAAAAAAAGTCTTCAACGGGCGCTGCCGCTAAAGACTTGTCGGTTTTTGAAATTGAACCGGTTAACGCCGCCGCTAATGAATTTGCTCAACCGCCGTCACGGCGCTATAAGCTAAAATATTTTGCAGGGTAGAAGGAGCCGGATTAAAAAGCACTTTAGGCAATTGGCGGTAGCCATCCCAAATAGCGCCGTTTTCTTCGCTTAGTTCTACGTCGGTCGCCAATGCTGATCCGATTGCTTTTTTTTCCGTTAATGTAGTTTCTTTGTACAAATTACGGATCAAATCAAAAGATGTAATGTTTTTTCTCATACCCAAATTTTTTGATTAAAAATAGTATTTTACGATAAAGACACTATAAAAACTCAACGTTTAGGTAAATATTGCATAGTCGCTGTTAAATTTTAACCTTTTAATAATTTTATAGTAAAGGTGGTTCCTTCATTAAGCGCCGACCTTCTAACATAAATTTTGCCGGAATGGTAGTTTTCTATGATCCGTCTGGCCAGCGACAGCCCAAGCCCCCAGCCGCGTTTTTTAGTCGTGTAACCGGGTTGGAAAATGATATTGAATTTATTCGCCGGGATACCCTTGCCGGTATCGCTGATATCGATCGCCACGTACCCGCCCTCTTCATACACCGAAGCGCTGATCTTACCGCTTTCTTCCATCGAATCCAGCGCGTTGCGCAATAAATTTTCGATTACCCACTCCAATAAATGAGCGTTGATCTTCGCATAGACCGGAGGCTTGCCGACGGGCGGGAAATCAAAAATCACTTTTTTAGGCGAACGCCGCTGCATATATTCGCGCATTCTTTCCAGTTCAGGGTAAATATCCAGCGAAATCAATTCCGGCGTAGAGCCAATTTTAGAGAACCGGTCGGCGATCAGGTCCAGCCTGCGGACGTCGATTTGCAGTTCCAAAAGCGCTTCCTGAGTTGGTTCGTCGTTCTCGTGAGTTAATTTCAGGTAATCAACCCAGGCCATGATGGCCGCAACGGGCGTCCCCAACTGATGGGCCGTTTCTTTGGCCATGCCCACCCAGACTCGGTTTTGCTCGCTCCGCCTTGCCGAACTGAATCCGTAATATCCGACGCCGATAAAAGCGGCGATCAGCAGGAATTGGAAAATGGGAAAATAGGTAAGTTGGGTGAGAATTTTTGAATGCGTATAATAGAGAAGCATCGTACCGGTTGGCGGATTTTCAATAGCTAAAGGCACCGAATCTGCCGCAATCAATTGAATCAATACTTTCCTGACGGCGGCAGTGTCTTTTTCATCGTCAAAATTACGGAATTCCTTAATTTGTTTGTGGTTTAAATCGGTAAGGATAACCGGAATAGTAGTATTGTCAACCAAAATATCTGTCGATAAAGTTATATCGTCGGCGCTATTCTCTCCCGCTCCGTTCAAACGTTCATATGCTTCCCGGAAAACATGAATTTTTTTAGACTCTTCTTCTTTCAGCTTATTTGCTAAATAATTCGTATAAAGGATAGAAATGGCGATGATAGTCAGCCCTGCAATGGCAAGGACTAATTTCCAACGGGATTTCTGCGCGTATATATCCATGAATAGTTTTAGATTCAATATTAAAACGTGAATATAATTCAATAATTAACAATGGAGTCAATTATCCTTCCTGAGTGGATGTCAAACGCCCGGAACTGTTGGCACAGATTTTATGTTTATATTTTTACTAAACGCAACACTTTCAGGGTAAGCAAACGTTCTAATTACGTATCTTTGTCGTAAAATATTCAAGAGGGATGAAAAATATAATCATAAGGTCGGTCTTTGCTTTTTCCTGCCTGTTTGCTATACAAGCGAAAGCGCAGCAACCGCAAACGCCGCAGGGTCAACAGTCTGTTAAAGCCATCCAGTTTTCCGGCTTGATCGTCACGTCGGAAGGCAAAGAAATGGTCGCTGTGCCTTTCGCCAACGTTTATATTCCGGGCCGCCACGTCGGGGTGACGTCGGGCCCCAATGGATTTTTCTCTATCGTTGCTGAAAAAGGGGAGAAAATAATTTTCTCCGCTGTTGGTTTTGAAAAAGCAACCATTATTATTCCCGATACGCTGACCGCCGATCAATATTCAATGGTTCAAATCCTAAGCCGCGATACCGTATTATTAGCCGAGACCGTTATTTTCCCGTGGCCCAGCAGAGAACACTTTAAAACGGAATTTTTGGCCATGAACGTCACCGACGCCCTGCAAACCCGCGCCAATAATAACCTCACTGCCGATGCGCTGGAAAAAGTGCGTAAAAGAACGCCGCACGACGGATTGGAAACCGGCAGCATGTACCTCCGCCAGCAAGCCTCTAATTATTACTATTACGGTCAGACCCCGCCGATGAATATTTTCAACCCGTTTGCCTGGGGCCAGTTTTTCAAAGCCTGGAAGAACGGCGATTTTAATAAGAAAACTCCAAGTACCAACGACGACGGCAATTAAAAAGCGCTTAGCTATTAAATACTTGAATAAAAATAAACGGGTTTTGCTTTGACAACCCCGAATGGGGTTGAATGTGAATAACGCTCTTTTTACGGCAATGCTATAAACTCTTTTAATTCTGTTAATGTGCTTAGCCGTCAGCTTTTTGGCGCGAATCAGTTTGAATGACTATTATTTTAGGTTTTTTTATGCTGGCGTTTCCAAATATATGACCGCGCTCTTAAAGAAAATATTTATCCTGCCGGTTCGCTTTTACCAGATTTTCCTGTCGCCAATGATGGGACAAAAGTGCCGCTACGATCCCACCTGTTCGCATTATATGATCGGCGCCATCAACGAATGGGGCCCTTTGAAAGGATTGTATTTAGGAATTCAAAGAATTTTTCGCTGCCATCCCTGGTCTACAAGGCCGCATTTTGACCCGGTTCCCAGAAAAACGAAATAAATTTCTTCTGATGCCTACGGTTCAAACTACTTAAGTAGGAAAGGAAATCTTACCCATTGACACGGTCGGAATTTCCTTTGAAAGCCCATGTAGGGCGCCTGTTCCCGCTACTGTTTCGTTCGCTAAAACGGCAAACAAGAC
This sequence comes from Chitinophagales bacterium, assembly GCA_038230555.1. Taxonomy (GTDB): domain Bacteria; phylum Bacteroidota; class Bacteroidia; order Chitinophagales; family Saprospiraceae; genus JAAFJT01. The sequence goes on from JBBRMZ010000063.1 coordinate 4,599, forward strand.
CGCTTCCTTGGCGTCGCCCGAAATCCCCAGTTTATCCAGTGGAAAAATATTTCTAAAGAATATCTTCAGATAGCTCATAATCATCGGGTTATGGGCGCCGCCGCCGCTGACATAGACGACGAAGTCTCCTTCGCCGACCGTTTTAAATATAGCGGACGCAATGGTTTCGGCCGTAAATTGCGTTAGGGTAGCTAGTACGTCGTAAGGGGTCGGGTCATGGACGCCCGCCCGGAACAGCGCTTCCTGCACGTAAGCCGGGTTAAATAACTCCGGCCCCGTCGTTTTCGGGAAAGGCGCGTTAAAAAAAGGATGATTTTTCAATTCCGTTAATAATTCCGGTATTGCCGTCCCCCGCGACGCTAAATATCCGTCGGCGTCATACGATTGCGCCGGAAAATAATAGCGCGTATAGGCGTCCAAAAGCGTATTGCCCGGCCCCGTATCGGTGGCAAAAACGCCGCGTTGGTCTTCTCCGGCAGGCAGCCAGGTAAAATTAGCGATCCCCCCGATATTTAGCAGCAGCCGGTGCTCGCGCGGTTCAGAAAAGATCAGCCGGTCGCCGTAGACTGCCAAAGGCGCCCCTTCGCCGCCCGCCGCAATATGTTTTTGCCGGAAATCACCGACGGTAATAATTCCCGTCCCTACGGCGATATGATCTGCATCGCCGATTTGCAACGTCGCGTTGGGCATATCCTCCAGCCCGTGCTGCGAGCGCGGCGCGTGGAATACCGTCTGCCCGTGGCTGGCGATCAGGTCGATTTCTTCAGCCCCGACCCGCCAATGCGCAAGCGCGCGGTTGACCATTTCGGCATGTCGGCGCCCAATCCATGCGTTCAGCAAGGTCAGCGCCTGAAAGTCGACCATTTGTTTCGCAAACACCTCCCGGATGGCGTCCTTAACGCCTTCGTCGTAAGGTTCCGTGACAAAATGCAATAGTTCGACGCTGGTCGTTTCCCCCGCTCCCGAAATGCGGCAATGCGCAATATCAAGCCCGTCCAGCGAAGTGCCGGACATCAGACCAATGATCTCGCGGCTGGGTTTTTGAGAGATCTGGTAGAGTTTCTTTATGCGTGTGTTGGACAAGGCGGCCTGATTTAAAATAATGTAGCATTTAAATTATGGTCTTAGGCGAATAATGGGTTGAAAAAGTCCAAAAAGGCTCCGGGACGACAGACCCGAAAACCGGAAGTGAATATAACAGGCGCACAGTTCCTTTTGTCCCAAAAATCCCGGCCCCGACGTCCGTTTATCCTTAGCAACCATTTGTTATCCGTCAACCCCTTGAGTCATATATAAGCCGTATATAAGCCGTACACAAGCCGTGTATGATGCATGTATGAGTAAGGTCTGACCGTTCCCTCGGATAGGAGTCAATTAGAGGAAAGGTCAAACTAAAAGTGCCCTCAAAAACGCCTTATTCAAAATGGTTTATATTCCAAGACAATCGCAAAAATAACGAATATTTATACGCAAAGGGTTTATTGCCGTACCTTTACGCCGGAAAAAGCGTTTTATATGCTCACGCAGCGCCTTTATTTATGCAAAAATTCGCCACACTGTTTTTTATCGTTTTCACCCTGCCGTTCGCCGCCCGCGCCCAAAGCGACTTGAAAATCGGACAATGGAAAACGTTCATCCCTTACCATTTTGGAACTTATGTGACGCAAAGCGCCGAAAAAATATATTATACAACCGAAGGCTCTATCGTGGTCGTGGATAAAACAGATCGTTCGCTAAGTTTTTTGGATAAATCCCAGGGATTGACGGAAGTGACGATGGGGCCGATAAAATACAATCCCTCCAATAAAACGCTCCTGATTACATACGACGACAGCAATATTGATCTCGTTAAGCCCGACGGATCGGTAATGAACATCGGTGATATCAAAGACAATGACAATATTATAGGCGATAAGGCAATTTATAACATTTATTTCAATAACCAAATCGCGTACCTGTCCTGCGGATTTGGCGTCGTACAACTCGATATGGCTAGCGGCGATTTCATCTCCACTACCTTCACGCAAACGAAAGTGAGCGCGGCGACCTTGTTTAATAACCAACTCTACGCCGCTACCGACAAAGGCGTCTTTGCGGTCTCCCTGGATCCAAACGTTAATATTGCCGATTTCAATAACTGGAAATTATTAGGCAAAGCGCAGAGCCTGCCCAACGGCTATATTTCTCACGCCGTCGCCGTTTTTAACAACGCGCTCTATTTTGACGTAAGCGACGCTTTGTATTATTTGAACAACGGCAGCGCGGTCAAAGTATATAACGAAAGCGGCTTCGGGATCGGTTTTTTGAGCGCCGAAGGAGCGCATTTACTGGCGGGCTTCGTCTGCCAGAATGACTGCAACGGTAAGGTGTTGATTTTCAATGCTGACCAGACCTATAAAAACTCAGCGATCGGTTGTGTTAACCGGCCCGCGTATGCCGTGGAAGACGAAAAAGGGAAAATCTGGTACGCGGACGGCTTCGACGCTTTCCGCCATGAAGAAAACCCAACCGACGCTTATTGTGCTACGCAAAATTTTCCCAATGGCTCGCCTATTACGGCGACCTCTTCCGACCTGGCGCTTTCTGCCGGCGGAAACCTCTACGCGGCTTATGGAGGTCTGAAAAGCAACCTCAGTGACCAATTTTCCAGCCAGGGTTTTGGCAGTTATTTTGATGGCGCCTGGCACAACCACAACAGTTCCAACGCTGCCGACAAGATCATGCGCGACAGTAATGCTTTCCAGGATTGTTACCGCGTCGCCGTAAACCCGTTTACGCAAAAAGTGTATATCGGAACTTTTACAGGAGGCTTACTCCAAATGACGGACGAAAAAATAGATAAGGTATATAATTACTCCAACAGCGCGCTCCAACGCGCCAACGGCGACCCTACCCACGTCCGCGTCGGCGGCTTGGCGTTCGACGGCGACGGCAATCTTTGGGTGGCCAACAATATCGCGCTCAACCCGGTGGTCGTTTTGAAGAAAGACGGGACCTGGAAAACCATGCAACGGGTTGAAAACACTTCGCTTTACCAGGTGGTGGTCGACAGCGCGGGTTATAAATGGTTTATTACGAGCGACGGTCTGTTGGTATACGATAGCGGCAAATCGGTCGACGACCTGAGCGATGACCGTTCCCATTTTTTTAGCGCCGGTTCCTTTCCCGGCGAATTTGCAGGGGCCGTTACGAATGCCCTGGCCGTGGACGTGGAAGGGAGAATCTGGGTGGGCACCAGCGCCGGCGCTTTAACTTTCGACTGCGGATCCGACCCGTTTGCGTCCGGTTGCGGAGCCAACCGAATCATTTCGCAACTCGACGGAATCAGTGAATACCTGCTGCGACAAAAGAACGTCCTCTGTATCGCCATCGACGGCGCCAACCGGAAATGGTTTGGAACGAGTAGCGGCCTGTTCGTGCAGTCGCCGGACGGAACGACGGAGGTTGCTAAATTTAACACGCAAAATAGCCCGCTGCTCAGCGACGTGGTGACGTCGCTCGCCATCAATCAAAAAACCGGGCAGGTGTACGTCGGAACGGATAAAGGGCTGATGGTTTACCAGAGCGACGCCCTGGCAGGCGGCGACGTTAACCGCGATACGGCCTTTGTCTTTCCTAACCCGGTGCGCCCGGGTTATAATGGTCCGATAGCTATTCGCGGCCTGGCGCGCAATGCAGACGTTAAGATCACCGACGTCAATGGCAGGCTGGTTTTTGAAACGACCGCGTTAGGCGGACAGGCGATCTGGTATGGCAAAGATTTCAGCGGACGAAAGGTAGCGCCGGGCGTATATCTCGTTTTTGCCGCGAACACTCAAAATCCGGACGCCTCGGACGCCATCGTGACGAAGGTGTTGTTTATGGATTGAAAAAACGCGCTCATTTTTTATATAAAATAACCGTTACCGCGCCCTGCCTAAAGGTTTTTACTGCCGTCCAATCCGTTCGAAGTGTTTGCAATTCCTGCTCCGTAAAATCATTCATTACGTTGGAATAAAAAATATAGTCGTTGCGCTGGAAATCTTTTTCCGCAAACGATGCGTCGTCGGAGTCCGTCAGGTCGACGTCCCGGAAAGGGCGGCGGTTGGGAAAAGCGGTTCCAATGCAGGAAATGGGGATATGCCGCCCGGCAATAAATTGCAGCATTTGAGTCCTTAAAGTATAATAAGGCAAATGGGCGGGAGTGGCGTCCCATCCGGTAGCGACGGGTTGCGGATAAACCAAGAAACCGCCCGCAAAGAGGCTTAAAAAAACAAGGGCGTATAGCGTTCGACGTAAACCAATGTCTTTTAGTGCCATGATTTCTTGAAAACAAACGATGGTCGCCGTTAAATAAACGGGTAGTAAATATCGGTGATTGAGCAAACCTTTATATATTAATAAAGTTGGCGTCAAAAAAATAAAAGCGCAAACCAGCGCCAGCAGCGCCGGTTTGGTTTCTGCAAAAGCGCTAACTGTCTGGATTCGTTGCAATTGATTCACTCCAATTGAAAGAAAGGAACGGATCAATAAATAACCCGCGACAATCCAAATGGCAAAGTACCCAAAATCCAAAAGCCGCCAGATTAGGATAGCGATATTCTTAACCAGCCCCGCAACTCCGACCCGCTCAAAAGCGGGCGCCCAGGTCGATCCGGGGAAATAGCCGATCCATCCTTTTATTTGATAATGCCAAACAAGGAAAGCAAAAGCAAAGACGCCGCCAGGCAAATAAAACAATAAACGGTCTGCGTAATTTTTGACGAGATAGAACCGGAATCGGGGAGTTTCGGCGGGCATTTTTAGCGTCCGGTATAAACCGTCGAACATAAAAACGGCGACGGCGGTCATCATGCCGCGCAGGCTGATCATGGACAAACCCAATATGGTAATTGCCAGCGCCCATTTGTTTTCTTTTAAAACGGCGTTGAAAGCCGTCAGAAAAAGAAACGCTAAAACAACGTCCGGGCTGATTAGAACGCTTTGTCCCAACAGGACGGGCTGGATCATAACGAGCGGTAATAACCAAAAAGAGCCTTGTTTCCCCGCCAGACGTTCTCCCAAAGAGGCCGTTTGCCAAACAATCCCATAGAGAAAAGGAAGCATAGCAAAATGACTGACTGGCAGAGACCTGCCAAATATTTTCCAGCAGGCGGCAATATAATATCCGAAAAGCGGCGGATGGCCGCTGTCAATCTCGTCCGGCAAATAGAGGGAAGAAAAACCATGCTCGTAAAATTGACGCGCATGGCAGGACCCAAGCTGGACGGTATCCCAAAAGAAAGCATGATCGCGGACGACGAAGGTCAACGCGGTGTATAAAAGAAAGTAAGGCGCTAAACCGAATATCTTTTTTATCAAAGCGGCGCGTAAAGTTGAGGGCGCAAGTTAGGACGTCAATCTTAATAATACCGGCGTCGCGCTTGATTTTCCTTGTTTATCGCCAAAATTGGACTATTCGGCGCATAGAAATGCCGAGCGGCGGATTTTATTCGACGGGTCTGATTTTCAATCTCTACCTTTGCAGGGTCGGTCTGACGTTCACCCTATTGCGCGACTTTTTTATGTTCAGTATCCTGATACCTACCTGGAATAATTTGGAAATGTTGCAATTGTGCGTCGAAAGCATCCGGCTACATTCTACCTATGAGCATCAGATCGCGCTGCACATCAACGAGGGATCGGACGGAACCATCGCCTGGGCGCAGGCGGAAGGACTGGATTTCACGGTTAGCGCTGAAAATATAGGGGTCTGCAAAGCGGTGAACCTGGCTTTTGGAAAAGCAAAACGGGAATATATTGTATATATGAACGACGATATGTATGTATTGCCTGGTTGGGATTCTGCACTGCTTTTCGAAATCCAGGGCTTTCCAAGCCATTGTTTTATGGCGTCGGCCACTATGATCGAACCCGTGGAACGTAATCACAAAAATGTCGCTATTGTCCGGGACTATGGCAATAGTGTGGCCAATTTTCAGCAAAAGAAGCTAATGTCCGAATGGCAGGAATTGCCGTTCCGCGACTGGCACGGCAGTTCCTGGCCGCCTCTGCTGGTTCATCGCGACTATTGGAATATGGTCGGCGGATTTAGCATTGAATTTAGCCCGGGGATGTATTCTGATCCGGATTTTGCCATGAAAATGTGGATGGCGGGCTGTAGGATCTTTAAAGGCGTAAGCGACAGCCGTGTTTACCATTTTCAATCGCGCTCAACGAACCGCGTAAAAAAGAACAATGGACGTTTACAGTTTATGAAAAAATGGGGCGTTTCGGCGTCCGCTTTTTACCGTTATTATTTGAAAATGGGCGACTGGTACGAGGGCGCCTTGAAAGAACCGGAAAAATCCTTAACTTTGAATTTGCACCGGTGGAAAGCAAGGTTTTATGGAATGATAAATAATGAATGATTTTTTAATGTATGAAGAAAGAAAACCAGGGTTTGCTGAATATAGAGGAATCACTCGCCGCCTATCGCCCGATGCTGCGCGAAGCGGCGGAAACGATCCGGGTGGAAGACGTCTCGAATTATCCGATCTTTATCGTTCATCAGGGGGAAGCCGCAATCGGGCTGCCGCTTGTGGAGGAAGAAAACCTGCAGGGCGGCTGGAAGATCAACGTTTCCACGCTGGAAGAATTTTCTGTTAAACAATTGATTGGGCCGGAAAAACTGAGCGATTTTATAGCTCTATATAAAAGTCATGGCGACGAGCTTTGTTTATTTGTAATAGAAGAAACCGGGGCGAAGTTTGTATTTTCTAAACGATAAATCTACAATGCGCTATAATTTTTTATAATTTATTGGTACAATAATTGTTTAATCAATGATGAATTATAAAGGAGGAATGATGAATTATTTATAATACATTGAATTCCGGCATATTTCTTAAAAGCTGCCTTTGAATTTTGCTTTTTATATTTAAAACCCGGCGTCTGATCTGTCAGACGTTAAAAAGAAGATGGCTAACGAACTTAAATTATTGGAATTCAGCCCGCAGGAGGTTCCGAAAAGCGGTTCAGACGACCGCGAGGAGTTACCCGTGTTGTTGATTGAAGATAATCCGGGCGACGTCCGGTTGGTTGAATATTTGCTGGCCACATCTGATATGTTCCATTGCCGGATCGTTAACAAAACATCTTTGCAGGAAGGCCTGGCAGCGCTAAGCCAGACTGATTTTCCGGTCGTTCTACTGGATCTGACGCTGCCGGACAGCAGCGGTTTTGGCACATTGCAAAAACTGATTACCGCATTTCCGGAAACCAACGTCATTGTGCTGACCGGCCTGGCTGATAAAGCTTTAGGACTGAAAACGGTGAAAGCCGGAGCGCAGGATTTTTTAATGAAAGGCGGATTCGATGCCGATCTGCTGGCTAAAACCCTTCGCTACTCCATTGACCGGAAAAGCGTATTGCAACGACTGACGGAATCGCAGCGCGCGCGGGAGGTTGCCGAGGAATCGGCGCGGCTAAAAGAACAATTCATCGCCGGGGTCAGTCACGAAATGCGGACGCCCATGAACGCAATTTACGGTATGAGCCATTTGCTGGCGCTCACTCCGCTAAATGAAGAACAAAAGGGATATATTCATTCGATCCGGCAATCGTCGGAAGTGTTGCTGGGCGTTATTAATGATATTTTAGAATTTTCGACGCTACAGAATGGAAAGATCGAATTTACGCATGAAACGTTCGATCTCACCGAACTGCTTTATAATGTGGTCAACGTGATGCAATATAAACGCGACGAAAAGGATATTTTGTTTGCACTCCACATGGACGAAGGCGTCCCTCAAAAAGTAAAAGGAGACAAACTCAGGCTTAATCAGATATTATATAATATTGTCGGTAATGCAATCAAATTTACCGACGAAGGGTTTATTAAAATTCACGTGGAACTCGCGGAAGAAACCGAAACGGAAGCGCTCCTTCATTTTTCAGTAGAAGACAGCGGGGTCGGTATTCCCGCCGATAAGATCGACGGCGTCTTCGACGCTTTCACCCGCGTACACAGCAAAGATCGCTTGTTTGAAGGAGCCGGACTGGGGCTGGCCATTGTTAAAAACCTCGTTGCCCAACAGGGCGGAAGTATTGGCGCAAAAAGCGAGTTAGGCGTAGGAACGACCGTTTTTTTTGAACTTCGCTTTAGCAAGGCGCCTCCCGACGTCTTGGAAGTGGAAACAGAGGCGCCTGTAGCGGCGCAGGACGCCCTTCGCAGTTTCTCAATGCTACTGGTGGAAGACCACAAAATTAATCAACTGGTCGCCCGCAAGACGTTGGAGCGGCATTTTCCGAATATTATTTTAACCGTGGCCAACCATGGCAAGGAAGCGTTGGAAGTCCTGAAAACGACGCTTTTTGATATTATCCTGATGGATATACAAATGCCGGTCATGGACGGGAACGAAACGACGGCTTTTATCCGCCGGCACATGCCGGAAGTGAAAGCCCCTATCCTCGCTATGACCGCGCACGCTTATATTTCCAGGAACGAGGTTTTTAAAACTTATGGTTTCGACGATTATGTACTGAAACCATTTGAACCGGAACAATTTTTCACAAAAATCCATTATTATTTAGATCTCCCGGTCCGCTAATCTGAGTCCTTTGGGACGACGGCGCGGGCGCAGCCTTTTCACCTATGAATACGATTGAAAATTATCAGTGGACGGATTTGACTTATTTATCCGAAATTTGCGACGGCGACCGGGAGTTGATGAAGACAATGCTGGATATGATCGTCGCCGAAATACCTGCCGAGATCGAAAAAATGCAGGACGCCGCTCAACAGCGGGACTGGAAAGAACTGTTTGAGCTGGCGCACAAAATGAAAACAACGCTGGCCTACGTCGGCAACGCCGATATGATTGCGACGACAAAAACGCTGGAAATGTTTGCGCGAAATCTAACCGCGCTCCATGAAATACCGGAATTGATGCGATCTTTGGCGCAGGCGGCGTCAAAAACAATGGTAGAATTGAAACGCCGGGCTCAAAATATCGGATAGCGTTTTGCCGTTTCACCCTTTAACCTAACTTTGCGTTCATAAATATAGCTTCATGCCTCGCGTTTTGATCTGCGAACCCGGACGGATTTTACTGACAGCATTGGATTACCGAATGCGAAAATACGGTATGGAAGTCGTGCGCGCTCAAACGGGAGAAGAAGCGCTGCGAAGGATCCACCGCAACAGCGTCGATCTGGCGGTAGTGAATACGCGTTTGCCTGATTTCAGGATTTTATCTTTTGTTCACCTGATCCGCGAAGATTTCAGAAGCGACGTCCCCCTGATTTTACTCAGCGAAGTGGAGGAAGAAATGGAAACCGTCTTTAATGCGCTCGAAGCGGGCGCCAACGATTTCCTGACCATTCCGTTCAAACCGCTCGAACTGGCAATGCGAATTCAACTATTGCTTCCCGTAAAAGCCTACGATAAATAAATAAGAAATATGAGTGATAAAGCATTGGTACGTTTTTTATAAAATATTGGCAATCATAAGATTATATAAAGTATTTTTTATACACTCATAACTCATAACTTATAATTCATAACTCTTGAAAGGAATTATTCTCGCCGGAGGGCTAGGGACGCGCCTTTATCCGTTGACGTTGGCCGTCAGTAAACAATTGACGCCGGTGTACGATAAGCCGATGATCTATTACCCGCTTTCCACGTTGATGTCCGCCGGCATTCGCGATATCCTGATCATTTCGACCCCTTACGACCTACCTCATTTTAAGAAACTCTTCGGCGACGGAAGTGACATCGGCTGCAATTTTTCTTACGTGGAGCAGCATAACCCCAACGGTTTGGCACAGGCTTTTGTACTGGGCGAATCGTTCATCGGTCCCGACCCGTCCGCGCTGATCCTGGGCGATAATATATTTTATGGCGCCGGCCTGCATGAATTATTGCAGGCGAGCGCAAATCCTGAAGGAGGCGTCGTTTTCGCTTATCAGGTGGCCGATCCGGAAAGATACGGCGTGGTGGAGTTCGATAAAAACTTTAAAGCGTTGTCCATTGAAGAAAAGCCTATCCATCCCCGCTCCAACTACGCGGTCCCAGGTTTATATTTTTATGACAATTCTGTGGTTGATGTGGCAAAAAACCTGCAACCCAGTCCGCGCGGAGAATATGAGATCACAGACGTTAATAAATATTATTTAGAAAAAGGCAAGTTGAAAGTCGGCGTCCTGGGCAGGGGCGTCGCCTGGCTGGATACGGGAACGCATAAATCTTTAATGCAGGCTGGCCAGTTCATAGAAGTTATTGAAGACAGGCAGGGTTTGAAGATCGGCTGTATTGAAGAAGTCGCTTATGAAATGGGCTATATCGACGACGTCCAACTAGAAAAATTAGGCCATAACTTCATCAAAAGCGGTTATGGCGAGTATTTACTGCGCCTTTTACCGGGTAAACGGTAATTATTTAAAATAACACGTCATTTTTGTATTTTTGGCGCTTTAGTTGCATATATTAAAACTATATATTATACGAATATATTCCATTTGAATAATTTCATTACTCTAATTTTCGGCAGTTACAGATAAGCATACTACGCCAAAAGAGAAAACAACCTGAAGACCCAAAGCCGCTGCTGCCCGCGCTTTGGGTCTTCGCTTTTTATATAGCTTCCTGTTTTAAAAAGTCTCCGTCGATGATCAATAATTTGACGCCATTTTTTGATATGGAGCGGTGTGAACTCGCGTCGTCTGAAACGATATAACTCATTCCCTGCGTCAGTGAAAATTTCTCTCCTCTTTCCAGCTCGCTGATAAAATCGCCTTCCAGGCAGTAAACGATATGCCCTTTTTTGCACCAATGGTCGGCCAGATAGCCCGGCGAATATTCTACTATCCGGACGCGCAGGCCGTCAAACTGAACTGTTTGCCAAAGGGCGCCGCCCGTTTCGCCGCTATGTTCAGTTTTCTGAACGGATGCCCAGTCGATGGTTTGAAAGGGGATTGGATGTATCATATTTTAGTAGAATTCAATGTCGCTGTAACGGATAACGATTTTAAAAGTAAATTTACCTAATTTTAGCCTTTTTTTACATGCTTAACCGCCTTTCTATGCACATTGTCGAAAACCAACGGCTCAACATTGCCTGGGTCAACTGGATTAGTTTTGGGACGCTGCTTTTGTTCATTTTCATGTTCATCAATGCGGTCAGCGCTAAAACTCCCGTTATTGCCGGCGTTCTGGGCGTATGCATCATGATGATGATAGCCATTATTTGGCTGACCGCAAAAACCACTTTAAAAACAGAATATACAGACGAAGGAATCACCTACCTGTTTTTCCCTTTTGTCCGGTCGCCTAAATCAATTTTGCTCCCGGACGTTAAGAAAATGTACCTGAAAACCATTAGCCCCATCGGCGAATTTGGCGGATACGGCCTCCGGCTAAAAGGCGACGTCACGGGTTATATTGTTTCCCCTGAAACGTTGTATGTTGAACTAAAAAGCGGTAAAACGCTTGCCTTTAGCGTTTCTAACAAGGAGGAAATTCAGGCGTATATTGATAATATATCTTTAACAAGTGTAAAAAAATATAAATAAACTTTAATAAAAATATTATTGCCTATTAAATTATAACAGAATGGTTATAAAGATTGATTTTTTATAACAAAAAGGCTATTTTTTACGTTATGAAAGCGAAAGATCTAATTAAAATTGTTGAAGCAGAAGGATGGGTATTTGTAAGCCAAGAAGGCAGCCATATGAAATTTAAGCATATAGATAGCAATCGTCCTCTAATTATTCCTAACCATGGTAGCAAAGATCTTGGGAAAGGATTGGTTTCCAAAATTTTAAAACAAGCAGGCTTACGTTAACTTTAATATTTTTAATATTAATTTTTTATAATTTAATAATGACCATTGTATTAGAAAAAATGGAAGACGGATATGGTGCCTGGTTATCGGATTGCCCCGAAGCCTTTTCGGGTATTCATACCATTGCCGCCAGCAAAGAGCAAATAACTGATAATGTCAAAATGTTGATGCGCGATTTTATTGAAAACGACTTTAAGGGCGATCCTAAATTTGTTGATTTTAATCCAGACGAAGTTGTTTTCCATTTTCAATATTCGCTCATGGACTTTTTTGATAGTTTTAGCGCTATAAAAATTAATTCAATCGCTAAATTGGCCGGGCTTAATCCTTCCCTTGTTCGGCAATATGCTTCAGGCGCCGCGAACGCTTCCGCAGCCCAAGCCAAAAAAATAGAGGAAGCGGTACGCGCCCTTGCCCAGTCATTACTACATGTTTCCATTATCTAAGCAATTTTTACTTTCCCTTACACAAGCGCGCTAACCGCCGCGTTTATCTTTTCCCATATTTCCCGCCCAATTTCCACACTGGCGTCTGCCAGAAGTTCAAAATCCGATTTCCGGCTGCGGTGGTTGCAATTAGCGACGCGAATAGCATATTTACCGTTCAACATCGTGTAAGAAGGCGCAGCAATACCTCTTTCCTGGAGGGTCATCAACAATTCTTTATTCAAAGCGTTCAGCGCTTCGCCGGTCATTCCGCCAGGATTGAAACGATAGCAAACAATATTGAGGTTAACTTCTGCCAGCAACTCCAAGGTTGGCCGCTGTTGGATCAGTTCGCCGAGATAATACGCCTGGGCAATGTTTTGGAGCGCCATGCGTCCGTATTTTTGCAAACCGTGTTCTTTCAGGGAAGCCCATACTTTTAGCGCTTTAAAACCGCGGGAGAGTTCCATGCCAAAATTAGCGGTCGGTTCGGGGCCGGCGGCCAGGCCGCGTTCGTGGGCGCTGAGATAGCTGGCAGCGTTGGCAAAAGCGTTGCGGTGTTTTTCGGGGTCGCGGATCAGGACGCAACCGACTTCGTAATTGACGTAGAACCATTTATGAAAGTCAAAGGCCACGCTGTCCGCCATTTCGATCGCTTTCATACGTTTGGCGTATAGAGGTGTTAGTTTGACGGAAGCGCCGAACGCGCCGTCCACATGCAGCCATATATTTTCTTTTTGAGCCAGGGCCAGCATTTCGTCCATCGGGTCGACGGCGCCCGTGTTGACAGTGGCCGCGTTGGCGACAATGCAAAACGGCTGCAATCCGTTGCCGCGGTCTTCGCGAATGGCCGCTTCCAGTAGGTCCATACGGATTTCGTACTTCCCGTCGACCGGGATCAGGCGGGCGCTCTCCGTTCCGAGGCCGATCGCTTCGAGGCCTTTAAAAACGCAATTATGGGTTTCGGTGGAGCAGTACAGCGTGAGTTTTTTGGGCAGGCTTTTCAAGCCTTCTTTTTTGACGGGTCCTGCCTGATTGCGCGCCACAATGAGCGCCGTGATGTTGGCCAGCGAGCCGCCGCTCAGCAACATGCCGGAGGCCGTCTTCGGATAACCCAGCATTTCTTTACTCCAGTCGAGGACTTGCAGATCGACGTAGCGGGCGCTATGATCTCCGATGACCACGTTGGGGTTCATGCCGGCGGCGAGCATGTCGGCCATCATGCCCAGCGGCGTGCCTCCCCCTTCCACCCAGGAAAAAAAACGGGGATGGACATTGCCTTTGTTATAGGGCAGGATATATTGTTTGAATTCGTCGTACACGGCGTCCGCGCTTTCTGGCGTTTGGGGCGCCGGTTCCGACAAATGCGTTTTCATTTCTTCCGTTGGTTTGCGCCAGACGGGCTGTTCGCGGACGCCCATGAGGTAATCCATCATGTCGTCCACCATCCGGTGGGCGACGTCGCGCATGGCGCTCCAGTCGGCGGGATCAAGGGTTTCTTCGTTTTCCAGGATTTTATGATAGTCGAGCATCAGGTAGGTTTTGATGTGAAACAGGCCGCAAAATTAACGCTTTAGGGTTGTTTTCCATACCTTATAGCGCTTTCCTTAAAATTTATCTATTGGCTTACCGGTTTAACCGGAAAACAGCCGCAGTTTCGTCGTTCAATTTGTTAAAACCGACGGTTTCCCTGTATAATTACTCCAAAAAATAAACTTTAGCTTTCCTGGTTCCGCCGGTGATCCAGACCAGGGGAAAATAATTATTCTGTTGCAGGTGGTCGCAATGGTCGTTCGTATTAAACCGGATTATTTTAAACCCCAGGTTGCCGTTTTGCTGGTTGACTATAGTATGCGCAAAAGATTGTTCCATTGTGCGGTTTATATTTAATTCTTTTATTTCATTCTATTCGGCGGGGATTAAACGGAGAATAATCTACGAATTCCCATAAGTCCGTAAAATTGTTTTCGGTTTTGATCCACCGCATGCTTCGGAACAGCCAATATCTTCCCGTGCCGCCGGTTTTTACGGCGTCTTCCGGGGCGGTCTGATCGAATAATAATTCTACCCCGCCGGTTAATTGTAAGGTCGCCCCTGTTCCAAAATCTATAAATAATAACCCCGCTGCCGGATGTTGGATCCAGTTGCCGAGCGTGTTAAACATACTGTTGCCCTGATAATCGGGGATTTTCAATACTCCGTCGTCCAATATTTCCACAAATCCCTGGAAACCACCCCGATGCGAAGCGTCCATTCGCTTGTTAGAGCCATGACTGCCCACAAAAAAAGTATCCGCGCGCCGGATCCAGTCTTTTTCCGACTGGCCCAGTCGATCTCCCTCGGTTACGTCGCCGTTGGTTTTAAAGATCATGGGCGCTGAAAAAACCCTTCTTTGTATATATTGCGGACAATTGGGGTAGGCCTCCAGGATTTCCAAACGGATTCCCTGCGCGTCGATATATGCGTTTCCGTTGACCCTGTACCTGCGGCGCGAAGATAATTCAATGAATAAAACCCCCGTTTCCGGTTGCGCGGCAATGTTTTCATAAAAAACGTCTGTCGGAGGGCTAAAAATTTTCCTGCGGTCCAGCAAAACTTCATTTTCGGCGGTTACCTGGATAAATCCGGGCCGTCCCAACAAGACGGAGGTCCAGATACGCCCTTCCCCATCCGCCGAACAAACAATCATCATGGATTGGCTTTCAATAAACTGAAACGCCCCTTTAACAATGGCGCTTTTGACGATCCTGCCGTTCAGGGCGGCCATTTTTTCTTCCCCCGCGATGGCCTGCATTTCCTTTTCTCCGCTATGATATACATTTTCCATAATCTTCTTTTAAAAAAGACAGCCCCGATACCGCATATTTGTATTTGACGAATACCTGCAACTCTTTAAAACGCCGTAAGAGATGGACTTTGACAAAAAATCATTATTTTTGTCTTAAACATATACGGTCATGCGTAATCTGGAAAAGCATATTCCCCTCTCTTTAAATATCCGGCGTAAGCTAAAAACTTATACGCTTGTCGAATTTTTACGTAAGGAAGCCAAATCCGTAGATAAGCATGAATTTATTGACGGTCATATTCTAAAAATGCCTTATGCTGACGGAACGCACAATATCATATCCTCAAATGTGTTGGGCGCGGTTGGTTTGGCTTTAGAAGACCTTAAAAAAAACCACATTCTCTTTTCTTCTGGTCAAAAAGTATATTTCCCGTCGCTTGACGAGGTTATTTACGCCGACGCTTTGGCCGCGTGCGAAAAGCCGCTGTATTGGGACGATGAACAATTATTATTGATCAACCCAATCCTTGTGGTGGAAGTCCTGTCAAAAAGTACGCAAAAATATGACCGGGCGGGAAAGTTTGATAAATACAAAACGCTGGAGAGCATTAAAGAATATGTCCTGATCCGGCAGGATCAGCCTTACGTAGAAACCTGGTACCGCGAAAAACCGGGGCTTTGGAAAGAAACCATCACGACCGATCTTTCCGCGTCGGCGCCGTTGCTATCGGTCGGCATAGATGTTTCACTCCAACGTATTTATAAAAATGTAAATTTATAACTCGGAAAATAGATGTTTTTTGTACGGGCAGTCATAATTAGTTATCCAAACGACTAAGGGAAAATTTTATAAATATCTTTTCGATGGCAAATCCTGACAAATTCGACTGTATCATTTTCTATAAAGACGCCAATACGGTAATCGCCGGTTTTTATTCTGTAGGCGTTTTTAAAGCCCTTTAGCTTTTTCAAATTTTTTATCTCAGCCTTTTTAGCGGCGGCTTCGACGTTTTCTATAATAACCGCCACTTCGTTTTTGACGTCTTCCGAATCCAATTTTTCTACGTCGCGCAAAAAGCGCTTCAAAAATTCTACTTTCATTTTCTCCCTAACTTTTCCATTACTTCGTCCCTGGAAACTTTTTGCGACCTGTCCGCCTGCTTCATTAAATAGACCAGTCCAAGATTTTCCTGTTCCTCCTCTGTCAGCCGCAGCGCTTCAATGCGCATTTTTTTTAATAAATCAGTAATCAATTTTAATTCCGCCTTGTCCTTTACGGATATTAATAGCGCTTCCATACCTTTAAAATTTTAATAGAATTTACATTGCGTCCCAAAATTAAGGAAAATAAACAACCGAAAAAGGAATACTTAACGATCGGCAGTTCTAAAAAGCGTCGCCGCCAAATGCGGCTGCAACGGCTTCACCGCCTGAATTTCCATATCCATCTCATACTTCAAGACTTCCTCCGAAGGGAGCGACCACCGGCGCGCGGTTTTGACCATTCTGGGGTCGTTGCTGAAAGCGACGCTTTCGAGGTTAATCGTTTTAGTCGCCGGATCATAGTAACCGCGCAAAACCTCGGTGCGCCCATTGTTCTGCGCGTTATTCATTTGCAGCGAACCGTCTTCCAAAATATTGATAAACCCGCTTTCCCAATGCGACTTTCTCTCCCGGACGCCCGCCTCGTCGGTGATCCAGACCTGCTGTTCATAAAAAAAGAACGGCCGCTCGGCGTCTTTTTCGACGCGCAGGGTTTCTTCATAAAAATAATGGCCGATGCTGGGGAAAAAAGCTTCGACTTTACCGTGCCAACGGCCGAGGAAGGCTTCGATCATAGAAATAATTTGCGTAAATAAAGTAGGTAGATGCTGTAAAGACAAAGGTAAAATAATTTATAACCCTAAAAGGGCGGAACTTTATTAACTATAAACGGGTTTTAAAAAATTCCCGGAATTGTATGGGAATTGTATTATTTTTGTAACATGGAAACTAAAAGACAGAGCCAGGTATCCGAGTTGATTCGCCGCAATTTTGGTATCATCCTCCAGCAGGACGGCGTAAATATATACGGCGCGAAAGTTTTGGTGACCGTTACGACGGTCAAAGTAACGCCCGATCTGGCGCAGGCAAAAATCTACCTCAGCGTATTCAATACCGAAAATAAGCAGGAGCCAATACTGTTGTTAAATGAAGAAATCGTCAAGTTGCGCCACGAACTTGCCCATCGCGTTCGTAAACTGGTGCGCATTGTGCCGGAAATTTCCTTGTACCTCGACGATACCCTCGACGAAATGTTCCGCATCGACGCCATGATGCGTAAACTGGAAGCGGAAGGGCAAATGGGTAACCCGGAAGAAACGGCAGCATTAGAAAAGTAAAACTTACCGGACTTTCATCATCATTTTTACTTGCTGCAAAGCGCCGTTTTGTAAACGCGCGTAATAGGTCCCTGCGGGTAGGTTTTCTGAATTCCAGTAAGCTTGGTAGGTTCCGGCCGGATAAACAGAACTGACGGGCGTTGCGACCAGTTGACCCGCCGTATTAAAGATCTGCACCATCGTATGCCCGCCTGCGCTATCAAAATCAAAATTGACGAATTGCATAAACGGATTAGGCGAAACCCGCAGCAGCGAAGTTCCCGCCGCGACATGGGCGTCGTGGACGTCCGTTGACAGGCAGTTGACCGACTGGATCAACGGAAGCGTCTGGTAATTTTTAAAAAGGATCTGATTCAGGTCGCTTGCCGGCACGCAAAGCCAGTCCTGCAAAACCGTGGCATACATAGAACGAAAATCATACTGCATCGGCACGTTATCGTTTTCTCCGGCGTTGGCCGGAATATCCGGCGTTTTCCCCAATTGTCCGCCTTTGACCGGTTTCCCGAACACAAACATCGGTTCCGCCGCTCCGTGGTCGGTGCCGTTCCCGTTATTGGAAATGATGCGGCGGCCAAATTCGGAAAAGGTCATGCCGACCACGCGGTCGTCGAGTTTCAGCGCTTTCAGGTCGTCCATAAAACTTTTGACGCCGTCGGAAAGCGTTTTCAGGAGATTAGCGTGGGCGCCTTGGGTATGGTCGGTCGCGACGACCTGGTTGACGTGCGAATCAAAAGAACCGAGGCTGACGACGTATATGCGCGTTTTTAGACCGCCTGCAATGAGCCGCGACACTATTTTCAGTTCTTGGGCTAAAGAATTATTGTCGTCGTAGGCGCCTGCGTTGTTCGCTTTTTGGGCGGCGTCGATGATGATCTTGCCGTATTGCCGCGACTGCTGATAAACCTGCCGGACGTACGTCAACTGGTCGCCCGCAAACGTATTTGGCGCCGGAGTTTGAATTCCCTCGACCAGCGAGTAAAAACTTTTAATATCCGTGATGGCGTAGCCCATTTCCGATTGCGGCCCCAATAGCGCGAGCGAAGTGGAG
>JBBRMZ010000064.1:0-22769 GCA_038230555.1 Chitinophagales bacterium
AACACCGGTTCCTGAAATGCGCCTTATCCGAGTTCTTTTGAGCCTCCCGCAAGGTCGATACTTCCGTCTGTGTGAGTTGATTTGCTTTGATCATCCACAAAGATACGAATTTTAGCGTTTATTTAATGCATACTACTTATTGCCATCATATAGGAAGAAGTTTGAAATGGCAAAAAAACATTAAAAAAACTATTGCTTAATGCTTAATATGAGAAATATATCGCTTAGAGGGGAGAATATATTACTTCATCCAAATCAAAATTATATTGTTATTGACGCACTATATTTAGACAGCATAAGAGATGGCATAGATAAAATAGACTTAAAAAATCTTATCACAGAACTTAGAGAAAAAGTTTTTCCATACACTACTACTCCTTTTGCGGAGTATACTTTTATAGAAAAAATATTTAGATATAGATACATTCGTAAATTTGATTATAGAAAATATCCAAAACATGATCGCTCAGTTTTTTCAACTGATACCAGTTTACTGGCGTTCGTTAATAAAAAAATTTTAAACGATTTTGTCCCCTTATTTGATTTCGGAGAATTAGTAGATACAGGAATAGAATATATTAATTTTCCTTTCTGGGACTCAATAATTACAAAATTTGATTTTCAGGATATTGGATTAATTTCCGGTCAGGGAATTAATTTAGGACTGGAGTTTGAAAGTAGCGGCGTATATCAAATAGTGATTTAATTTCATAGTTGCAACTATTAAACGAGGGTACCGTTACCTTCAGGCCCGCCCCGGCAATACTTATTAAACATAATATTTATAAACTGTTAGCTACCGAAAATTATGCTCCGGAAGACGAAACCTGGGAGTTTCTTCCATATTCGTATATTTTAGTTGAAAAACGTAAACTTGGCGACGGCGATTTTTTAGTAGCAATAGAAAATGTAAAAGGCGTCTCTTATTCTAATTAAGAAGCGCCTTTTATATGTAAGTATTAAAGCCGGAGATGTTTAAAATAATCCCTCTACGGACCAATACCTTTCCCCAGTATCATAATTAAACGTCAGGATCCGACCGCCCTTTTTGACTTCTTTGATTTTTTTGGCGACGGCGGCCAGCGAAGCGCCGGTGGAAATGCCGGCCAGGATACCTTCTTCCTTGGCGAGGCGTTGCGTGTAATGGAATGCGTCGTCTTTGGAGACCTGTATGGCGCCGTCGATGGCGTCGACGTGTAAATTTACGGGGATAAATCCGGCGCCGATTCCCTGAATGGGGTGGGGACCAGGCACGCCGCCGCTGATGACGGGCGACAATTCGGGTTCAACCGCAAATACTTTTAACTCGGGAAATTGTTTTTTTAATACTTCAGCGCAGGCGGTGATGTGTCCGCCAGTTCCGACGCCCGTAATGATCATATCGAGGCCGTCATTTTTGAAATCGTTGAGGATTTCAATAGCGGTGGTTTTGACGTGGGCTTCAATGTTAGCCGGGTTGTCAAACTGTTGGGGCGTCCATGCGTTGGGCGTTTCGGCCACCATTTCGACGGCCCGGGCAATGGCGCCTTTCATGCCTTTCTCGCGTGGGGTCAGCTCAAACGTAGCGCCGTAGGAGGCCATTAATTTGCGGCGTTCAATGGACATCGACTCCGGCATAACAAGGATGATCTTGTATCCTTTAACGGCGGCGACCATCGCCAGCCCGATCCCGGTATTCCCGGAAGTGGGTTCAATAATGACCGTATCGGCATGTAAGATCCCTTTTTTCTCGGCGTCTTCGATCATGCTGAGGGCGATCCGGTCCTTAATGCTGGCGCCCGGGTTTGCGCGTTCGAGTTTCATCCAGACTTCCACGTCCGGGTTTAAATCTTTGAACAGGCGGTTTAACAAGACATGGGGCGTGTTGCCGATGGTATGTAAGATGTTCTGTACTTTCACGTTATTTAATTGTTAATGATTAATTGTTAATTATTAATGACGACTGGAATTTATATCACGAAATTGACGGGTTCGTCGAAATCGCGGTTAGTGCGGACTTTAACTTCGCTTTTATGATAAACGATGGAGTAGGGCGGCACGCTTTCGGTCAGCCATACGTTGCCGCCGATGACGGTATGGCGGCCTACGACGGTGTTTCCCCCTAAAATAGTAGCGCCTGAATAAACGACCACGTCGTCTTCCAGCGTAGGATGGCGTTTGATATTGGCGTCTTCTTTACGGACGTTCAACGCGCCGATGGTTACGCCCTGATAGATTTTAACCTGCGCGCCGATGACGGCTGTTTCTCCAATGACGAACCCAGTGCCGTGATCGATGGAAAAAGGGCAGCCAATCCTCGCGCCTGGATGAATATCTATGCCCGTCTGGCTGTGGGCGTATTCGGAGATCATGCGCGGCAAAACCGGAATTTTTAATTGATATAATTCGTGCGCAAACCGATAAACGGCGATGGCATAAAATCCAGGATAAGCGGCGACGATCTCTTCCAACGAACCGGCGGCAGGGTCGTATTCCAGCATGGCGGTCGCGTCTTTGCTTAATTTTTCATAAATAACGGGGATGGTTTGGAAAAAGCGATCTACCAATTCTTCTGACAGCGCGATTTTTTTCTGACAAGGAATCAATAATTCTGCTAGCGCCGATCTCAACTGCGGCATATCTGTTTCGGATGCCGCCGTCTCGCACCGTACGGGAAAGAGCGAGTCAATGAGGCAGTCGATGAACAAGCGCGCTTTTATCTTGGATGGGAGCGGTTGCATCGCTGCGGAAGCGGGAAAATCGGTCCGGGCGGAAAAGGAGACAGTTGAAAAATCGTCGGTTGGCATATCGTCGACAAAAAATAGATGATTTTAAGAAGTCGCATTGTAATAACGTAACTTTTTTACGGATGTTCAAACTTTTGCCCGCTTTGATTTGTCTTTCGACTATCTTAACATATCTTTCTATGGTTAAAATTAAACGGCCTGGAAAAACGTTATGGGTCTGACGGCGCGGATCCATCCTGCTTTCCGACACGCCGTTCATCATTCTTCAAACGATATTGCCCATTATTATGCAAGGTACAAAAATGATTAAAAGAATATTTATCGGAATCGGAGCCCTGTTGTTGGTCGTCCTTCTATTGGCGGTCTCGATCCCTTTTTTCTTTAAAGATAAAATTATTGCCGAGGTCAAAAGCGCCATCAATAATAATATCAACGCGAAGGTCAATTTTTCCGACGTTTCGATTTCCGCTTTCAAACATTTTCCCAGTATCACCATCGGGTTGACCAATTTGGACGTCGAAGGGCTGGGCGAATTCGAAGGCGTTAAATTACTCCATACTAATTCCGCCGACGCCAGCGCGGATTTTTGGTCGGTCGTTCACGGCGGGCCTTATAAGATTAATTCCATTCATTTGGTTAAGCCTTATTTAAACGTCATTATGTTGAGCGACGGTAGCGCCAATTATGCGATCACCAAACCGTCTGCGGCAGCGACTACTACCGCTCAACCGTCCAATTTTGTGCTGAATCTGGATCAATACGACGTCAAAGACGGCGAAATTATATTTGACAACCGGGCGCTGGGTTTTTTTATGGACCTCAAGGGGGTGAATCATACCGGCAGCGGCGCCCTTGCCGCAGACGTCTTCGACCTGAAAACAAAAACGACCTCCGACTCGCTAACGGTTCGGTACGGCGCGGTGAGTTACCTGAGCGACGCCAAAGCGAACCTGGACGCAGTGCTGAATATGGACCTCAACCAAATGAAGTTCACTTTCAAAGACAACCAGGCGTTGGTTAACACCATGCCTTTGAAAATGGACGGATGGCTGCAAATGGCGAAAGACGGCGATAAAACGATGGATTTAAAATTCAGCGCGCCGTCGAGCAATTTTAAAAACCTGTTGTCGGTGATACCCGCCGCTTATACCAAGAACTTCGAAAACGTGCAGGCGACCGGGAAGTTTGACTTCAACGGATATGCTAAAGGGACCTATAGTTCGCTGAAAAAATTACTACCCGCTTTTGCCATCCATACCAACGTGCAGAACGGCGCTTTTAAATATCCGTCGCTCCCTTTGGGCGTTTCGGACGTTAATACGCAGTTTTCGATCGAAAGCCCCAGCAGTAATTATGACGACATGAAAGTGGACGTTCCCGCGTTCCACATGAAATTGGGAACCAACCCTTTTGACGTCGTTTTCCATTTGAAAACGCCGGTTTCCGATCCGGACGTCGACGCCAAAGTCAACGGCGTTTTGAATCTGGACGACCTGTCAAAAGCGTTTCCATTTGAGAGCGTTAGTAAACTGACCGGGATGATCACTGCCAATGTAGCCGTTAAAACGCGCGCTTCGCTTGTGGAGCAAAAAAAATACGACCAGGTTAATATGAACGGGGCCATGCAGATCAGCCGCATGGATCTTGCCATGAAAAATTATCCGCCCGTAAGGATCAACGCGCTGCAAATGAACTTTACGCCCAATAACGTGGGGCTTAATAATTTCGACGCGCAGTTGGGTAAAAGTGATATTCATGGAAGCGGA
Source organism: Chitinophagales bacterium (assembly GCA_038230555.1). Taxonomy (GTDB): domain Bacteria; phylum Bacteroidota; class Bacteroidia; order Chitinophagales; family Saprospiraceae; genus JAAFJT01. Next base: position 4,493 of record JBBRMZ010000064.1, read on the forward strand.
ACCATCGACAATATCCTGGCTTATTTTTCCCCTAAAAAAACCATGACCGGGACGCTGAACTTCAATTCCCATTTGTTCGACGCCAACGAATGGATGAAACCGGCTCCTGAAACCGCCGCAAAGGCGGCGTCTGTGAAAGGTAAAAATCCGACCGACGTAGCCAAACCATTTGACCGCTTTAATTTCACGCTGAACGGGAAAATGGATCAGCTCTTATATAGCAAATACGATATTACTTCTATCATTGCTAAAGGAAACTTTACGCCGAATAAATTCATTTTCAACGATTTCGGCGCGCAGATCGGTAACAGCGACCTACATGGAAAAGGTGTCATCAATAACGCTTTCAATTATCTGTTCGATAATCAGACATTGTCCGGCCAGATGGACCTGACGTCTAACCTGTTGGACCTGAACCAGTTTATGACGCCGGCCTCCAAAACGGTGGTTGCAAAACCTGCCGCCACGCCGCCAACGCCGCCAGCCGCCGCTACCCAACCTATTGAGATTCCTAAAAATATTGACGTAACGATCACGGCTAAAGTCAACAAAGCGTTGTATACAAATATGGATCTCAACGCGCTGAAGGGCAGCCTGGTCGTTCATAATCAGCAGGTGGTCATTGAAAACGCCACCGCTAATACGCTCGGCGGCAATGTCGCTCTGAAAGGCGGTTACAATACTGAAAACGCCGACAAACCAGAGTTCAAACTGAATTTCGACTTCAATAATATTGATTTTAAGCAAACCTTCTCCACTTTTGCTACGGCTCAAAAATTGGCCCCCATCCTGGAATATATAACCGGAAAATTCAATACAAGTATGTCTATGTCGGGCGCTTTGGGTAAAGACCTGACGCCTGATTTTAATACGCTGACGATGGACGGGTTCCTGCAAACCATCCAGGGTTTTGTTTCCGGCTTTAAACCGCTGGACCTGGTCGCGGAAAAGCTTAATATTCCTGAGTTGAAAAAATTCGATCTGAGCCAAACTAAAAACTGGATCCAGGTGAAAAACGGAACGGTCACTGTCCAAGAGTTTGAGAAAAAAATAAAGGATATTTCACTGAAAATCAGCGGTTCTCATAGTTTGGCAAACGTCATGGATTATGTGATCAAAGCGCGCGTTCCGCGAAAACTAATTCAACAAAACCCTTTGGGACAGGCAGCAGGAACCGCTTATGACAACCTATTGCAATTAGCCAATAAAAATGGTCTTAACATACAAAACAGCGAGTTTGTCAACGTCCAGTTCGATATTACCGGCTCTATGTTGTCTCCAAAAATTGGCCTGAAAATTCTGGGCGGCGACGGCCAGAGCAGCGTGCAGGATGCCGTTAAAACCCAGGCGGACGCCCTCCTACAAAAAGCAAAAGACAGCGCGACTTTGCGCGTGCAGCAGGAAGTCGACAAAGCGAAAGCAAAAGCGTCCAGGGCAATCGATAGTTTAACGGCGTCCGCAAAAAGTAAAGTAAGCGACGAAATTAAAAAACAGGCAGGCGATATTTTAAGTAAACAAGTTGGCGGTTCCGGGGGAACAACTACATCCGGTAGCCAATTACCCAATGCCGCAGCCGACGCGCTCAAAAAACAGGCAGGCAGTATTCTGGATAATTTTGATCCGTTCGGGAAAAAGAAAACGACGGCTAAAAAGGATAGTACGGGTCATTAAACAAATGCTTTATCTTATAGATTTTTTGTAGGGGTTCATGGACTTAATTTTCCATGAACCCAATTTTTATCCCTTTTGCCCTCCATTAGTAGTCGTCAATAATTGCGCATTCAAGCATGATCTGCCAAATTATTATCTTTAAACAATATATTATTCAAAATTTTTAATCTACAGAAATAATAAGCCACATATTATTCCGTTTTTGTAAAAACGTTATAATATCCATGGCTAAACGAATCCCATTCCTCTTAATCCTCTTCCGGCTGCTTTTAGCGCCCGTCATTTTAACGCTGGCCTTTCGCTACGGAAATACCGCCAGTCCAATTATCTTAATTTTAATGTACGCCGGCTTAATTTCAGATATCATAGACGGTATCGTGGCCCGCCATTTGGGAGTCGCAACGACGTCGCTGCGGCGCTTTGATAGCCAGGCCGATATGATCTTCTGGTTATCCATCGGGTTCGCTTCCTGGAAACTAAACCCGACGCTAATTTCCGATAACGCGGCGCCGATCATTTTCCTCCTCTTCCTGGAAGCCTCGTGTTACCTGGTTAGCTTCGCTAAATTTGGCAGGGAAACTTGCACCCACGCTTATTTATCTAAACTATGGGGACTTTCTTTACTTGCCGCTTTTACTTTTCTCATCGCATACCACGAAGCGGAAACCGCTTTTACAATAGCGATTGTAATGGGGGTTATTTCGCATCTCGACCGGATATTAATTACGCTTATTTTACCGCGATGGACCCACGACGTGCCAAGCGCCTACCATGCTTTTCTAATCCGGAAGGGTATCCCGTTTAAAAAATATAAAGCGTTTAATTAAGAGCAGGCATTACCAGTTTTCCAGAGCCGGATAAACTTTTTGCATAGGTAGCCCCATGATCGTTGAATAGGAGCCGATTATTTTCTGTATTTTACAAAGGCCAATCCATTCCTGGATTCCGTAAGCGCCGGCTTTGTCAAAAGGCTGATAACGGTCTATATAGTAATAGATTTCTTCGTTGGTAAAGTCGTCAAAATAGACCTGCGCGGTATCGGAGAAAACCATCTTCTTTGTGCGGGACTGTAGGCAAACGCCGGTAATTACCTCATGCATCGCGCCGGAAAGTCGCCGGATCATCCCGAACGCGTCGCCATTGGAAGAAGGCTTCCCGTATATTTTCCCTTCAAATACGACGATGGTGTCGGCGGCGATGATAATTTCGTCGCCTGCTAACCATTCCAGAGCGGCGCCGGCTTTCTTTTCCGCTAAGAAACCCGCTACGTGTTCAATGGGTAAATTTGGCGGAATGGTTTCATCGGCGTCGGTAGCCCGTACCCGAAAATGGGTAAATCCTGCTTCCTGCAATAATTGTTTTCTCCTCGGAGATTGAGAAGCTAATAATAAAGGCTGGTCCAGGTTCATTTTTTTGTTTAGCGGCGATCTTAATTCTATTAAATTTTAAATCTTGAAAATCTTGATTCAGACGACGCCTATCAACTTTCCAGTTTTGCTCCCAACTTTTGCAGCGCTTCCAGCGCCCTGGGTAAATCTTCTTCTTTAACTAAAAAATGATCGGTAGAAAAAGCGGAGAGCGCGAACACAGAAACCATCGCTTTACTCAAAGCGTCTGCCACAACGGCTAAAAAACCGACCAGGTCAAACGGAAGCGCCACGTCGAAGGTCAGTATTTTCCAGGGTTTTTCTTCCAGCAGAACCCAATCGGGATCGACGCTGTCTACGTCGACAATGACGGTGATCTCGTTGAAGTCCTGCACGACGGCAAAAAACAGATCCGGCACATACCGCGCTTTTACAACGGAATAACTTTTCTCCCAGACTTTAATATATCCCTCCTTCAAATAATCGTATGCGTCCATTGGCCCGGTTTTATTTTTTACCATTTTACAATTATGATATACAGTAATCCGCTGAGCATCGCAAATTTTGCTAAACGGCTTAAATGACTATAATCTTTTTTTACGTCAGCCCGCCTTAATTTCCACAATATATAGATAACCGGAAGAGCGGCGACTCCATTAAATAAAATAAACTGAATATATTGAGCGCGGCGCGCGCATTCAAAACTAAATCTTTCGATAAAAAACAACAGAACCAGGCCTGCGGAAAACGCCAGCGCTTTGCCGGTCGTGCTTCCCCAAACGATGGGGGCGGTTCTGCCGCCGTTAACCCGGTCGCCCTCGACGTCTTCGAGGTCCTTTACAATTTCCCGGAGCAGCGTAGAAAAAAAAGCAAAAATAACGTATCCAATGAATACTGCTTCAACAAAATTTGCCTGCGACGGAGACAGCGTTCTTAACAGATGAAAATTTACTCTTTCAGCATACCAGACCACGCCCGCCACAAACGCGCAAAAAAAAGCGACGATCGCATTACCAATTAAAGCGGTTTTCTTAAAATATTTAGAGTAGGCCCATAGCAGGGCGACTGCGCCCGGATAAATTAAAAACTGAACATAATCCCGGATATACCAGGATAGATATAAAGATATAAAAGCGCCTGCCGCTACCGAACAAAAGTATAAGTTCCAGGAAGCGTTGATCGATAAATGTTTATCTACAATTTGTTTTTGAGGTTTGTTGACGGCGTCGATTTCCGTATCTTCTATATCGTTGACGATATACCCTCCGGCGGCGATTAAAACAGTGGACGCAACTAACAGGGAGAATTGCAAAAGCGGCAGGACCGGTACAAGACCGGCGGACTGTAGCGCCGGGACAAGAATAATGTATTGTAATAAAAATTGGGTAAGCGCCGCGATCAATAAATTCGGGAAACGAATCAGGCGAAGCAAATAAAGCATGGCTATTGATTGATTCCTTTTAACCAGGTTCCGTGAATACGCATTACTTTCTCAATCACGTCGCGCGCGCATCCTTTGCCGCCTTCCAACGGCGAAACATAACGGCTGATCCCGATAATTTCAGGGGCCGCGTCAACGGGACAGGCCGGCAAACCTACTAATTGCATGGCCTTAAAGTCCGGCAGGTCGTCGCCCATGTATAAAACGGTGGACGGGTCGAGGTCGTGGCTTTGGATATATTTTCGGAGAACCGCTACTTTATCCCCGACCCCAAGGAAAATATCGTGAACGGCCAGCCCTTCCAGCCGTTTAACCACGCCCTGGGAGTGTCCGCCCGTGATGATGCAAACTTTATAACCTTCTTCGACCGCCCGTTTTAAAGCGTAACCGTCGCGGATATTCATGGTGCGCAATAATTGTCCTTCCTCGGAAACCAACAGGTCGCCATTGGTCAAAACGCCGTCCACATCGAATACAAATACGCGAATATGTTGAAGAATTCCCAGCGGATTAATCCCTAAAGGATAATACATAACCTTTCGTTACTTATTGTTGGCCCTCCATTCATAGATCCATTTCGCCTGGATCTGCTCCAGGTGCGCTTCCGTCGAGCCTTCTTTTTTACCGGTAAAATTTGGAATTTCAACGATCCATTGTAAAAGATCGGTAAAACGGATCCTGTATATTTTCCCTTCATCGAAGGCCGCGCCAAATCTTTCATAGAGTTTTATGGCGACGTCTTCGTGTTCGGCCCATTCGATCGGGGCGTTGTCAAAATCTTCAAACGGCATAATTATAATAATTTTTTACCGGCGGAAACCGCCTTTTTGGGGCTGCCCCGTCATTGCCCGGAAATTTCCTTTGCTAACCTCGTACATCATTTTCTTCATTTGATCGAAGTTCTTGATATATAGATTAATTTCTTCCAACTTCCGCCCGCAGCCTTTAGCAATCCGGGTTTTGCGGCTCAGGTTAATAAGTTCCGGGTTAGCCCGTTCTTTGGGCGTCATAGACTGAATCATAGATTCCACTTTCTGGAACACTTTTTCGTCGATCTCCACATCTTTCATCATTTTCCCAACGCCCGGGATCATGTTCATCAGGCTTTTTACGTCGCCCATTTTCTTGATCTGCTGTAGCTGGCTCATGTAGTCGTTGAAATCAAACTTGTTTTTCTTGATCTTCTTTTCGAGCCGTTTGGCTTCTTCCTCGTCGAATTGTTCCTGCGCGCGTTCAACCAGGGAAACCACGTCGCCCATCCCCAAAATCCTGCCGGCCATCCTTTCCGGATAAAAAACGTCGAGGGTATCCAGTTTTTCGCCGGAAGAAACAAATTTAATAGGTTTGCCGACCGTGTATTTGATGGAAAGGGCCGCGCCGCCGCGAGTATCGCCGTCCAGCTTGGTCAGGACAACTCCGTCGAAATTCAGGCGGTCGTTAAACGCTTTTGCGGTATTGACAGCGTCCTGACCGGTCATGCTATCCACCACGAAAAGGGTTTCCTGCGGAGAGATAGCCATTTTTACTTTCGTAATCTCGTTCATCATTTCTTCGTCCACCGCCAGCCGGCCTGCGGTATCCACGATGACCACGTCCGAATTGTGCGATTTGGCAAAAGCAATGGCGTTCAGCGCGATCTGAACGGGATTTTTATTTTCTTCTTCTTTATAAATGGGTACGCCCGCCTGACCCGCTAATACGGTCAATTGGTCGATGGCGGCAGGACGGTAAACGTCGCAGGCGACCAATAGCGGCCTTTTACCTTTCTTTTTTAAATAACTGGCGAGTTTGCCGGAAAAAGTCGTTTTACCGGAACCCTGCAATCCGGCGATCAGGATGACGGCGGGCGAGCCTTTGATATTGATCCCAACCGATTCGCCGCCCATCAGTTCCGTCAACTCGTCGTTGACGATCTTAATCATCAACTCGCCGGGACGCACCGATTTTAATACGTTGGACGTTCCCAACGCTTTATCCCTGATTTTATCGGTGAACTCTTTGGCGATTTTATAATTTACGTCGGCGTCCACCAAAGCGCGGCGTATTTCTTTAATGGACTGAGCGACGTTGACCTCTGTCAATTTATTGTCGCCCCTGATAATCTTAAAGGCGCTATCTAACCGTTCATTTAAATTTTCAAACATAGTCTCTTCAAAATTTTTCCGGCCAAAGGTACGAAAATCCCGCCTTTAAAACCGTAGTTTTGAGCAAAGTATTTATTGCACATTAATCGGAACGCATGGTTGCCGCTATTGTTTTAGCCGCCGGGCTTTCCAAGAGAATGGGAGCCGTCGACAAATTATTCTTGCCGTGGAGAAACAAAACGATTCTTGAAACGGTGGTCGGGGCGCTTGAAAAAGTAAACGGCGTCGAAATTATTGTAGTCGCCGGAGACCGGATAGACCAAATAAAGGTTTTGTTTCCCGATCCGTCTGTCGGGGTTGTTTATAATGCCCGTTTTAAAGAAGGCATGACGGCTTCCATTCAGGCGGGCGTCGAAGCGGCTAAATCCGGTTCGGCGGGTTTTATGATTTGCCTGGCCGATATGCCGTTTATACAATCCGGGGAATACCAGCTTTTGATTGACGCCTTCGAGGAAACCATAAAAATCGACGAACAGGCCGTTATTCTCCCCGTATTTAATCATAAAAAAGGGAACCCGGTTATTTTTTCCGCTTATTATAAAGATCAGATTTTACAACATCAGGAAAGCGAAGGATGCAAAGGAATTGTCCAAAAAGCGGGCGCTCATGTAAAATTGATCCATGCCCACGCGTCGCATATTTTAATGGACATAGACGTGCCAGAAGATTATTACGCTTTTTTGCCCTCCGGGAAGCCCGCGCCTGAATAAATTATTTAAAAACTCGCTAAATTACGTTAATTTTGTTAGCGTAACTGACCTATTTTGTTCCTATGCCTGCTGAAACTGAACCAAGGAATTCCGGAACGCCGCCGCCGCCGGCTTCTTCTTTTCTTCCGAAAGGTAAAAACTTCCTGTTTGTTATCGGGATCGACGATTATTTATATATCCGTAAGCTAAATAATGCCGTAAAGGACGTCGAGGATTTTGTCCGGCTTTTAACGGATAAATATTCTTTTGAAAAAGAAAACATATTTACTTTATTTAACGCTTCCGCAACACGGTCCGCCATTTTTAAGGAATTGCGCGTACTGGCTCAAAAAGTAGGTTCCAATGATTCTATAGTAATTTATTATTCAGGGCATGGCTATTATGATACCGCTTATGAAGAAGGTTATTGGATCCCGGCGGACGCCCATTACGACGCCGACGATGAATATATTGCTAATCAGTCTATTTTTACCATCCTGAACGCCGTCAAAAGCCGGCATACATTCCTGATTTCCGACTCTTGTTTTTCAGGTTCGCTTTTTTCCGGCGAAGGCAGGGATATGATTTCTGAACGCTATGAAAAAGACCCTTCCCGGTGGGCGCTGACCTCCGGTCGAAACGAGATCGTCGAAGATGGCCCCAAAGGCGAAAACAGCCCTTTCGCAAAAACGCTGCTTCAGATATTAAACGCCAGTCAACGTGATCTGGGCGTCATGGATTTATGCGGCCGGGTAATGGAAAATGTCCCGGCGAATGCAGCTCAGCGTCCCCGGGGCGAACCAATCCGGGTGGCGGGGCATCAGGGCGGGCAATTTTTTTTCCACCTGCGCTATAACGAAGAAGCGGATTGGAAAGCCGCTACGGCGGCGGACGCGCTGCCGGCATATCGCGCTTACTTGGAAAAATATCCTGCCGGAAAATATACCGCAGCCGCTACCTCCAAAATCGGGTTTTGGGAAGAAGAAAACGCCTGGCTAAGTTCGGAAAATAGGAATAGCATTGGCGCTTATTCCGATTATATCGGCGCTTACCGGAACGGCAGATATTACGAACTGGCGCTGAACCGGCTGAAACAGGCTGAAGAAACCAAAGCCTTTAACGACTCGGTCAGAACCAATACGCTATATGCGTATTACACATTTTTGCATCATTATCCGGAAAGCGCGCAGGCGTTGGAAATAAAAAAGCGTATCGACGTCTTAAATAAAAAAGAATCGGACCCCGATGTAGAAACTACTCCTGCAATAGAAATACCCGAGGAAACCGCTCCTTTGGAAAATAAACCGGTAGTCGCTGTTTCCTGGCCCGACCAGCCGGAAACGCGCATAGAAGAAAAGAAAGGTTTTGATTTCCCCTATGCCGATCCTCCTTCCAATCAGCCGGCGCCGGTCATAGAAAACCGCCGGCAGCAATCGTCTAAAGGAAAAATCAGAAAAACCGTCCCCGATTTAAATAAAAAACTGATCGAACAGGAGGCCGTCAAAGAATATAAACAAAACGTGCTGATTAATTGGACGGTGGCTGCTATTATCGGCGTAATTGGGATTGGCGGCGCTGTTTTATGGCGCTGGTCTGTCGCTAAAGCGCCCGAATTAATAAAAAGCGCTTTGACGCCAAAAAATAATGTAAATACAGGTTTGACCCCTCTTGATTCTTCCATTTATAAAAATACAAGGCCTCTCCCTAATTCGTCGAATCCGTATGAAAAACGCTCCGACAATTCGGAGAAAAAACTAATTGAAGGGAAAAATTACCGTGAGAAAGAGCCGCAGAAATATTAATTCAGGCGTGTGTTTTTATGAAAGGCTATTTTTTGTATCTTTATACCGGATAGTCGCCTGTAATAAATCTAAATTTGACTTAGATGTATTCTGAATACATATTAACATTGCGCGAATGAATCTGAGTAATCTTTTCTTTACTATCTCCTTATAGATATGATATTTCATAACTCATAACTCATAACTCATAACTATTATGATCGGTACTTTAATCCGTTTAGGCGTTGTCGCCATCTTCTGCATCGTCGTTTATAATTACTTCTTCGGCGATTCTTCCGAAAAAGCCAATTCATCCCGCATTTTTAGCGGCGTCGGAACCCTTTTCCACGACGTCAAAGACTTGGTTTCTTCAGAAAGAACCAAGTTCGACGCCGGTAAATACAATTCCGCTTTAGACAAAATGGGCAATGTGATTGATAAATTGAAAGACCACGCCAACTCAACGAACGACCAGACAATGCAGCGCCAGATCGGTCAACTGGAGCAAAAGAAAAATCAATTGCAGAACCGCGTTCAATCAGATCAGTCTGCCGGTTATGGCGATAATGGAACCAAGCAACCGGTTGAACAACAAAAAGAGGCTGTTAACCTGAACCAACAACTGGAAAAGCTAATGAACGACGCCCAAATCCTCGTTAATAAAGCTGCGCCACAGAATCAGAATCAATAGTCTAAGGAGTTTTTCATGTTCATTTAATCAAAAATTTCCAAAGTTGACGGCAAACATATCGTTATGCGAATACCCTGCTGCAATGGCTACATCTTAGAAACCCGCTGCTTATACCTCAACATCTACGAATTTATGAAAAATGAAGTCGCAGTACTCACACCTGAAGAGCGTGAATTGTATAGCGTGGATGATTATCAAAAGACTGAACCTATAAAATAACGCATAAAATTCCCCAAAAATGGAAATAAAACCTAGCAGCGGCATAGGTGACGTCACACTTTCCTCTTCGCCAAGCGAGGTTAAAGCCGTATTTGGCGAAAAACTCTGGGAAGAATGGATGGACGGTAATCTGAATGACACTTTATATTACAAAAACATTATTATTTTCTTCGATAAATGTGATGCTTACGGCCCATTGACAAACGCTAAAATAGCTGAAATACAGATTTACAAAGGATTCAATGCTCTTTTATTTGGTCAAAACCCTTTTGAGATGACAGCGCTGGAAATCCAATCGCTTTTAGCCAAAAATGGTTTTGAATCGAAATGGTATAAAGAACTTCACGCGGCTTAATTTTTATAACTGGGTGTATGACTTTTGGGTTTCATAGAGAAACAAAAAATCTTGATGACATTGCAATTTATCATCACAGAATGGAGTCGTATGAAGAAATGGAGAAATCCCTTTTCAGACCGGAGCAGAAGGTTAAGCGTTACACATCGTTTAAAGTCATACGTCACTTTCTGGGTGTAAAAGGGTATGGAAAGCTTTAGTTTGATACCCCACAGTATAAAACAATATTTTTAGCTCAATTCATCCAACAGTACATTAATTTTAAAGCTTCGCCTATAAAATCATCCCAGTCCGTGCTCCCTTAGCATAATTCACAAGGTCCTTATTTCTGTTTTTCTTATTTTTTAAATACGCGTCAATAATCGGCACAGCAATATCGGGCAGAAAAAATGCCGTATGACCCAATCCGTGCAAACCACTTTCCACACAAGCGGGATTGCCCAATCCCAAACAGTTGTGCATCACATCGGCAATGGCTTCGTAGTAGCCTCTTGTTTCGGCGTCCATGTTTTGATACTGTTGATGCGTGTTTGCGGCAATCGCTTCGGGCGTCATTATTTCGACTTTTGATTGAGTTTTTTGCTGGCGCAATCTCGCTAAAACGTCTTCAGGTAATTGCATTCTTTCTAAATCTTCCTCTGTTAGACTTGCCATAAAAGATAAACCTATTTGCTCAGAATTATCAAATTTTATCCACGTTGATAAAGGACTCACATCCCAAAACATATAGCAAAAGTCATTGAGTTTGCTTTGTCTGACTTTGGATTTATGACCCAATTCATGGTCGCATCGTGGATCTAAAACATCTCGAAATATGAAGAACAAAGAACGTAACGCTTTTTCGCGCCGTTTAAAAGGCGCGTCTGCATTTTTAAAATCGTGTACCATCTGTGAATGATTAAAAATATAATTCAATCCAACCCCTATTTGGTCGTCTGAAAACGGAGTTAGACCTGTTTTGGCGGTCAAACAGAATTGCTCGATAAATGCGAAAGAAGCCAGCGTGTCTGACGCGTCAAACACGCTGGCTTCTTGTATGGACCAGTACCATGGTTTTTCCGTTACGTGGCGGTCGAAGAAGTAGGCTAATTGTTCTTGATAATTTGACGTCATTTTTCTTTTTTTAATGGCATTATTTTCACTACGGTTAAATCTGAATTGTCCCGCCTTCTCTTTCAAACGCAAAGATGTTGAACATTCTGTTTTGTTCCATCGGTTTGTTATCTGCATTATGGATTGACCAATAACCGTCTTTATTATGATAAGCATCTTTTAGGTCATCGTACCATAAATAAGAGATGGTTTTATTGGCAATACCGCCAACAGGTATAGTTTGCCCATTTAAAGTTATTAACCAACTTTCTGTAAAAAACAATTTAGCGTCCGCTTTACCATTGACCGCAACATTGTCCATAAATGAGAGGTATTGGTTGATATTATTAATATTGGCTTGGTGGGCAAACGCACTAATACCAGGCACATTACCGCCGTCAACCACCAATATATTAAATTGGGCGCCAAGCGGAATACCATTTTTAACCTCATCCCAAGGGGCTTCGCCACTATCAGTTTTATTGTATACAAACCATTGTAGTTTTGCGGACTCATAACTAATCCCTATTTCTCGGTTGTTGTATTCCCCATACTGTTGCGTCGCCATGAGCAGCGCATTGGGTCGGTTATTGGATTTTGGATGATTAATATAAGTGCGGTTCATAGACAAGGTTTCTGCCGTAGCCGTATGCACGAATACATGAGGATCGTTCACGAATGCAGCCAAGACATGGAAAGTCGCGCTTAAAACCATGGGAACATCCTTATTCTGATTGAAAATCGTCCATCGGTTATCGGCATAACGCACGCCAAAAGTATTCGGGTTGTTGACTCCTCCAGACGCGTTGCCCCAAACAGCGCTCACAAATAAGACAAGATTTGGATTGCCATTCAGTTGTGGGTGATTGAATATCGTCACATTCGGACTCAATGCATGTATTGTCTCGCTCGTTACCACATGTTTGAAGGCAAAGTATGAGCCTTCGATATTAATCGTAAAATGCGCTTTTCGGCTATCGGGTGGTACAGCGCTGAAACTAACTTTGTCGGTGTAGTCCGTAAATGGGTCATAATCCAAAGTAAAGGTAAACCGACCGGTACTAAAATTCAATTGATTACCAATTAAAAAGAATACCCGTGTTTTGTCCTTGTTGGGCAGCGCACAAAAATCAGCATCCGCAAGAATCTTCCCAGTAACGGATATCCAATCCATAGGCTCGGGGCTTTCCCACAACAGCAAGCTGTTTGTTGAATTCTCTATTGGGATTTGAATGATTTCCGGCTTTTCGGGTAAACCTCTATGCCGCATATCAATTATTTGAGGTGTGCCATTGACGAGAGCCGTAATTTGAAAAGCTGTATCAGAAAGTCCATTATACAGCGCGTCGAAAGTGTCTGCCGCCTTTTTTTCCCAACTGTCTCTTAATTTTATAATATGCTCGTAAGCGTCTACGAGTTGAGAATGCTCGTAGGTTTGTGTGGCATCCGTCATCATATTTTTATAGGTCGCAACGGCTGCGTGATAACTTGTTTTATCCGTAAAAATGCCCGATTGCGTCAAGTCGTCTGTTTTAATCGGCACAGGACTCACGCGATTGAGTTTGGTGATTTGCTGGGCGTCTTGTCCAAGTTTGGCGATATGTTCTGTAAAACTTTCAAAGCGCGACGTGGTAAATTGAAAATCAAATATGGACAGTGTCGGTGGTAAACCCGCCTTCGTGTTGCTCCACAATTCCGCAAAATATAGGGTGTTCGCAGCCAATCCCAATTTGTCTATATCAAATTTTATAACGGGTGTCATGACAGGTGCAACCCTTTTATTGTTTTGGCAACCCCCAAGACGCAAGGAAGCCGTCCAAAGCGTCAAACCTCGATTCATTAAAGGCATAATGCCCTCAAATAAACCGATATTTTGCGGTTCTAAATCAATCACAACAGGTGGTAAATCATGTCCATCTTTATCTTTTGCCGTTCCATTTCTATCTTTGAACCGAAGTTCAAGCCTTCTGTCTTTCCACATATTGAACAAATAAACCTCATTGAAAGCAATGACAACGGGTTCTTTGAAATAATGCCCCATTGCTCCGTGCGTCGGATAAGTACCTAAAACATAAGTCGAAAGTAAATTGACAGGATTGGGTTTAGCTTTGGCATTGGGGTCAATTGCCATTTCGGAGGTATTCGTTGCCGTAAAGGGCGTATTCGCAAAGGCTTCGGGTGCGTAAGATAATCGTTGGTCAATGGTGTTTGGTTTTAGTGGAAACCCCGGTCCGTTATCCGTTTTGAAATAAAAATAATCAATAGTCGGGTTATTTGTAAGTAGGTCACTTTCATTTTCTAGTTTTTTTACAGGCTTAGATTTATCTGACGTAACTTTTGTCATAACGGTCAAACGGTAGGTCGTTGCAGGTTTTAGTATGGATTGGGTGCGTTGCGGCTCAAAATTAGATTGAGCAGGGTTTGCACTATTCGTACTATTTGGTGCTTGAAAAGGTATATTAATAGGTCTATCTGTGGTTACATAAAGAATAGTATGAATCCAAAAAGCCTTGTCATTCGATGAATTATCTTCAATGGTGACACTATTAAAACCTAATGCGTGGTTTACAGATAAAGTACACTCATAATTTGCTGCTGATTTTGTGGACGTTCCTACTAAATTACCATTAGAGAAAGCTTTGATATCGACACTTCCAAAATCATCCTGTGCTAAAAGAACTTGTATGCCATATATTTTTTTGGGAAAATAGAGTGTTGTTGTACGTGTGCGAAGCATATTCTCCTTATTCGGTATCGCTAATTGAGGTACATCAACGTAAGGAATTACAGGATTGGATGGTGAAATATCTAACAGGAAAGGTGAAAGAATCGTATAATAGGGTGCGACAACAAATAGAACGCCATCTTTCCAAAACTCTTGCGGTAAATTCCCTTTTTCATAGTTCGTCCATGTAATAATTCTTTTCTCTGATAGGGCGGATTCTCGTCCACAAGCAGGATCCGTATGCGGTACAGTCTCACCAGTATGGGTACTCAATGTATCCCAAACCCCATATTTCCACAACTCAATAATGGGCTCTTTGGCGGTATTATCATTGATAAAATTGGTATCACCCGCGTGGGGTATCGTTGCTACGGTGAGTTGAAAATAAGGAGGCGTCGTCGCGGTCGGTGCAGGAATATTTATACCATTTAATACGTCAACCCAACCCGTACCTGCCCTTTCTTGTAAGGTCAGGTTATCCAAATGATACCAAAATTTAGTATTGCCAACTTCATCAGGCTTGTCGGTTAAGACATTATCGCCGATAAGATGTAAGCTTTTACTAAACGTCAATCTTGGGCGGCTATCTATGGGCACGTAAGGTATATCAGCTTCACTAGGGTATGTGTCGTCTACTCCCCTCAGTAAACGCGCCTCAAAAGAGGTGGATTTATGGTGCTGCATATAGGCTAAAGGTAACATGGCTGCTGTCTCAACATCATTACCCGCCGCATCTTTGGTCTTGACTCTAACTTCTAATTCTTTTAAAAGCGGCCAAGTGGGGTAGATTTGGGCAGGTTGGGTCCATCTAAATTCGACGTCAAAACCCACTTCGGGTATGGGCCAGAACAATTGTAATTTAACCCTTGCTCTACCGTATATTTCAAAAGGTTTGGGTGTTTTCGCGCCCAACATAGCTTCTATCATTAAGCGTAAGCCAATGCCAAAAACCGTAATGCCTAAGTCGGCGCCCAATTCCAAAACGCCTTCCAATTGGAAAGGTTTAAAGAAAATGGCAACGTCGAAAGAAATATGTGCTTTAAGTATCACTCTGGCAGGACCATACGTTTCATCTATATTCAGCCCAACACTTGCACCGACCATCAAGGCGTGTGGGTCAATCATAAAATACGTACTTGCGCTGAATATCTTCAATATATCTGCGCGAATCCGCTTACTTTCGGGCGTTTTTTGACCGACCCATATATGCCAATCCTCGGAATTATTGAAATTAAAAAAGGCTTCGAGTCCGCCGCTAATCGTGATGATATCTTGCAAAGAATAACGGACGTCTATATTCAGTTGGAATGTGCCCGCCCGGCAGTCTAATACCGCTAATATATTGAACAACCCTTCTTCTTTTTTATCATCGCTGCGGGGTTTGAGCAAATTGACTGTGCCTTGCAGCATGATAACCGGACCGGGTATCAGCACCGCCAATAGCGCCGTAATGTTTAAAGTCGTCCCATCGTCATACACTGTTCCGATTTTGACGCCCGCGCCGAAGGCGTAATTGTCGTTCATCGGCGCCCATTTCGATACATCTACGATGTTGTATTCAGGTAATTTTTCTTTGTACCATTGACGCCAAGATTCCGTACTGGTTTTATTCGGCGCGACATTGATGCCGACCAAACCTTCGACGCCCGATAAACCCATACCCGTTGCGCCCAAAACAATCGGCACAGGGAATTTCGCGCCCAAATGAATGTAAAACACGCCAAACTCGCGTCCTTCACTGTCGCGGTATTTACCCACCATCAAATGAGCTTCTACTTCAAAACGGAGCGAAATAAAATTGATTTTAATTTGCCCTTTAAAAAGATTGGTCGCGCGGTCGTAGTTGACTTCTCCGTCAAATTCCATCGCGCCCGGTATTTTAAACGCGACTTTGATGCCCTTCAATTCGACGTGTAGTCCTAACCCAAGTTGCTCTTGATGTTTGTTCCAACTAATTTTCAGTCCGTCAACCGAGCCTTTTATTGGGATGCTTTCTATCAATTGCACTTCGCCCGAAAAACCTACCCATTGGCGTTTGGCGGCTTCTTTCTCAACATCCGTACCGTCTGTCCTACCGTCTTCCGTTCCAAAGCCGATTTCTTTGATGCCGATTTTAAAACCGCCTAAATCTATATTCACCTGTTCGGGTGCGCGTAACCAGCCGCCTTCTATTTTGACGTCGCCATTAGAGCCGATTTTTAGTTTTTGTACGTTAAAATCGGGGATATTTAAACCTTCCGGCTTTTTTAAGCGGATGCTGCCTGCTATGACAGCGTAATTGATACCGTTTTCTAATTGGTAGGCAAGGCTGTCGGCAGTAACTTTGAAAACGTCGGTTTCGAGGCTTACTAAACCTTCGTTGCCTACGCCACCGATTTCGAGCATGAAGTCGCCGTTGGGTCCACCGATAGAGGCGCGTAGAGAAACCCATTTATCCGCAAAAGGCATAAAAACAAAACCGCGCAGACTGCCCCATTGCGGGATACTTTGGCGAAAACCGATGCCAAAGTATTGAAAAGCGGCTTTCATGCCTGAAATATTGATTGGGTAAATAGTGTGTGTTAGTGACGTAACTACTACTCCGTTAGCATCCTCTTCATTTACCGAGGCTCTGCCATCATCGTTAGGCTGTGTTGATCTAATGGGCGTGTTGGGATTTTCAGTATTTGTAGGTGGCGTAAACAGATTTGTTAAGCCTTGTTGTGAAAGCCTAATATTACTATTGCTTGTCGGTGGTGTTCCAAGGCTTATTTCTCCCCAAAAACCGCCACTTCCAATGGCAACATTAGTGGCAACAATAGGTGGAAAATTTGTTCCTTCTTTAATGTATTGTATAGAAAGTTGTCTTATTTTGACACCTCTAAAATCACTCGGCAGTACGATGGGTTGATTGGGAACTGTATTAGTTTGAGGGGGATTTGGAGTCGCATCACCATTTGTTTCTTCATCGTTTGATGAATCATCTGTACTATTGTCTGCACTCCCATCTACTGGCGATAATGCCAAGTCAAAAGGAGGTGTTGTAGGTGCAAATTCAATCAAAACGCCTGTATCACTAATCATGTAACCAAATCTATCAGAGCCTTGAGGTATTGGCAGAAGACGATTCTCATCGTTTTTATAATGCCCTCCTGAAACCAAAGTCAAATTAGGTGAAAGAATATCGAAATTTCCATTAAAATCAAGACTTATTTTAGGTAATACAAGTGTAATTTTCAACCCTGCTTTTGGAGGATCTTCATTACCTATTGTCTCAAATACTTGTCTCCATTTATTATCTATAAATTGATGTCTTAAAATTATTCCGCCCGATAGGTTGAGCGTTGCGTCTAAATTTTTTAAGGTGATTGTTACGACAGGTGTTGTTCTGATTTCAACACCAATTCCGGCGTAGCTGTTATCGGTGGGCTGCGGCTGTTCAAACTCTATGTAAGAGCCGGGTATCATTGGCAAATCTAACCTCAATTGTTCTAATATATGAATACTGTGGCTCATAACCAAGCCGTTAGCATCCCATGTAAGGTGGGATGCTTCAATATCCAAACCAATAGAGGATAGGGCATCGTTGACAGAAGCAACTAATTCAGAAGGGAGAATGTTGCCGAAAAGAGAACCGATTGAAGTTATTGTTGCCATCGAATTTAATTTAGATTATTCCTCTTCTGAGTTTCATGATTACATAAAAATTTGAGTCAGCCCAATGAGATTAGTCAAGTGTACTATGCATTGTAATATTTACAGCCTGATAGAGGTATCCCAAACAATTTCAGACTCCTATCTTCACCCACTTCTTGTGCTAAAGCAACAGAAGAAGCCTATAATAATATCCAAATTGGGACTTCTTCATCTCCTGAAAACATATAAATGCAGTACCTTCTCCGCCAACGTCTGGAAAAGCAGTTAATTCTCGTGATAACACGAATGGTAAATTCATAATCTAAATTTGTTCGTTTAATTTTTTTATAAGTAAAGGTACAGAATAAATTAATAATATTTATCTTCGCGTAAATTCAGTATTTATGGGAAGGAAGTTATTCGTTACTTTTAGCGACGCCGCGCTTGCGGAATTAGAACAGGGTTATCGCCAGGGTTCGAGTCACGC
>JBBRMZ010000065.1:0-22385 GCA_038230555.1 Chitinophagales bacterium
CAGTTTTGGCGAGCTGGACATTGCGGGCGGCGTCCGTTACGACATGAGAAATTTTAATAACGACGCGCTATATACCAAAACAGGTTTGACCGGATTTGACCGTCCGGTACAGAATACGACCGGCGCGGATTATCATTTCTCCAAAAACGAGCATACGTATAGCGGCTTGTCCGGCAGCCTGGGGTTGACCTATAATTTTTCTTCCGCTTTTTCTTTGAAAGCGAATATTTCAAGAGGGTACCGCGCGCCCAACGTTATCGAAATTACGGGCAACGGCATCCATCCGGGAACCAATACTTATCAGATCGGCGATCCCAATTTCCAGCCGGAGTTCAGTTTGCAGGAAGACCTGGGAGGCGCGTATACGTCGAAATATTTTTCCGGAAGCCTTAGTATTTTCAACAACCACATCGACCATTATATTTATAACCAAAAACTGGTCGGCGCAAACGGAACGGATTCGGTCATAGTAGCGGGCAATCAGACCTTCCATTTTGAACAAGGTTCCGCGCATTTATACGGCGGCGAACTTAGCCTGGACGTGCATCCCATTTCTTCCATCCATTTTGAGAACAGCCTGTCTGTCGTTTACGGGAACCTCGAAAACCAGATCGCAGGCATCGAGGGGGATAGCGCCAAATATTTACCTTTTATTCCTCCTTTTCACGGAACGTCCGAATTACGCTATACCAAAGAATTCAACTCGACGAAGATTTCCAATTTTTTTATCTACGGCCAGTTAGCCTATTACGCCGCTCAAAACCGGGCGTTTTTGGCGTATAACACGGAAACGCCTACGCCGGGTTATACGCTGACCAACGTCGGACTTGGCGCCGCTTTTAAAAGTCAACAGCTTGGCAAAATAAACGCTTCTATCCTGGTCGCGAACCTGTTCGACGTTGCTTACCAAGATCACCTGAGCCGGTTGAAATATTTTGAACCTTATCCCAACAATTTTACCGGTCGGAACGGTATTTATAATATGGGCAGAAACGTGAGTTTTAAAGTGGTTTTCCAGTTTGATCACGAGCGGAAGAAAAGCGCTCAATAATTGCGCGCTCGTTTTGCATCTTATTAATTTTTCCGGGAATGGCTACCGGCAGGCGCCGGTCGCCATTGTTTTATTGAGAAATAACGTTTATAGCGTATCTTTGATTTTTATTTACCTCCTTAGAAAAATATTTTATGTTCATCAAGTTTTCAGCGTCGGCGACGGTTTTATTATTGGCCGGTATTGTTTTTTTATCAGACGGATGTAAGAAAGTGGAAACGGCGATAGCCGGCATTCCAACCCCTACTACTTTGCAACTGCAATTTACAACGGGAGGTAAAACGACTGTTTTTAATTATCGGAAAACCAGCAATGGAGTCGTTGCCGACACCATTAAAGTTCCCCGCAGTACTGCATACACCGGCAAAACGGTGGTTTTAGATACTACCCAAAATCCGGCGGCCGATCTGACACAAGTCTACGCCATTCCAAACAAAAGAGACTTTATTGTGATATATACATTTGATCCCGGCACGCTACCCGTTAAAATGGAAGCTGCCCCTTCCGACGTAGACGATCTGGGGTACTCCTTCGGTCAACTTTTTACTTTTAATTCTTTTCTGGGCGCTTCCGGGACGGTCAATGTGCTGGTAAAATATAAATCGGATAAGCGGATCGCCGATCCTTCGCAGTCTGGCGGAACAGTATTGATCAATGCGACTTTTCCATTAAAAGTGTTATAATCGTTCTATATTATAGATTTTCGCGGTTTTATCGTAACTTGCACCCGTTAGAAATCGTTTAGCTATTTTATTTATATCACAGCCTAAGCGTCGGCTGTTAAGGACGCGTATTTATATTCAAATGACAAGAAAGAGAAGAAGCGGCAAAAAAAGCGAAAATAAACTCTCCACCGGAACCCTTCAAAAAGCAATCCTTCAACTTTTCCAGGAACATCCCGACAAGCGTTATACCGCCCGCCACATCATCGAGAAACTCGGAATTAATAACAATAAGGATTCTATTAACTACGCGCTGGAGCAGTTGGAACTCAACGGACAGCTCGTTGCGGCCTCCAATTGGGACAAAACGCCTGAAATTGTGGAAGAAAACGGCGCGCAGAACGGAGCCCTTGTCGCAGAACGGAGCGAAAGACCGCGAAGAACGGAGAGGCCCGACCGAACCCGAAAAAAAGAGAGCGAGCATGACACGCCGCGCGCTACTTACATGGGAACGGTCGACATGGCCCGAAGCGGCGCCGCATATATCGTCTGCGAAGGGCTGGAAGCGGACGTCTACGTTCCCTCTAAATTTCTAAACGGCGCGCTGCACGGCGACAAAGTGAAAGTAGCGGTCTTCACCGCGCGGGGCAGGAAAAAACCCGACGGCGAAGTGATGAAAATATTGGAACGGGCCACTGAACATTTTATCGGCACAATCCACTTATCCCACAAATACGGCGTTGTGTTACCGGACCGTCCGGGCGTCGGCGACGTATACGTGGAACTGCCGGACACGATGGAGGCCGACGACGGCATGAAGGTCATCGTCCGCATCACCAAATGGCCCAGCCGCACCACTCAAAATCTGACCGGCGTGGTAACGACTGTTTTGGGCGAACCAGGCGGCAGCGATATGGCGATGAAAACCATCCTCATCAACAACGGCTTCAATATTACTTTCCCGGAAGCGGTGATCGAAGAGTCGGAGAAAATATCGGAAGAGATCACTGCTGAAGAAATCGCCAAACGACGCGACTTCCGCGACGTGACGACGTTCACCATCGACCCTATAGACGCCAAGGATTTTGACGACGCGCTTTCCATTAAAAAACTTGACAACGGGAACATTGAGATTGGCGTTCACATTGCCGACGTATCGCATTACCTGACGCCGCATACGGCGTTGGACAAAGAAGCGTATTTGCGGTCCACCTCCGTTTACCTCGTGGATCGCGTCTGCCCGATGCTGCCGGAAAAACTCTCCAACGGCCTTTGCTCGCTGCGTCCGCAGGAAGAAAAACTCACTTTTTCGGCGGTATTCGAACTGGACGAAGAGGGCAAGGTTGTCGACCGGTGGTTTGGCAAGACGGTGATCTTTTCCGACCGCAGGTTCGCTTACGAAGAAGCGCAGGAGATTCTTGAAGCCGGCGAAGGCGATTACTCGTCCGAATTGATCCTGCTGAACCAATTAGCGCATAAACTCCGCAAAAAAAGATTCGCCCACGGAGCGATTAATTTTGAGACTGACGAAGTGCGTTTCAAGCTGGACGAGCACGGCGTTCCCATAGAGGTCTACATTAAAGAGCGGAAGGACGCCCACATGCTGGTCGAAGATTTTATGCTTTTAGCTAATAAAGAAGTGGCCGGTTTTATGATGAAAAAACCGCCGCCGGAAGTTCCGTTTATTTACCGAGTGCACGACCTGCCAGACATGGATAAGCTCCGCAATTTCGCTTTGTTCGCTTTAGAATTAGGAATTAAGATAGATCTGGGAACGCCTAAAAGCATCGCTAAATCCATTAACGCCCTGATGAAAAAGTCAGAAAAGGACGAAAGCCTGAAATTGCTGACGCCTTTAGCGATCCGGTGTATGGCCAAAGCGGATTATAGCTCCAACAACATCGGCCATTACGGATTGGCTTTTGAGAATTATTCTCATTTTACTTCGCCCATCCGAAGATATTCCGACGTGATTGCGCACCGGATTTTAGAAAAAAATCTGGGTAAAGCTGAAGTCCGGGTCAATAAAGATGACTTGGAAGAACAGTGCAAACATATTTCTAAACAGGAGCGCAAAGCGGTCGACGCTGAACGGGAATCCACCAAATACAAACAGGTGGAATACATCAAAACCCGTATCGGCGAGGTATTTGACGGCTACGTTTCCGGCCTGATCGAAAGGGGATTATTTATTGCCCTTACTGAGAGTCAGTGCGAAGGAATGATTCCGTATGAAAGAATGGGCGAACCTTACGAACTGGATCCGTCCCGCCTGAAGGCGCGCGGCGTCCGCAGCGGAACCATTTATAAAATGGGCGACTTTGTAAAAGTAAAAATATTGGGCGCCGATCTGGAAAAAAAGCAGATTGAAATGGAGATTCTTTCCAAAGTTAGCGTCGGATAAAGTTTTTAAAAATGATGAATGATGAATGATTATAATTCATCCGCTACTAATATTCTCTCTTAAGGCACAGCCTGATTTTCAACCTGTTGAAAGTTAGGCTGTTTCTTTTAAGATCATAGAGATATGAGGGATATTATCTTCGAGGTATCCCTCTCCTACCGCCTCGAATCCGAGGGCGGTATAAAATTTTATTAAATAAGTCTGCGCGCCGATCTTCACGGGATCGTTCGGATAGAGCGCTTTAATTTTCCGAATACTTTCCTCCATCAATATTTTCCCTAATCCTTTACCGCGCGCCGAGGGGTCGGAGACCACTCTGCCGATCGAAGCATAGGCTTCGTAGGAAATTCCTTTTGGCAATAATCGCGTGTATCCAAGTAATTTTCCGCTTTCATCCCGCAATGTCAAATGATAAGCATTCAGGTCTTTTCCGTCAAGGTCCTGGTAAACACAGTTCTGTTCCACGCAAAAAACCTGCATCCGCAGGGCGAGTATTTCATATAACTCTACGGACTTTAATTGACCAAAATGGGCGCAATGAAAGTTAACCTCTTCACCTTTATCAGTCGTTTTGCTATTTTGAAGGGCTGCCATATTTTTTACCTTTAAATTCGTAAAATTATGTCCATCTTTGTTTCCATACTATGCGAAAGCCCGGGCCAAAACAAAATATTCGACGGGCAAAAATATAAAATAATCCGTCTATCTATTATTTAATTCCTCATGGCGGCGCACAATGATACGGGCAAACAAGGCGAAGCGTTAGCTACGGAATTCCTGCGCGCGGCGGGCTATGAAATTCTGGAACTTAACTGGCGTTCGGGCAAAGCGGAGTTGGACATTATCGCACGGGAAAAAGAAACGCTTATTTTTATTGAAGTTAAGACCCGTAGTTCGGCCTGGTTCGGCGCGCCGGAAGAATATGTCACGCCTAAAAAAGAAAAACTGATGTGGCGGGCCGCCGGGGCTTATATGGAAAAAGTTAGCCACGAGTGGGAGGTCCGGTTTGATATAATCAGCATTATTCTTCCTAAAAATAATCCGCCGGAGATCGTGCATTTTAAAGACGCTTTCTTTTTTAAAGAATGATGGCGTTTAATTTAAATGGGAATAGTAGCAGGCGTCATACTGCGCTATGCAATTATTGCCGGCGAAGCCGGCTCTGAATTTTGACTAAATGATTACAGCGATTATTTCCATTTAACTACTTAATGCCGGCGGTAATACATCAAAATAAATCCAAACAAAGTAATTAATCCCGTCAAAACGCTGGCCATTCGGATCGAATAATGGATATGGCTGACGAAAGTAGCGATCTCTGTTTTGAATTTTGGGTATTTTGGGTAGATTTCCTGTTCCATTTTTTGCCGGTTGAAAATATGGCTTGCGCCAAACTCCACGCGGTTTTGTTCGAGGATGCGGTATAGCCGGAACACTTTTACCCGGAAATAAACATTTACGAATAAGGCGGCGGCAAACAAACCGAGCACAATTGAAATTAGGAGAATATACATTAAAATAATGGTAAATTATAAAGGGTAAAGGGTAAATTTTGAATGGTAAAGGGGTAAATTGTAAATGGTACATGATTGGGCGCTTTAGCGGGGGAGTTTAAGCAGGACTTCCGTTGCGCCCCAGCCATATTTTTCTATCCAGTTGTTTGTAAATTTCAGGACTTCCGTATTCCGGCGGAGGCGGGCGGCTACGCTGTCTTTCAGTCTGCCTGTACCGACGCCGTGGATGATATAGACTTTCGGAACGCCAAGCCGGACGGCTTTTTCTAAGAACTGGTCGCAGGCGCGCATTTGGATCTGTAGAATTTCTCCGGCGCTTAATTTGCCCGGCGAATCGTGTAGGGCTTCGATGTGCAGGTCGATTTCGTTGACAAAAGCGGCGTATTCCCCAACGTTGGCGATGGGGTCGTACCAGTGCGCTTCTTTTTCTGGCTCCGGTTGTTGTTTCTTTTTAGCGAGCGATTTAGTATACGTTTTCAGGTCGCTTTCCTGGGCGGGCGCCTGTTTCAGTTCTTCCCATAAAATATACAGGTGCGCTTCTTTGAGCGGCGTTCCCAAAGGGATCAGGTTCTTAAAAAAAGACTGCGCTTTTATTTTAAGGGCTTTTTCCATCCATTCCCCCGAACTGTCGGTATAAACGGGCTGAACGCGGGTCATGGTCTCCGGCAGATCGTTTAGGTCGTCCCAACCCATTTCTGCTACTAACGTCAAGCCGGAGGTCTTCATACTGCCTTCTTTGTCGGTTTGCAGTTTTCCGCGCAGCGAGAATGTAAAATCGTACAGGACGTCGAAGGGCGTATCGTTATACAGGTATATTTTATACTTGTCTACTGAAGCGTCGGATTTACGGACGGGTTCGAATAAGAGTTGAAAACCGGTATAAAAAACTTTCACTGCGGGCACTTTCTTTTCCGGTATCGCGGGCGTTTTTGGCCGGACGCCGGGGGACTGCGCACTTTCCGTTAACAGGGGTTTTTTTGAAGTTGGGGCCGTATAGCCCTGCGAAATGGAGACAGGCGCGGGCGGTTTGGCTTCTATAATATCCTCTTCAAAAGCGGGAATTTCCATATTGACGCCTTCCAACAGCACCATGACTATCCCGCCGCCTAGTTGCGCGGTTATGGTTCCCTGGTCGGGGGTATACAGAAATTTTATTTTTGTTCCTATTTTTAGCATGATGGAATTTACCTTAGGGTTACAAAGATAAACTACTGTCGACAGATAAAATAATTCAGGCTGTTTTTCCAGTATTTCTTTCTTTAAGTAGCTATTAGCTATTAGCCGTTAGCTATTAGCTTTTAATTCATTGACTATGAACAAATTATAAAAATAATAACCGTGTTTATTTTTATAAAAGTACTTATTCTCCCAGACGCTAAAAAAATAATTCAAGACGTCCCGCAAAAAACCCTGTCTGAAAGTGGGTTATTACCCTGGAAAAATCTTCTTTTCAAGATAAAACCGACGGCGGACGCCTGGGCAAGGATTTATCCCGTCCTCTATCGCTAAATTTTTATCTTTGCCCATCCTAAAACGCCCGAGGGCTAACAAACACCTACAATTATTACCCTTTCAACAATATCTCTTTACTTGAACCTTCGTTGGAAAATAGCGCAGGCTGCCGAAATCCGGTGGTGGCGCAGGTATCTCGGCTCTAAAGATCCGGTTGCATATGCCGCATGGAAATCGGCTTATTGGAAAAATTTCCTTGAAAAAACGGGCGTTGTTATTGACGGAAAAGATAAAATACTCGACGCAGGCTGCGGTCCGTCTGGGATATTTATGATTTTTCAGTCCAATTTCGTCGACGCCGTAGATCCTTTGCTGGAACAATACGAGCAAAGTTTGCCGGGTTTTAAGAAAGCAAATTTTCCAAATACCCGCTTTTATACCCTTCCCTTAGAGCAGTTTGATTCCTCTGAATCTTATAATGTTGTTTTTTGCCTGAATGCCATTAACCACGTAGACGACCTTGATAAAAGTTTTGACGCGCTGGTCGGCTCTGTCAAAAAAGGTGGAACCCTGGTGGTTTCCATTGACGCCCATCACTCTGATTTTTTAAAGAAAATCTTCCAGGCGGTTCCGGGCGACATTCTTCATCCACATCAATATGGGCTGGAAGAGTACCGGCAAATGTTAATCCAACGCGGTTGTCGCATGGAGCGAACAATTTTGTTTAAAAAAGAGTTTATCTTTAGTTATTACGTGTTAGTCGCCCAACGAATTTAATATGCCCAGCAGCCCCCTTACTACCTTAACGACCAGCGGCGTGAAAATTAGCGTCGAAACTTTTTACCAAGAGGAATATTCCCGTCCGACGGAGCAAAAGTATGTCTTTGCATACCGGATCATCATTGAAAACAGCAATTCTTCCGCTATTTGTCTACTTCGCCGTCATTGGTATATTCAGGAAACCGGCGGATCGATCAAGGAAGTTGAGGGAGAGGGCGTTATAGGCGCTCAGCCGGTTATTCAACCCGGCGAATCTTTCGAGTATATTTCCTGGACCCACCTGTTAACCGATTTTGGAAAAATGCATGGCGACTATACGATGAATAATATGGAAAGCGGTAAAAATTTCACAGTCCAAATTCCAGAATTCATGCTGGTTGCGCCGTTTAAATTAAACTAAACCAGAATTTAACGAGCTTAAGCCCACCCCTTTCGTCGCCGCCAAAAAGAAATTCTAATTTCTTGATTTTCTTCCAAAGTAGATAATCGCTTTAGCCTGATGTTTCTCCAGCGTGAAAGTTAAACCATTCGACGCGCGGATGGCAAGATCGTCGTCATTATCGTTTTGATCGGCTTTAGCAATTTCGGTTAAAAATAAGGAGACGTCCTGATCGGACAAACGACGGGTATTAAATTCCGGATGGACCTGGGTATTTGCATAAACAATAAGCGTGGGCAGGTAATTTTCCGCAGCATTGGTAGAAGGGAAAAAGTCGACATTCGAACGATGAATAAATTCAACCGCATGGTTATTCATTTTCCGCATCATTAAAGGAAGACGGTGAAACGAGCGAACGGTATACCGGGACGAGTCACCGAAGTTCTTATAAAGGGTAGCGCCCGTTTCGGGTTTTACTTCCGTCAAAATAAAGGGACTACTCGCCTTAATCTGCAACGGCCATCTATAACTGATAGAAGTTAAAAAGCCGGATGGAATAAAAGAGGCCGCCTGAACCTGAAAGGCAAATAAAAACATCGTGAATAAAATAGAATATTTCATTTTAATTTCGTAGAACTGAAGGGTAACCAATTATTATTAAACAGACAAGTCTGTATTAAATTCGACAAAAAAATTAAATCAGCTTTTCAATTACCTTTTGGGCGCAATGAATGGGCCAATCGGCGCGATAAATACGGGAAGCCGCAAGCGCTCCCTCATACAACAGATATATTTCGTCGGCAACGTCCGACTTTTCTATCGGGGTTAATATTTGAACAAACATACGCCGCGTGAGGTCTTTTTGTTGTTTGACCATTTCGGCGATCTTTTTATTATCCTGCGGAACCTGCGAAGCAATATTCAAAAAATTACAACCTTTATAATCGCAGGAACGGGCGCCACGTAATAGGAACTCGAATATTGCCAAAATTTTTTCTTTGGCCGTACTTTTATTTTGAATAGTATACGACAATTGTTCGTTCATAGTTGTAGCGGTTTCATGGATATAAGCGATTAATACCTCTTCTTTTGACCGGAAATGTTGATATAATGTCGCTTTTGCTATGCCCGCTTCTTCTATGATCTGATTGATCCCTGTCAGGTTGTATCCCTGGGTAAAAAATAACCTCGAAGCCGTTTCCACTATTTTAGTTCTGGTATCCATGATTGCGCGTTCCTGGATAGTGAAACGCAAAGATGTACGTATTGTTTCAAAAAAACAAACAAGTCTGTATGTTTTTTTAAATTCCTTTTTAAATAACAACGGCGATAAGAGGGTTCTTCTTATCGCCGTTGTCCGATAGTTCTAATTTTGAATATTTATAGCGTAAAGCTATCGATCAGGCTAAACGCGCCGCTTGCCTGCGAGGCGTAGTGACTGATCTGAATAGCGCCTCCCGTTGAATTTAAAAGCAAATAACCATATCCCGTATCATTGTAGGCGACCAAGTTGGTATTTGCGTCAAAAGCGGCAGGCAATTTTGTAACTTTGGTTTTATCTATCTTATGTAAATTATGGTATCCTCCGTTGCCGGAAACCACGTACTGCACTTTTTGAGTACCGTATTTTTTTTCAAATCGCTGATAATTATGTACGTGGCCGCACAGCACCGCCGCCGGCAAGACGCCGGCCTGTTTAAAACTATTATCCAATACAGTTTGCATAGCGGCTGACGCCCCGTGGCTGGTATCGAAACTATATGCCGGATGATGGAGCGTCACAATGATCTTTTTATGGTTAGCCGCCGCATTTTTCAATTCCCCCACAAACCAGGCCTGTTGATCGGGATGGACCGTTCCGCCAGAAGGCACGTTGGTGTAAAGACCAATGACGCTAAAATCATGGAATTCCAGCGTGAAATACACGTTTGGCTGGGTTAAACTCGTGCGCTTTATTTCATTAGAAAAAGGAATGGCCGATACTTTTTTATCGCAAAACACTTTGACAAAAGCGTCCAGGCTTTTGGCTTTGGTTCCTTTCGGCGGATTCGGGTTGAGGTCTCCGTCATGGTTGCCGGGTATGGCAAAAATCGGAGCGGCCAATTTTTCATAGGGTTTAAAAAACTCTTTGTAATAATTCGAGCTTTCGCCGTAAAAATAGACCACGTCGCCCATCACATACATAAAATCTGGCGCATGTCGAATCACTTCTGCCGATACCAGGTTTTCAGGCTTACTATCCAGCACGCCCCCAATATCTGCCGTCAATACAAAAGTCAGGTTTGGCTTGTTGGGAACAAAGGTATAAGCGCTCATCCGGTACGGCGCCGGTCCGGTCGGCGGCGGCAAAGGTTGGAAAATGTTCGAGGTAAAAAACTCGTCAATGTTTGCCGGATAGTTAAGCCGTTCCTGCAGGCTTTGATAAAAAATAGGTTTCATGTTTTTTTGTTGAATGTGGTTCGCGCGGCGGAACCGGATGGTTAATTTAGTTTATGAAGGCGCTAATTGGCGCATTATCTTAAAGCCGGCAAGTTAACGGGTTTCCCTTTATCGCATTATATTATTTTTAATTATTTGTTCCAACAGCTTTAATATGCTTTTATTCGCTTTAAAATTTTACTATTTATGCGAATAATTAGTTAAAACTATCAAAAGCGGATAAACAACGGTCTGCCTTTTTTAGTATCCAACTATAAACTGTTTTAAATAAGACATTTTTGAGGACCCTTTTAGTTTGACCTCTCCGCAAATTGACTGCTGTTCGAGAGGAAGGTCAGATCCGACTCGTGTATGCAGCATACACGGCTTATGTACGGCTTATGTACGGCTTATATGCGACTCGGGGGGCTGACGGACAATAAACGGCTGCCGAGGATAAACGGGCATCGGGGCCGGAATTTTCGGGATAAAAGGAACTGCGCGCCTGTTATATTCGCTTCCGGTTTTCGGGTCTATCGTCCCGGCGCCCTTTTCGCAGTTTTTCAACCCATTATTCGCATTATTTTTATGCTACAATCAGCACCTGTAGGTTCCCGCCGGAATAAATTTAAAGAGCGTCCGCTAAAATAAAGCGAAAAGAGTTAACCAAGATAGGGAGGCGAGCGCAGGAATATTCATCCAGCCGGTTCGGACCCTCCTGTGAAACGGGCGCCCACGTAAAGACCTTGAAAAGTTTGCCTGAAGTAATAGCGTCATTTACTAGAAATACTTGACAAAACTTTCCACTGTAAAACTGAATTTCAATATTGACTTCATTTAAAGAATTTCTACTCCTTAAACTTCTATACGTTTTTTCTTTCTAGTTCCATTTCCTTTTAAACCAAAAATTTGCCGGGTTGGCTAAATGGGGCCAGTAGGTTGAAGAAATAAAGCAGCGCGTAAAAAACGTAAGGACGCAAGCTGCGTCCTTACATAAATTTTAAAAATAAACGGGATTAATGCTTTTCCATTTTGGAATCCATTTTATCCATCTTGGCGTGCATTTTGTCCATTTTACCGTCCATTTTATCCATTTTGGCGTCCATGTGATCCATTTTCATAGCTTCTATTTTGCTACCTTCGACCAGGTCCATATTACATTTCGGACATTTGCCCGGCTTGTCGCTCACGACGTCTTTGTCCATCGCGCAGTAATATTTTCCGGCAACGTACATGGGTTTGGCCATTGTATCCATTTTTACGGCGGAAGCGTCCGCCATCGGCGTGGTTGCAGCCGGAGCGGGAGGCGCGGTATCCGTTGCGGCTTTCGGCGCGTTGTCGCAAGCGGTGAAAGAAAGTGCGGCGGCGCACAAGCCGACGGTCAATAAATTAAAAATTCTCATACAAGGATAAATTAAAAAGTTAAAAAGAATAATAAGATATAAAATAGCGAACCATGTTCATCGGCCGGCGTCTGCGGCGTTGCAAACAAATCTGCTATTTACCGGGTTATACGGCGTTACGTCGGAAAAAATCGCCGTTTTTATTTCTTTTTTAATAAAACGTCGATTTCAGAAAAAAAATAAAGCCTGCGGCGCGTCATTTTTATCCCGCGTTTCGTTTAGGATGCAATTTACGCTATCTGAATTTATTTTCATCTACCATTTCCAGCCTTTCTTTTTCAACGCCTGTAGCCGGCTTTGTTAAAAGATTTTTTGGATATTTTCGCTAAAAAGTCTAATTTTGCGTCCTTATGAAAAAAACCCTTCTTCCGGGCCTGTTTTGGGGCTTATTTCTACTGGTCATCGCGCTGATACTGCCTTCCTGTAAAAGCGATTTTGAAAAGTTTCGTACCAGCGGAGATATTGACCTGATGTATAAACAGGCAATGGCATATAATGAAAAAGGCGAATTTACGAAGGCCCAAGCATTGTTCGAATTAATTATGCCGAGCTACCGCGGCAAGAAAGAACTCGAGCGGATTTCCTTTACTTACGCTTACACGCATTATAACCTCCACAATTATACCTCCGCCAATTATTATTTCAAAAACTTTTCCTCTGCTTTTTCTACGTCCCCTTTGAGAGAAGAAGCGGATTATATGGCGGCTTACAGCAATTACCGCCTCTCTCCTTCTTTCCGGCTCGACCAGGATAATACCATTAAAGCCATCGACGGCTTTCAACTTTTTATCAACCAGTATCCGGAGAGTCCGCGCGTTAAAGAATGTAACCGGCTGATCGACGCCCTTCGTAAAAAACTGGAGATCAAGGGATATGAAGAAGGAGCGCTGTATTATAAGATCCGTCAGTACCAGGCGGCTATGCAGGTATTTGAAAACCTGCTGAAAGATTATCCTGAAACGGCCGACGTCGAGCGCATCCGATTCATGATCCTGAAATCGCAGTTTGCCTTAGCGGAAAATAGCATCTTTGAAAAGCAACTCGAACGGCATAAACTCGTTTTAGAACGATACAATGATTTTGTTTTTAAGTTTCCTAAAAGCAAATATAGAAAAGACGCAGAGTTTTATTTAAAAGAATCTAATCAAAGAATAAAAGAGTTAAGCAATGTCAGATATCAAAACCCGGGTTCAAGGACTTGATCCCAACGTAGTAGCCCGCGACGTCGTCGGTCTTGTCGATCATACCGGCAATATTTACGAAACGCTGTCCATCATCACTCGCCGCGCCAAGCAATTAGCCGTAGATCTGAAAATGGAACTGAACCAAAAACTTCAGGAGTTTTCCGTCAACAGCGAGACCATCGAGGAAGTGCAGGAAAATAAGGAGCAGATCGAGATCTCCAAATTCTACGAGCGTCTGCCTAATCCTTCTATCATCGCGGTGGAAGAATACATAGCCGGAGAAATTCATTACCGGTATATCGACGAAAGAAGACAGAAAAAGATTGCTAAAGACCAGCTTTAGTATTGATATGTCATAAGTTATTTTATTTGTTATAATACTTATTTAATTTCTTATTCTTCACTAAACGACGCCGGACGAGTTCTGGCGTTTTTTATTTTTGTAGTCATAGATCAGTCATGACCAGCCTTTCCGGTAAGAAGATTATATTGGGCGTAACGGGAAGCATTGCGGCTTATAAATCCGCTTTTCTCGTCCGTTTACTCGTTAAAGCGGGAGCGGAGGTCCAAGTATTAACTACTCCGGCGGCAAACGCGTTCGTTGCCCCCCTTACCTTTTCCACCCTCAGCCGCCGCCCCGTTTTAAGCGACGTCGTATCCGACGCCGGTTGGAATAACCATGTAGAGTTAGGCCTTTGGGCGGACGTTTTTTTAATCGCCCCCGCCACCGCTACTTCGATTGCCCGGCTCACTTCGGGCATGGCGGACACGATGATCGGCGCCGTTTATCTTTCCGCGCGTTGTTCCGTTATTGCGGCGCCCGCTATGGACGTCGATATGTGGCGTCATCCGGCAGTGCGCCGCAACATTCAAACGCTCGAATCCGACGGCGTGAAATTTATCCCGGTAGGCTTTGGCGAACTGGCCAGCGGCCTCACCGGCGAAGGCCGGATGGCGGAACCGGAAGAAATCGTCCAATATCTGACCGCTTTTTTTGACGATACCCAGTCTGGAAGCGTTCTTCCATTAAGTTTACAGGGCAAGAAAGTTCTGGTAACCGCCGGGCCTACATACGAAGCCATTGATCCCGTTCGTTTTATCGGCAACCGTTCTTCCGGCAAAATGGGGGTTGCTATTGCCGAAGCGCTGGCCGAAGCCGGCGCGCAGGTTTCTTTAATTTTGGGGCCGTCGGCTTTAGCAGTTCAACACTCAATGGTCAATGTCATCCGTGTAGAATCTGCGCAGGAAATGTTTGACGCCGCTACCGGCCTCTTTGATTCTATGGACGGCGCTATTTTAGCGGCAGCCGTCGCGGATTACCGGCCGGAAAAAGCGGCGACCGATAAAATTAAGAAAAAGGACGCAACGCTGACTCTAACGCTGGAAAGAACGCCGGATATTGCGGCGCGTCTGGGAGCGGATAAGAAAAAAGAACAAGTGCTGGCCGGTTTTGCTTTGGAGACCGCCAACGAACGGGAAAATGCTCTGGAGAAATTGAACAGGAAAAACTTTGATTTCATTGTCTTAAATTCGCTTCGCGACCCCGGCGCCGGATTTAATTACGATACCAATAAAATCAGCATTATTTTTGATGCGGAGCATACGATTGACCTTCCTTTGCAATCCAAGCGGGCGGCGGCGCGGGAGATCGTAGGGGCTTTTATAGAAAAAATGGGGTCTAAATTGTAAATGGTGAATGGTGAATGGTAAATGGTGAATGGTGAATGGTGAATGGTGATATATTTTAAAAATGTTAGCGTGGGTGAGTTGGTTTAGATATAGAAATTGGCAGGTTAATACAGATATTTTATGATGAAAAAAATATTATTTGCTCTATTGGCGCTCGTAGGTAGCGCCGCTACTTTGGAAGCACAGGAACTGAATTTTGAGGTCAACGTTCTGACGCCGCATCTACAGAAAGTAGACCGGAAAGTATTCGACGGGTTAAAAGTTGCCGTCAAGGAATTTATTAATACCCAAAAATGGACGGACGACGTGTACGACGTCCAGGAACGCCTTACCGGAACCATTACGATCACCATTACCGACGAACTCAGCCTGACGTCGTTTAAAGCGGAAATTTCCATCAACGTGAACCGACCCGTCTACGGCGCGGAATATGGGAGTCCGTTGATTACCCATCGCGATCCTGATTTTACGTTCACCTACGAACAATATCAGCCGCTCCTGTTCACTAAAAATACTTATTCCGATAATTTGACGTCAGTGCTGGCCTATTACGTTTATTCGATCCTCGGGATGGATTACGATAGTTTTTCTTTGTTGGGCGGCGAACCTTACTGGCAGATCGCGCAAGATATTTTTAACGCCACGCCCAACGAAGTCAAGGACGAATGGCGCGGCAGCGGGGCCTCCAACCGCAGCCGTTACTGGATCTCGGAAAATATGGTGAGTCCGCGATTTAAGCCTTTTCGCGAAGCTATGTATGGCTACCACCGGCAGGGATTGGATCTGGCCTCCGGCAATCTGGAAGCCGTTAAGGCGGCCGTTGTCGACGCCGTCACGAAGATCGACGCGACCAACAGCGCTTATCCTAATTCGCTTGCCGTCCGGATCTTTGTCAATACTAAAAGTCAGGAAATGGTGGATATTATGAAAGGGGCCAGTCCCGATCAGAAAACCAAGTTCATCACCGTTATGACCAAGATTGATCCGGCCAACGCTAACCGCTACGCGCAGGTGGGGTTTTAAAATAATGGTGAATGGTAAATGGTGAATGGTAAATGAGGAATGGTAAATGAGGAATGGTAAATGATGAATGGTAAATGATGAATGGTAAATGAGGAATGGTAAATGATGAATGGTAAATGATGAATGGTAAATGATGAATGAGAAATGATTTATTTAACGGCTTAAGCGCTATGTTTCAAAACGAAAACTAATTCAACGCTATGAAAATATTCTGCATCGGTCGCAATTATGCCGAGCACGCTAAAGAGCTGAATAACGCCGTTCCCGAACTGCCAATTATTTTTATGAAGCCGCCGACGGCTCTGTTGCTGGAAAACAAACCGCTGTATTATCCCGAGTTTACCCAGCATCTGCATTATGAACTGGAGGTCGTGCTGCGGGTCTCTAAAAACGGCAAACATATTGAAGAACGGTTCGCCCGCAAATATTACGATCAAATCGCTTTAGGGATAGACTTTACCGCCCGCGATATTCAGGATCAATTAAAAGCCAAAGGTCGCCCCTGGGAAATCGCTAAAGGTTTTGACGGTTCGGCAGCGTTAAGCGCGTTTACTCCATTGGAACAGTTTGACCTTGCCAATATTCGTTTTCAATTAAAAAAGAACGGAGAAGTCGTTCAGTCGGGCGAGACTAAGTACTTGATTTTTTCTTTCGACTACCTGATCCATTATATTTCTTTGTATTTCACGTTGCAACAGGGGGACGTCATTTATACGGGGACGCCTGCGGGGGTTGGGCCGGTTCAGACGGGAGATCGTTTAGAAGGGTTTTTAGAGGACCGGTTGTTGTTGAGTTGCGAAATTAAATAATCTATTTTATCTTATTTCAATATGCCCAGTCGAGGAGAATTTACCAGCAGTTGCATCTGATGAATCGCAATTTCGTTTAATTTTGTTAGCCGCTCCGGCTTGGATAAACCCATCTTAATAAACTCCGCTTTTAGATTTTTAAGAGATTGAAGCCTGCTTCTTTTTTAACCTCCTCGAATTGCACGAGGTTAAAATCCGGATTATTCAATATTTCCCAAACTCCAAGAAACTGAACGGTATCTTTATTTCTTATCCAGTTTGCAATAACGTCGGCAGGCGAATCTTCATTAAATTTTTTAGCAATATCTGTTAATGAAAAATACTCGTCCTGAGCGGCGACGGAAAATAAACTAATTTCGTTACCATCAACGGTTATTGTCTTTTTTGTCATATCTCATAGTTTTCTTTGCGTAAAAATAAGCAATGCATTAAAACTACCAACTAAAATGAATATATTCCTAAGATTTTTTGTGTTACTTTGAATTCGGTTCAACGCGTATACAGCAATCCATCTTGAAATACTTCTAAAATTTAAACTTGCCAGCCTCTCCCCGAACCCTCGGCGTCTTCAGCAAGCCCCGAATCGAAGCCTTTAGCGACGGCGTCTTCGCCATTGTCGTAACGCTGCTGGTTTTCGAATAGCTATCGAAGAAAAGCAGAACGAAACGGGCTTTTTTTTG
Source organism: Chitinophagales bacterium (assembly GCA_038230555.1). Lineage (GTDB taxonomy): Bacteria > Bacteroidota > Bacteroidia > Chitinophagales > Saprospiraceae > JAAFJT01. The sequence goes on from JBBRMZ010000065.1 coordinate 17,449, forward strand.
TTGAACTCAAATTCTGCGACGGTTGAACAGACCGCTCTGCTATAAGCGCCGTAAGCGGCGCGAAAAAGTTTACTCCTTCACCTTAATACTTTACTTTATGCAAATCACCATTATTGGCGCAGGCGCCGGTATCTCGAACGCCGTCGCCCGTTTGTTTGGCGGGCAGGGCTTTTCCGTGGGCCTTATTGCGCGCAACGAAGAAAAACTGACCGTTGAAGCGGCGGCTTTAAACGCTTTAGGCGTCCGGGCCGCGTACGCCGTCGGCGACGCGGGCGACGGAACATCGCTGCGCGCGGCGTTGGATAAAATAGCCGGAGAACTGGGGCCGGCCGACATCGTTTTATATAACGCGTATACACGGGCGTTTAAGGGGATCGAAAAAGAGACCTGGGCGGGCGTGCAGGAACAAATGAACGTCAACGCGGGGGGCGCGTTTCATCTGCTGCAATATTTGCTTCCGAATATGAAAGCGGCCAACGCGGGTAAACTATTTTTCACCGGCGGCGGTCTTTCTCTTGCTCCGCAGCCGAATCTTATCGGTCTGGGCATGGGCAAGGCGGCGTTGCGCAATTTGGTTCACGGCGTGGCGGGCGGGCTGAAAAACAGCAACGTGCATCTTGCCACCGTTACCGTTTGCGGTTATGTGAATGAGAAAGACCCGAAATATAATCCGAACGCTATCGCTGCGGAGTTTTGGAAATTGTATCAACAGCAGCCCGGCGGGTTTGAAACGGAGATTGTTTATTAACCGTCGCCTTTTTCAACTAATATATTGATTTGCAAGTAACTCTATAATTTTAACAGGCGCGCTTGCCGCTTATATAAAAATCCATATTTGCAGAAAACGTCTTTCCTGCGAATGTGGATTTTCTTATTGGCAGGAAACGGGTTTTCTGTACGTTAGTAAACGAGTAATGCATCTCTATTGGGGGAACCTATTTCCACCGCGCTGCGCCTGATTCAGGATATTAAATAACTACATATATAGCGCACAAACAGAAAGGCTACAAACGCGACCGGGTCTTTATTTTTGAGGATAATGCGCAGATCTTTGAATAGGATTCTTTGCCGCTTTGGCAATCGGTTGGCTTCTTTTCTCTTCCGTTCACTTTAGGTATTTTTCATCTGCGGCTTAGGTATGACTCAGATTGGGGGATTATTCTGACCTTACCTAAGTATGACTCAGGTATGGCTTTGGTCTGGCTTTGATGGGTTATTCAGACCTTAGTTATACGTGACTTATATGTGCCTTATATGTGACTTGAGGGGTTTTTACAAAGGCGTAGTACGGTTTGTATAAGGGTCATATAAGGCTTATTTTATAAGGCTTATTATGGAGTCAGTCAGGTAGCCGAGGGGGAAAGTTTAGGTTTTATTATTTGTGCGAGGTCAAACTTAGGAAGGGAAGTTTATTCTTTTATTGATTGTGCATAACTTGTTGAAATATTTTTATAAAAGAATTTAAAATATTATTTATTTTTATTGACAGAGTTGTGTTATATCATTATATTTGCAATTATATGAGAAAGCAATATATTCAATGTTGTAAAAACGAGTGTTTTCTCTATGAAATATATCTCCATTCTTGCTCTTGCTTCCGCAGCATGTTTTCGATTGGGTGAACGTCTGCCGTTTCCTTCTACCTTTTATTTATTGGGGCAGTCCGACGGCTGGTCGTTACGGATCCGCAATGCTTAATATAAGGACTGTCATTGTCCAAATGAGTATGCCTTATTTTCACCCTATACGTTACGAAGAATGGGGAGCACGATACCTTGTCAATTTATTTGTTTCTATATCTGAAAAGTAAATGGAATCTCCTGCACGTGAAAATTAGACCATATTACCTGACAAAAATTCTTGACAATACAAAATAGATAACGTATAAGTTATATGTTATTTGTAAAAGAAGTATATTTGTATGCGTATAATATATATTTGAATTACATTTTATTTAATGCAGCACCATACTAACTATGTTTAGCAGACTAATTCCTTCGTGGGAACACATTAATAACTTCAAGCAACCGCTGACAGAAGGAGAAAATTATTTACTTAAATTCTTAGACGAACATTTAAAGAAAGACGAAACTTTCCAAGAAGGCGGAGAATTAACAAAATATAACGGTTGGTTAATTTTTATTCAGCCATTTTTAAATGGCATCCGACCAGACTTAATTGTATTTAATCCAAACATAGGTGTACAAATAATAGAGGTAAAAGATTGGAATTTATACAATTATAAGTTTGAAAAAAACAAGCTAGATAAGTGGGATTTTTATGTGACAGACAATAAAGGTAGCTATCCAATAAAATCACCTGTTAAGCAAGTTGAATATTATAAAGAACAATTAATAGGTCAATTGATACCACAAATTGGCGAGGAAATAGATAAAAACGTAAAGCAGTACGGACTAATTAAAACATCAATCTATTTTCATAAGGCTACGACAAAACAGGTGCAGGAACTTTTCGAAAACCAAAGTAAGAACTATCCTTATTTTCCTGTATTTGGTAGAGATTCTTTGTTAGCTACAAACTTGCGGCAAATTATTCCAAACAGTTATTTGACTGAAAGTATTTATTGGCCCAAAGATTGGAATAAAGAAATTTTATTTTGGCTTAATCCACCATTTCATTCACTTGAACAAGGAACTAAGCTCGTGTTAAATACATATCAAAAGAAATTTGCCGAACCACAAAAAGGGCATTACAGAGTAAGAGGTGTTGCAGGTAGTGGCAAGACACAAGTATTAGCCTTCCGAGCAGGGAATCTTGCTTCGCAAGGCTACCGAGTTTTAATACTTTCGTTTAATATTACCCTTTGGCATTACATAAGGGATATGGTACAAAGAAGTCCTTTTAGTTTTAGTTGGGATAGATTTACTTTTAGACACTTTCATGGGTTTTGTAAAGACATACTAAATGAGTTTGGGGAAAACTGGCCTACAGAAAGTGGGGATGATGAAGAAACCTTTAGAGAAATTGTTCCAAATAAAGTTCTTAAAGCTATTCAAAAAGGTACATATGAAAAGTATGATGCAATTTTTATTGACGAAGGCCAAGATTATTATATTGAATGGTATAGTATGCTTTGTCGGTTTTTGACACCCAGGGATGAAGTGGTCGTCGTTTGTGACAAAAAACAAAATATTTATAATCGTGAAATGGAATGGCTTGATAAAAGACGAAGCGGAGTAGAAAAATTTGGAGATTGGATAGAATTAAAAACTATCGTTAGGCTTCCAGAAAAAATTGCGGGGATAACAAAAATATTTAGCGAGAAGTTCAATCTAAATCAAGACGTAAGAGTTGAAAAGGTTGAACGACCAGACCTTTTTACTCAATACGAAGAACATTCAATGTGGCTAAATGTAGAACAAAAAGAATGGCTTAATAAAGTTAACGAAAGCTATGAAATTATTAAAGAAAATGGTACTTCAAAACATGGTTCTGATATGGTAATATTGGTGCCTGACAAAAATTATGGTTTTGCATGCGTAAACCTTTTTGAATTAACAAAAAATGTGAAAGTCAATCACGTATTTGAAAACGAAGAAGAAAAACGTTATCATAAACATAAGAAGTCATTTTGGATGGGGGACGGTAGATTAAAAATATCTACGATACATAGTTTTAAAGGGTGGGAAGTCCTAAATGTAATTTTATTTATACCTGAAAGCTATTACGGCGCAGAAGATGCATATGACAAAATCGTTTATACTGCGATGACGAGAACACGGCAAAATTTAATAGTAATAAATGCAAACAGAAGGTATTGGGAATTTGGCGATGGATTATCTAAATCATGGAGATAAAACAGCGTGTAACATTGTGCTTTGTGTGAGTGAAGCGGATAAACTACAATTTAGCTATTTGCAAATTATAATATAATACTGCACAAACTCGGACAGACATTTAAGGTAATAAAGTTTGCCTTTAAACCTCTACATTCTGTCAAATATGGAAAAAAGTTCATTCGGTACACAAGGCTACTTTTACAACGAAAGTCGCTTTGGAGGCGCTGAAAGTGCAAAGAGGATTTTCACAGATTGCGGATCATTAAAGTCTAAATACAAATCAGGTTGTCGATCATCAGAATATCATTGTCGAAAGACTGGCCAGTCTTTACGGAGCGATTTTGGCACACGTAAAATATGAACACATTTATATATACGTGTATGAAAATGGAAAAGACTTACATTAGGGCCTGACACAATTTATCGACTTGTTTGCTATAAGCGCTGACGTTAGATGCTGAATTATTGAACGTCCCATACGGGGTTTAATCAAAAAAACGATTATCTTTGTTCAAGCGGTTTTTATCTTACTTTCACCCATTATTTGTCCGAAGTATGGAGAATGCTACAAAACATCAGCAATATGCGATCATTGGACTTCAGTTGTGGGCAGACGAAATGCTAATTCCCAAACTACAGCAAGCATTGTTCGTTAGCAGCAAGCTTATTGCAACCACTCAATGAATTGAGGGTATATGAGTTTAGAGACCAAATCACAACAGTTAAAAGACATTATTGCTACCTATAACGCTGACTGGCTCCTAGGTGACCTTTCTGCGCTAATACATGCTGGTAGAGAAAGAGCTATTGACCAATTAGGAGAGTTGTCTTCTCCTCAACGGCAGTTATATTATCTAGCGGGGCTAAATATAAGTTCAGACCCAATTAATGGACTTGACGTAATGTTTACTCATGAAAAATGGAACTCAATTGTAACTTTACTCAATGAAATTGAAGCGGAATATGACAAACTATTCTTTCCTGCTAAACCTGAAGAAGTGAGGTACTCCCCATTCTTAGGACAAATTTCAACTAAAACTAAGGTGGAGTCAATGTGATTTAAAGATACGATAAATTATGTATTATGTTGATCAAAAACTTCTTTGGGCGTTTTCCAGTTGAGCGACTGATGCTTGC